>NZ_CP098023.1:2912500-3250000 GCF_030440425.1 Microbulbifer sp. MI-G
GCACCCACACATATTGCTTGATCGAATTTTTAAACAACTCAGCTGGGCGCCAGGCCCTAACTGCGGGACGCGTATTCTACACATCCGGGCTGCTGAAGCAAGTGCTTTCTCGCAGCGATCTGCGTCGAAAATGAAACCGCGCTTCAGGCGCCTTCCCAACCTCGGACAGCTCTCCAGGACTGTGCTTGAAGTGGCAACGCACCTCCACCACAAACACCTCAAATCTCTGCGGAACCTCAGGCTTTCAACGACAAAAGCCGATATATGGCGGTGAGAGAGGGATTCGAACCCTCGATGGGCGTTAACCCATACGCCCTTAGCAGGGGCGCGCCTTCAGCCACTCGGCCATCTCACCATTCACTCATGCCTAAGCACCCGCGTTAAGGGGACTTTCCGGAGAAGAGCCATCAGGCGGGTGCTTACATCAAAGTGGGCGGGATCATACCAATGGCCTGACAAAAATCAATGGGAAATCAGTAACATTTTGCTCTTTTTTATTCTATCAGGCACAAACTGGCCTACAGATTCGATAAAAGACTTCTCCGCCAGACTGTCAGGCAAGATTGAAGTTGATACAAATAAAAAAGGCCGGGGATCCGGCCATTTTCCGCAAACCACACAACTATTCGCTACCCCCCTCCTCAGAGGACTGTCTTTCGCGCTGGATACGCTGATAGATTTCTTCGCGGTGGACGGCGACTTCTTTTGGCGCATTGACCCCAATGCGCACCTGATTGCCCTTCACCCCCAGCACGGTAACCGTCACATTGTCGCCGACCATCAGCGTTTCGCCAATTCGGCGGGTTAAAATCAACATTACCTACTTCTCCTTGATCATCCTGTGATAAAGAGCGGCCGGTATTCCCCTAAAGCTGCTCTTATTTGGTCATCATAACCGGATGGCGGTGCAAAAAGGCCAAAAAGCGGCCCATCGTACTATTCAGTATTGACCAGCCGAACAAAATCTCAACAGGTTGAATTTTGTGCCAAGAAGCCAAATCGAAATGAAAGGCTCACACCGCCTTAACTCTGGTTATTGTGTTTTACATCTCTGCTTATCAGAGAGTTCAAACTCACTGTGCAAGGCCCGCACAGCGAGTTCAAGGTAGCGCTCATCGATAATCACCGATATCTTGATCTCAGATGTGGTGATCATCTGGATGTTGATATTGTCTTCACCGAGCGCGCTAAACATGCGACTGGCCACGTTTGCATGGGATCGCATGCCCACACCGACAATAGACACCTTGGCAATCTTGTCGTCTGAGATCACTTCTCGCGCACCAAGTTCCGCCGCGACACGTTCCAGCACTTCACGCGCTTTGCCCAGATCGTTGCGATGCACGGTGAAAGTAAAGTCTGTGGTGCCATCGACAGCACTGATGTTCTGCACAATGACGTCTACTTCAATATTTTCACCGCCAACCGGCGCCAGAATTCGGCAGGCAACTCCCGGGGTATCCGGCACACCGCGAATCGTTAACTTGGCCTCATCACGATTGAACGCGATACCAGATACAACAGGTTGCTCCATTTCGTTATCTTCCTCATCCAGGCTGATCAGGGTTCCGTTGCCATCCTCAAACGTGGAGAGCACACGCAGGGGAACCTTGTATTTACCGGCAAACTCCACAGCGCGGATCTGCAAGACCTTGGAACCGAGACTGGCCATCTCCAACATCTCCTCGAACGTGATACGATCCAGGCGGCAGGCACTGTCCACCACCCGAGGGTCAGTGGTATAAACCCCATCGACATCCGTATAGATCTGGCACTCCATCGCACCCAGTGCCGCCGCCAGGGCGACGCCTGTGGTATCCGAGCCACCACGCCCTAAAGTGGTGATATTTCCGTAATCATCCACACCCTGAAAGCCCGCAACCACAACCACTTTGCCTGCACCCAGAGCCCCGCGCATTCGCTCGACATCAATGCGCTGAATGCGCGCTTTGGTATGTGCGTTGTCCGTGAGGATCTTGACCTGCCCACCGGTATAGGAGCAGGCATCGTAGCCACGCTTTTTCAGGGCCATGCTCAACAACGCAATGGTGACCTGCTCTCCGGTGGAAACCAGTACATCCAGTTCGCGGGGATCGGGTTTTTCCTGAATCTGATACGCAAGATCAATCAGGCGGTTGGTCTCCCCGCTCATAGCGGAAAGCACCACAACCAGATCATGCCCCTGGGCGCGAAATGCAGCCACCTTGTCGGCGACAGCCTCTATGCGCTCAATCGAGCCCACAGAAGTCCCACCGTATTTCTGCACGAACAAACTCATAACTTTCTGTGTTTTCCCTGCTCATGGCCAAGCACGCGCACCCCTCCGGCTGGCGCAGGCGCGCACTTAATCACCAAACTTCGGCGAAATCAACTTGACAGCCTTCTCTTGCGTCAAATTGACCGATATTACGCGCTGAGGGAATCCTCAACCCACGCCGGTACCGCCTGTAACATCCCCGCCAGTGCAGAAAGATCAGTTCCACCCCCCTGGGCCATGTCGCGGCGACCGCCACCTTTGCCACCGAGTCTGCCAGCGGCGAAGCGCATCAGGTCACCGGCCGAGAGACGGTCGGTAAGGTCCTGGGTTACCACAGCCACTAGCGCCACCTTGCCTTCACCCGGTGCGGCGAGTAATACAACGCCACTGCCGAGCTTGTTCTTTAGCTGGTCTGCCAGATCCCGCAAGGACTTGGGATCCGCACCCTCCACGGAGGTTGCCAGCAGCTTAAAACCGGCTACATCTACTGCCTGGGCGGAAAGATCGCCACCAACACCCGTGGCAAGTTTGGCTTTCAGCTGTGCAACCTCCTTTTCCAGCCTGCGATTCGTGCGCAATAGCTGCTCCACCTTATCCGCCAGAGTATCCGGGCGCGCCTTGAGAAGCGCGGCGATATGCTCAAGGTGCTGCTGGGTCTGGTCAAACAGCGACAGTGCATGGGCACCGGTCACCGCTTCGATACGGCGCTGCCCCGAAGCAATGCCGCTCTCGCCGACAATGCGCAGCAGGCCAATATCACCGGTGCGTTCGACATGAGTACCACCACACAACTCCACAGAAAAGGCGCCGCGCTCGGCCACGCCCATGGAGAGCACACGCACGCTGTGGCCGTATTTTTCGCCAAACAACGCCAAAGCACCCATTGCTTTAGCGGAGTCGATATCAGTTTCACGGGTTTCCACCGGCGTATTGGCCCGAATCTGGGCATTCACCAGGGACTCAATGGCATCCAGCTGCTTGAGGGTTACCGCCTCAGGGTGGGAAAAATCAAAGCGCAAGCGCTCGGAATCCACCAGGGAACCCTTCTGGGTTACATGCTCGCCTAACACTTTGCGCAACGCTGCATGCAACAGATGGGTGGCAGAGTGGTTGAGGGCAGTTGCCCGGCGCACATCCGCAGACACTTTGACTGCGACCCGGTCACCAACCGCAATAGCGCCTCGAAGGACCTTGCCACTGTGCAGATGGTGGCCTCCCTGTTTGGTACAGTCACGCACTTCGAAGCAGCCGGCTCTTGCATTCAGGTATCCGCAATCGCCAACCTGGCCACCGGACTCCGCATAAAAGGAGGTGCGATCCAGTATCACAGCGCCTTCTTCACCCTCTTCCAGGCACTCCACCCGCCCACTCTCTTTGACGATAGCGACGACGATACCCTCAACTTCTGTTGAGTCATAACCCAGAAACTCAGTTGCCCCCCCCAGGCCCAGTACTTCGGTGTAGCCCTGCTTAAACTTGCCCGCCGCACGGGCGCGCTCGCGCTGGGCTTGCATCGCCGCTTCATAACCGGCCATATCCAGGGACAAGCCACGCTCGCGGGCGATATCCTGGGTCAGGTCGGTAGGGAAACCATAGGTATCATGCAAGGTGAATATCAGCGCACCAGGAATTTCACTGTCTTCCAGGGAGACGAGGGCGTCTTCCAGCAGGGCCATCCCTTTATCCAGGGTCTTGGCGAATTGCTCCTCTTCTTTACGCAGAACCCGTTCAATGGTTTGCTGTTTCTCACCCAATTCAGGATAGGCTTCGCCCATCTGCTCGACCAAAGTCTCCACCAACTGGAAAAAAAAGACCGCCTTGTGCCCCAGCTTGTGCCCGTGGCGCACAGCGCGGCGGATAATGCGGCGGAGGACAAAGCCGCGCCCCTCATTGGAGGGCATAACACCATCGGCTATCAGGAAAGCGCAAGAGCGGATATGATCTGCGATCACCCGCAGGGATTTCTCTTCCAGGTTGTCACAGCCAACAATGGTACCGGCAGCTTTTAACAGTGCCTGGAACAGATCGATTTCGTAGTTGGAGTGTACGCCCTGCATCACGGCAGCTATACGCTCCAGGCCCATTCCAGTATCCACCGACGGCTTGGGCAGCGGATGCAAGCCTCCCTCTGCTGTGCGCTCGTACTGCATAAACACCAGATTCCAGATCTCGATATAGCGGTCCAGCTCATCATTGTCTGAACCGGGCGGGCCTCCGGCTACCGCTTCACCGTGGTCATAGAAAATCTCTGAGCTGGGCCCACAGGGACCGGTGTCACCCATTTGCCAGAAATTGTCCTCATCCAGGCGGGAGAAACGGTCGACACTGACACCGATCTCTTTCAACCAGATATCGGCGGCCTCATCGTCACTGATATGTACGGTAATCCACAGGCGCTCTTCAGGCAGGCCCAGAACTTTGGTGAGAAAATCCCATGCAAAACGGATAGCCTCGCGCTTAAAGTAATCGCCAAAGCTGAAATTGCCCAGCATTTCAAAAAAGGTATGGTGTCGCGCAGTATAGCCGACGTTCTCCAGATCGTTGTGCTTGCCGCCGGCGCGCACACAGCGCTGCGCGCTGGCTGCGCGCCTGTAGGAGCGTGACTGATGACCGAGAAAGGTATCCTTGAACTGTACCATGCCGGCATTGGTGAACAGCAGGGTCGGGTCGTTGCCCGGAATCAGAGAGCTCGATGGCACAATGGTATGGCCTTGTCCCGCAAAGTAATTCAGAAAGGCTTCGCGAATCTGTGCGCTTTTCATCCAGCGTCATTCCACTTCGTTTGTTGAAAGTAAGTTGAACGACACCATCGACGACGAGATGTCATTTCTGCCCCATTTATTGTGCAAGGCTGTGCTCAGGCATTTTTTTCTGAGCCAGCAGGTGAACATGCAAATGGAATACGGTCTGCCCGGCACTGCGACCATTATTGACCACCAACCGAAACCCCTCGAGGCCTAATCGTCGGCCCAGTTCGGCAGCCACCCACATTAAATGACCGAGTAAAGCTTTGTCTTCGCTTTTGGCGTCTGACAAGTTGACCAGGGGCTTTCGCGGGATAATAAGCAGATGGGTTGGCGCTTGTGGCGCTCGATCCTCAATAACGACGCAAAGGTCGTCTTCGTAGACTTTCTCGGCCGGAATATCGCCTGAAATAATTCGACTAAATACGCTGGATTCACCCATTGGTTTATTTTTCCAGCTTTTCCTCGGCGGTCAGCTGTCGCGCTTCAGACTCCAGCATCACCGGTATCCCATCCCGGACCGGGTAGGCCAGACCACTGGCCTTGCACACCAGTTCCTGGGTGTCCTCGCGATACTCGAGTGGCGCTTTACTCACAGGGCACACCAACAGGCTCAGTAACTTTTTGTCCATGTCTCACCCACTATTTCCCCCACCACAACTTCCGGGGTCAAAAATGACCGCGTATCATACATGGCTTCAAGGGGTTTTTCACGGTATTTGCCACGGTTTCTGCCGGTATACTCTGCTGCCATACCCAATTTTTACCCTAAGGCGACAGCCCTGGGTGCGGGCAACAGGGAATGCAAATGTTCCAACAACAACTCCCGTGCCAAACGCCCCTCCTCCACCTCATTAAACACTTCGTGGTAGGCATCGGGAAAACAGTGCAGTTTTTTATACTCTGAGCCAATACGTTTAAACCAGTTCCGGCTGATTCCTGTGTCCACCAGTTGGTCTGACTCCGGCAGTAACATCAGGCAGGGCGCCTGCAGGCACCCGAGGTTGGCGGAGAGGAACGTCCGCTCCCGCAGGAAGGTTTCAAACCAGCGCAAGGATACACCCCGATGCGTCAACGCATCACTCCGGTAGGCCTCGACAACTGCGGTATCGCGACATAACCATTGGTCATCAATCCGGTTGGAGAGCACCAGTCCCGGAATCAGCTTTGCCAGAGTGAGCACCAGCCACAGCTCCAGGCCCGCGGGCTCCCGCCTGCCGGAAAAACCCGGTGCAGACAGGATCACACTGTCTGCAAAGTCGTAGCGGATAGCGCTGCCACAGGCCACCACCGCCCCCATACTGTGTCCCAGGAGGTGCAGACTGGTATCCGGGTTAGCCTGTTTGATCAGGCTTATCAATGCGTACAGATCCTCGCAATACAGAGAGAAATCATCGATATGTCCCCTTTTGCCTGCGGACAAGCCGTGACCGTAGTGGTCCAGTGCATAGACACTGAAGCCCGCCCGGTTGAGGTGCCTGGCCAGGGCGGCATAGCGGCCGCTGTGCTCACCCAGGCCGTGGGAAATCACCACGATGCCCAGCGCGCGCTCCACCCACCAACGCCGATAGTGCAAACGTATATCCCTCGTCAAAAATTCCATCCCCCCTCCTCTCTTACGGTCTTTCTCATTATTGCATTGCCTGCCTGCAGCTGGGATTACTCGGCGCGTTCCAGGCTATCGCGGTATTGACCCAACATGGCGAGATGGTTCAAACGCGCCCGCCGCACCAGGGCGCCCTGCGCAGCACAAATATGCTCCTCCCGACCACGCCAAGCCGCCAGTGCCGGCTGCTGCAAGGCCCGGCCATAGGAGAAGCTCAGTTGCCAGGGCGCATTGCCAAGTCGGTTCAGGGCATTGAGATTGGCTGTGGCCTCCTCGGGACTCTGCCCGCCGGAGAGAAAGTGAATACTGGGCACCGCAGCAGGTACTGCGCGCCGCAGACTGCGCAGGGTGTACTCCGCAACCTGTTGTGGCTCGGCGCGGGCACACTCCGACCCCGGCGTTACCATACTGGGCTTGAGCAGCATCAGTTCCAATATGACGCCGTGGCGATGCAGGGCGTGAAAGACCGAGTGCCAGACCCGCTCATTGACTGCCGCACTCCGCTCAATACTGTGGTTACCATCCATCAGTACCTCCGGCTCTACGATGGGTACAACACCCTCACGCTGGCAGACAGCGGCATACCGGGCGAGCACCTCGGCATTGGCATGCAATCCCAGTTCAGTGGGGTTTTCCGGACCCAGCGGATACACTTCCCGCCACTTGGCAAAGCGTGCACCCAACTTTTTGTACCCCCGCAACCGCTCCCCGAGGCCGTCCAGCCCAAAAGTGATCGTATCCCCAAGGGCCCCGGGCAGTGGCCCCTTGCCTCTGTCGACCTTGATACCGGGCAGGATTTTCTGTGCCGCCGCCCTCTGTGCCAAGGGAATACCCTGGTCATCGCACTGACCAAGGGTTTCCTCAAACAGAATCACCCCGCTGACATATTCCCCCAGTTCCTCGCTTGTGAGCAGAGCCGAACGATAACTGCGACGGCTCTGTTCCGTTGACTCCACTCCCACTGACGCGAAACGCTTGGCGATTGTGCCGCCACTTTCGTCCGCAGCGAGAATGCCCCGCTGGCCATCAACCAATTCGGCAATGGTCGCCTGCAATTCACTCTGAAGCGTCATTTGGATAGCTCCTGCGGTATAAAAACACGCTATTCCCCTTAAAATGCCTGACAGGCAGAGACCGCCCGCTTCCAGCCGGCCAGCAAAGACGTCCGTTTGGGTGCGGCCATCGCGGGCCGGAAGTCCCGCTCTATCTCCTGCAGGCATTCCGGCAATCGCTGGGACTGCCAGAGTCCACTGCCAATGCCCGCCAGGAGCGCGGCACCGATCGCGGTAGACTCGATCTGCCTGGGGCGCTCTACTCGCAATGCGGAGATATCCGCCTGAAACTGCATCAGAAAGTTATTCGCACTGGCCCCACCATCCACACGCATATGGCTGATGGGCAACCCGAGAGCTTCACTCATCAGGCACACCAATTCATCGCTCTGATAGGCAATGGATTCAAGCGTAGCGCGCACCAGTTCCGCACGACCGCTACCGCGACTCAATCCACAGATGGCGCCCCGTGCCAAAGGGTTCCAGTAGGGCGCACCGAGTCCACTGAAGGCGGGCACCAGATAGACACCGCGGGTATCGGGAACACTTTGTGCAATCATCTCGGTTTCCGCGGTCTGCTGAATCAGGCCCAGTTCATCGCGCAGCCATTGCACTGCAGAGCCGGCGGTAAATACCGAGCCCTCCACAGCATAGGCCGGGTCACCATGGACATCGCAGGCCACCGTTGCCAGTAGCCCCTGAGGGAGAGCAGATGGCATCTCGCCGGCAAACGCCAACATAAAACACCCGGTGCCGTAAGTATTTTTGATATTCCCGGGATGGATACAGCCCTGGCCAAACAGCGCCGCCTGCTGATCGCCGGCTACCCCGCAAATGGGTGCACCGGTGCCAAGGAAAGCTTCGGGGTCGGCATCGGTAAAATAGCCGGCGGATGGTCGAATTTCCGGAAGTATGGATTCCGGGCAGTCGAACAGTGCCAGCAGTTCAGGGTCCCAGTGTTTTTGTGCCAGGTTGTATAGCAAAGTACGGCTGGCATTGGTGTGATCGGTAAGATGCGCGCGGCCGCCACTCATTTTCCAGATCAGCCAGCTATCCACGGTACCGAAACAAAGCGCACCACTTCGGGCACGGGCCAGTAATTCGGGATTCTGACGAAACAACCACAGCAGCTTGCTCGCCGAAAAATAGGCATCCAGCAGCAGACCACTGCGTTCACGCAGCCAATGTGCATTTCCCCCTGCAGCAAGCTCCGCGCAGATTTCTGCAGAGCGGCGGCACTGCCATACGATCGCCGGATGCACCGGCTCCCCGGTGTACCGGTCCCAAAGGATGGTGGTCTCCCGCTGGTTGGTAATTCCCACAGCCTGGATATCCGATGCCCGGATACCGGCGCGCTCCAAGGCTGCACTGCACACATACCGTGTCACCTGCCAGATCTCTTCGGCGTTCTGCTCAACCCAGCCCGGTTTGGGGTAGTAATTGGAAATCTCCGAATAGCTGTGGCCAATCAGGGCTCCGCAGGTATCGAAAACAAAGGCTGTTGTGCCGGTGGTGCCCTGGTCGATGGATAAGATCATAGCGTGCCCCGTGATTATTCTGCTGGCGCTCTGTATCCCGTGGCGCGTTTTAATGAAGGGCGCATGCTCCGGCCACCCGTGAAAAGAATATAAGCCCAATGACTTGGCGTCCAGCACCGGGCGATTCTATCCAACGGCAGGCGCGGGTAGCTTTGCCCCCGCCTTTTCCTATTCTATGCCTACCGTTCCCGCGCCCCGCCCCACACCCCCTTGAAACGTGATTTTCCGAGCTTCCCCATCACGGCATGTTGATCTTGAAGCGCCGAACTGGCGAAAATCTAAGAATTGGGACAAGTGTTTCAGTCACAGTATTGGAGGTGAGGTGGAATCAGGTAAGGATAGGAATCCAAGCCCCCAAATCCCTCCCTGTCCATCGTGAAGAAGTTTATATACGCACCGAAAGGGAACGGAAGGCAGGCAATGGAACGCGTTGAGAGACGGATTCTTTAAAGAGAGCGGCCTCATCTTCGAGCCCCCGTCCCTGTGAATCATCCAACCCGGCAATAATTTAAAGGAAGTAGAACGGGTATCAATAGTAAGGATACTCGCAGACTGCCAACCAGGCTCAACAGCGAAATCATCGATTCAAGTTCCCTGCCTGTGCCCGCCAAGCTGTGCCCTCTTGCTTGGAGGCAACCCCGTAACCACCAGACAAGAGGGCACCTTTTGGCTCCAAAAACCACATTGTGATTGTCGGTTTTACGGTATCTCCACTATCCCGCTGGCCTGCCTCAGCAGCACTCTTAAATTTTACCTTGCGCTCTGTTTGCACTGTCTTTCCAATAATCAAGTTAGCGGATTTTCAGGCAGCTAGCCGATGTTTTTACCCACCAAAAAAATGGCACTGATTTAATGCTTTAAAGCGCCTTTGTAAGCAATCTGTAACATATGTGTGTTTACGTATTTTCCATCTCGTCGATTGATTTTTCTGCTTTCCATTCCAAATGATTTACTTGCCTGTCAGCCAGAGTAATTTTCACTTGTGATGCTGCAATATTTTAACCAAAACTTCATTTTTAGATTGTCGCCCAGTTGAATATTCGGCGTCTTTGCAGGGGTTGGTTGTTTATTCAATGCCTGGCCTCTGCTCTAAAGCGGGTGTTTGGTAATAGCTGTTTGAACAGTGCGGGAATTACAGGTGTGCTATCAGGATTTTCTATTCATGAGTAGGGGTGTGATATGAGATTAAACGTTTCCAAAAGGTTGCTGTGTGCCGCTATTGGCATGGCTGTTACTGGCCAGCTGCAGGCTGCGGGGCTGAAGCTGGATTTATATGTTGATGCTGAGCCCGCCGGACAAATCGAGATATTGCTGAATGGCGAGCACCTGGGCTCCACTGACGTCAGGGGTTCCTTTTGGAGTGACGCCATTCCGTCAGGCCGACACCGACTGCAATTGGGCCTTGAAAAAGAATCGGAATCTTACGCCTTTACCGTAACAGAAGATGAGGCAGCCCTGGTTACCATCAACACCGATTCCGAGACCGGACGCAGTGTAAAATCCATTCAGAAGATGGCGCTTTCAGCCGTGGATGGGCACGGTTTTTCATCGGAAACCTTCCCCCCTGAAAACCTGGCGCCAGGGGTTATTCAAGGCACGGTGAGCACGCTTGATGGAGAGCAGCCACTGCGCAATGTGACGGTTACGGTTGTCGGCAGCAGTGAGCAAACAGTTACAGACCGCTATGGTAATTTTGAATTACAGCTCGCCCCCGGCAACTACCAGCTGCAACTGGAACACCCCGATTACCAGACTGCCCAACTGAACGCGCTCCGGGTACTGTCAAAAATCAACCTGACCCTGGATGTGCAGCTTTCCACTGCCGATGTTTTTGCCGGTGAAGGGGGGGATACGCTGGAAGAGGTACAGGTTCTGGGCCGCTACCTACCGGGCAATCCCATTGAAATTGAGCGGGTGTCTTCGTCGGTTGTGGACAGCATAGATTTCACGCAAATAGCCCGTTTCGATGACTCCATGGTAAGCAGCGCGCTCAAGCGTGTGGTTGGCGTAACCCTTGAGGAGGATCGATTCCCCATTGTGCGTGGTATGAAAAGCCGCTACCAATCCACGGATTTCAATGGGGCGTTTCTACCCAGTACCGACCCCGCGCGGCGCGACCTCCCCCTGGATATCTTTCCCGCTGGCATTATGCAGGGCCTGAGTTTGCAAAAAAGCGCATCGGCTGATGTGCCCTCCAGTGCAACCGCGGGGCATATCTCCATGCGTACGAAAGAAGCACCACAGGAGGGGTTCTTTCAGGCTTCTTACTCGGCAAGCCATGGCGATATGCATGGGAATGACCTTTTGATGTCCGGCACCGAGGGGGACCGGGACTGGCTCGGTATGGATGATGGCTGGCGTGAGCTACCGGATGAGTTGGGGCAAACGCTGTTTTTGTACCTGAATGTAGAGCAAGATCCGGATAGTGTCGGCGAATTTACTGAAGAGGATATACAGAGAATAGCGCGCAGTATCCCCCACAATGGGATTGAAAAAGGTGAGGCACAAATTGACTCCAGCATCAGCTTTAGTGGCGGTAACAGCTGGGATATCGGCGAGCAGAACTTTGGCTTTATCAGTGCGGTGCGCTACTCGAACAAATGGAGTAACAATACCAAGCAGAATACCCGCTACGCTAAATTCAGCGAGGAACTGGAAATTGATTCTATTGTTGAGACCCATGATACCAACAATGTAATTGACCTGAGTGCTATGCTCAATTTTGAGTGGAACATCAGCGATCATCACCGCCTGGGGCTGAATAATATTGCATTGCGCCACACCACCAATTCCGCTGAAATATCAATACATCACGCTGCGCCGTCGTCTTTAAGGGGGGCCCTATCCGAAAGTCAAATTGAGGAAATCAAAGCCAATTTAGACCTTGAAAAATTCCTGTACCAGAATGTGGACTGGATTGAAGAACAGCTTTTGAGTCACCAACTTTGGGGAGAACACAGCTTCTCCTTATCCTCGCGCGGTGGCTGGATGAATTATTTGGGTGACCTTGAAGTCCAGTGGCAATTGATGGAAGCCACTAGTGAATATGATCGTCCGAATGCGACCCAGTACTCCTACAGGCGCGTGAACGGGTCTAGCTATTCACTCAATACCGCTAATTTTTCTCAATACAATTTATGGGAAGCAATGGAAGAGGATTCGTCTGGAAATAAATTGGACATTGCCCTGCCGATAGAGGGTTTTAATTGGGCCTCATTGGTACTCAAAGGTGGGCTTTTAACGATGCAGAGAAACCGGGACGGGGCCTATCACCATTACCAGCTTAAGAATGGCTCAACTCTGTCTCCGGAAATTTATCAAAACCCGGACCCAGCTCAAGTGTACACTCCAGAAAATATTGCCGGCAGCCCAGGTCGGTATGGTTTTTATTTGAGTATTGGCCGGATAATTGGCGAAAAGGATGTTGGGTTCTCCGGAGATAGCTATATCGCTGAACAGGACATTGATGCCGCCTATGGCCTTATTGAAATGGATATCCAGGAGAGATTCAAAGTAAATGTCGGTGTACGTAAAGAAAAGTACCGGTTTCTTGCGGAGCAATATGCCTATACTCCCGAGCCCCTGGTTGAGCTGTTGGATAAAGAGCGCACCTCCCCTTCGGTAAGTGTTACCTATCTATTGAATGACCAGTGGCAACTGCGCACCGCTTATTCCGAAACTGTCAGTTGGCCCGAGATTTACGAGATAATGCCCCGCGTCTTCTATGATATAGAAACCCTGGAGCGATATTCAGGGAACCCGGAGTTAAAACCCGCGGATATTGACAATATTGATATACGCCTTGAATGGTATCCCTCGGATTCGGAATCCATCACCCTGGCCTATTTTACCAAGGATATGATTAATGCAATCGAGAACCGCTTTGCCAAGAGCGGGGATGTATTTGATTTCTACACTTTCGACAATGCGGAAAAGGCAGAAGTCTATGGGTGGGAGCTGGATCTGCGCCGGGAGTTCACCTTCGGGCGGGACCAGGGACACGAAGTCTTTGTGCAGTTTAATTACGCCGATATTCATTCAGAGGTGGAGACAACCGGTGGGCCTGATTTATTTCCGGTGTTGATAAAACGTGGGTTGCAAGGGCAGCCTGACTATGTCACCAACCTGCAGCTGGGCTATGACCATATTGACAGCGGTCAGGAAGTTACCCTGGTCTTTAACCGCAAGGGCAGAGAACTGGCCATTGCAAACCCGGGCTTGGAAAAAGTGCCGTCCGATGTCTATGAGCTGCCCTACAATGATCTGCGCCTTATTTACAGGAAAAATTTTTTAAACGGATTGTCTTTTTCTGCCTCCATAGACAACCTGCTGGATGAAGAGCACCAAATGGTGTACGACGGCTTTAACACACCCTATTTAAACTATTCAAGCGGCCGCAAATTCAAACTGAAGGCCAGCTACAGCTATTAAAGAGACAGAAATTTACGCTGAATTGAGATAACTGGCGAGCAGGTGTAGCTGCGCCACTTACCAATTTCCAAAAGACCACTTGGATGGAATTATGTCTAAGAGAAATGATTGCGCTATTGATACTATTCGCAAACAGATTGCCGATCGATTGGGGTCTTCCTTGCACAAGCGCTTGATATTACTGGGGAGCGCCCTGCTGTTGACGGCCTGTAGCGGCGAATCTTCCGATGAAATTGCACAGGAGCAGCCACTGGATTTATCCCTGCAGCAGTGTGAGCTGGCACAGGGGGGGGTGGTGGGTACCCCCATCGATCCGATAATGGTTGAGGGTGTTGAAACCCAGGCCTGCCGGTTAAATGCGGACTTTGGCCAGTCGGGAAAAATTAAACTGAAAACCAGCCACCAGTATGAACCCCTGGCCTGGGTACTGGATGGCGTTTACGACATAGGCCAGAGCAAACTCTACGCAACGCTGGCAGAGATACAGGCCGACGAGATTGTTGATGTCTCAGGGTCAGGATCGCTCGTCTATGCACGGGAAGGCAGCGTGATCGTGGTTCATCGCAATGCCCGCCTCGATATTAATATTGAGTCTATTGATGACAACCGTTCCGGTGGTGGTGAATGGGGCGGCGTTGTGGTGAACAGTATTGGTTATCACCCAGACTGTGGCGACAACATAAATAGCGAAAACTTCTGCAATATTCAAGGGCCCTGGGGTTACTACGGCGGCTTGTCCCGATCCGACACTCGCTATGGGCCTACAGTGCTGACCGACAGTGCTATTGGTGGCGGCACCATTCGAACTGGTTTTCTTGGCTATGTGGCCGAGGCCGGGGGGGCCACGAAGAATAACCTCCCTCTGGAGGCCGCCGTTACCATTAATGCGCCACACTTCAAGCAAACCCGATCACCACAAGGCGTTCTATACAGCGCGAATACGGGCCTGGAACTCAATGGCGGCGCCTTGCTCGCAAGCATTTATGCTATGGGCAACCAGGGGCATGCGATTCACTGGCACAGTGGATTTGGCGGCCTGATAGGCAATGACCGCATTATTTATCACGCTAGTGACACAGTGGCCCTGAAGGGGGAAGCCAGCAGCCCGGCAATGCAAGAGGAACCTGGCGTTCAAATTGATCAGCTGACAGTGGTGGATAAAGCCCTGACCGCGGCCAAGGCCCTCGAAGTTTCCGGGGGCGGGGATATTGCCGTGGAGCACTTTGTGGTACAGGGGTTTAATACCTGCTTGAGTATTGCCGACCCAACAACCCGGGTAGCTCTGGGCAACAGTGTGTTGTACTGCGATAAAACCAGCCGGGCGCTGGACGGTAAGCCCGACTATGCCGAGCCACTGCTCTCCCAGGGGGAGAATATCTATATCCTGAATCCGGATTTAAAGCCTGATCTGGCACTGGATAATGCGGCTATTCAAGGGGTTGCGAATGCAAAGCTAGCGAACCTACAGACTTCAAAGGTCTTATTAAATTATGATTTCCGCCTGCTGTACGAACCCTGCTTTGGTGTGGGCACGCCCCTCTCTGAAACCGTCGATATCGGGCCGAACACCTACAGCGTTTGCGAATTGCAGGGCCAGGTAAACAGCAGCCTGTATTTTGATGAGGATATCAATGATGCATTTGTGGCCTGGCGCCTGAAAGGGCCGGTAACCTTTGGCAATGCACTGGCAGCCCTGAGTGGTGAAGCGCAGGTGGCCCACTTGCAGCAACCGAAAAAAGTGATTTTGGATGGAGACTCCAAACTGCTGCTGGATGCCACTTCTTCACTGACTTTCCATGCGGATGTTGCCCTCAATGTGCGGGGCAGTGCAGATGATCCGGTAGCGCTGACAGCCCGGGATGCGGAGGTGCACTGGGCGGGGATGACCATTAACGGCCTGGACAACCAGTGTGCCAGTGAAGCGGCCTGTGCACTGGCTGCCCAGCCCCGGGTCAATATCCAATACCTGCGTTTGCTGAATGCAGGTAATGGCCAGCCCACCCTCAAACTCCAGCATGTGGGTGCCGGAGCTGAGCTCAACCACCTGGATATTGCCTACTCCCAGACCGATGGCCTGGCCCTGGATGGCGGTGCAGCGAATATCGACTGGCTTCTGGTTTCGGACGTCAAAGACGACCTGGTCAGCTGGGCGAACGGCTATCGCGGCACGCTGCAATATGCCATTTTACAGCCGGGGGACGAGTCCAGCGGCCATGCCCTGCTGGGCCGCAATAATCCCGCAGACCACAACGCTTCACCGCGCTCGCGCCCGGTTATGGCGAATATCCTCCTACAGGGCGCGGAGAGTTCGGATAACGCCATTTTGCTGGAGGATGGCTCCGGTCTGTTGCTCTACAACTCCGTAGTGACCGAGTTTGCCACCTGCCTGGATATCGATGACCCGGCCACCTCGGACCTGCAGTTCAGCGACCCGCTGGAAATCTATTTCGACAATGTGGTGCTGGATTGCGGCCGGACCGTTCCAGATGAAGACGAACACGGCGGGCGCGATTTTGCCGCCGCCACCCAGGGGCTCAGCGGTGTGTACGAAGTGGCTGCGGTACTGGACAGCAACTTTGTCGCCACCGGTGGCGATATTCCCGACATCGACACCGGGATTGATCTCACCCTGGCCGGCGACGCCGCCCGCTACCTGAACGCCAATGTGGGCTACCTGGGCTCTGTACTGGACTCCCTGGACGACTGGTACCAGGGCTGGAGCGACTCTGTGGCGGTATTGCTGGCCGCCGAATGTGACTATAAAGCCGTGCTGGAGAAGGATTACCTATACGAAAAATCAGGAAGCGTATATAAAGTCTGCGGCCTGCGCGGCACAATTACCGAGGACTTTATCATTACCACCTTTACCGGCGAAGACCGGGTGGCTATTGAAAACGGGCACCAGGTGAATGAAGAGGTCTATCCGGGGTATTTTCTGGAGCGGGACCCGGCACCGACCCTGTGGCTGATAAACGGCCTGGTCAGGATCGGTGAAGGGCACCTGGCCATTACCGACACTGCCCAGGTGGCGGCGATGAAGGCCGATCCGGTAACCCTGGGAATGGAAGCTTCCAGCATTGTGATGGTTACCAAGGGCGGCGGCCTGCATATTACCCGCGGCGGCGCCCTGGAAGTGATTGGCGATGTCAGCCTGACCAATACGCAGCGCGATGGGGATGCCGCCGGACCAGTCAATTTGATAGGTCTTATTCCTCCTACATCAGGTTTAACTATCCCCGTAGGCTACCCCTGGAATGGGGCGGCGGGTACCTGGGCCGGTTTGATCATCGATGGTTTTGCCCGCAACAACCAGTGCCCGGAGGCCATGGCGGAACCCGGCAGCCGTGTCTGTAATATCCAGGGGGAGTACGGCTACCACGGCGGTTATGATGACAACCACGGCAATGTGAATATTGAAAATCTACATCTGCTGCAGGGCTCGCTGCGCCTCAACAGTGTCGGCCGCGGCGGTAAGATTGAGAATCTGTACTTTGGTCTGGGGGATTTAAGTGGGATTCCCCGTACACCCGCGGCCTGGGGCAGTGAGAACGTTGGCCGCGCGGCGATTGATATTAATGGCGGTGTGGTAAATCTGCGCAACGTCCAGATTGCTAATTCAGTACCTGGCTATAGTCTCCGCTGGAATCATGGATACCGGGGCACTATGCAATCTGTTTATATTGAGGACTCCGGATTTACCAATACTTTTAGTAGTTCTCAAGTGGAATTTTTCAGCACTCTTATGCAAAAAGCGGGGACATGGTATGACTATCCCACGATTTCCGGGCGCAGTGGCGAGCCAGATGCACTGCCGCGTTCCATGCCCACTATAGCCAATCTTGCCTTACACAGAGCGGATTCGCTCATGTTTTATGACCCCACGGCCCCCAGCGTTACAACAACGGCGCTGGAACTTGGCAGTGGGAGCGGCTTGTTTTTACACAATAGTATTGTTGGTGTTGACAAATGGACTGATATTGATTTTCCGGGATTTTTTGGTGTCACTGCTGTGGTTGACCAATGTATCTCTTTTGGTGAGGGCGTCACACCACTACTGGGCGAGGGTATTATTTTTGATCAAGTGGCCTTTGCCTGTAAGGAAATGTCCCAGGACCCAAACCTGGCGAACCAGATTGACAATCGCTTTCGTACTCAAGCAGTCAATAACCAAACCGGTATTGTAAGTAACGCCTCCACTATTTCGCTGCCGAGCCAGGCGACTAGTGATATTTATTATTCTGACTGGGTGTTTGGTGCAGAACAAGAGTCTTCTTTTGAAGAGATCGACGGTGTCAACTCGTTTGGCGAGTGGCGCCGTCTCTATCCGGCAACCAATTTGATCAATCTGGGTAAGGCCGATCCCGACTATTCCGAATCAGAGCCTGCTGATATGAATTTCTTGATAGACAGCCCCTTCTTTGGTGCCAGCGACTATTTTATTCCCATCAATGCCGGAGAGGAAATTCCCGGGGAAGATTAATGGCGCCTTCTTAACAAGAACTTCCCAAAAAGGCCGGCAATTGCCGGCCTTCTTTTTGCTTGCGGGGCAGCCATACAGCTTTATCCGGTTGTGGTGATCTCAGTCGATTATTTGTAATACTATAGTCATTACCCACCCACTTTTTGTTATAAAAATTTAATGTCGCAACCGAAACTTTTTTCCGCCTCTGAATTTCTTTTTATTCTTTTTGGTTCTGTTTATTTTTTTAAAATAAAAAAAGAATCTAGATATTATGATTGACTGACATATGGCGCGTTTAAATTGTCATGGCCTGGCAGAGTGATAGCAGCCGGGAGTGGTAAACAAAGCGATATTTATCAAGTTATAATTTAATGTCCAGTAGGTGGAACTTGTGATGAAAAAGGTAATGACTTCCGTTGCACTGATGGCTTTGGCTTCAGTTTCTTATGCGGATACAGATTTGGGTCTCGATACAGTTTGCAACTCTAATGGTACCTTTCAAGGTACAGTAATCTTTAATGGTGCGACTTATTTGCGCTGTGATCTGCCGGCCTCTATAGCGGTAAACGATACGGTCGTGCTTGCCAAAAGCAGTGCTACACCACCCTTCCTTCCGATTGTATGGGCGCTGCCCGGTATTGTTGTGGTGGGTAATGGCCAGCTCCAGAACGCCAATCCCAGCACGGTGGATAAGACTGTACTGAAGATTGAGGCGGGTGCACAGATCGCCGGTGCGGTAGACAGTAACTCCGCGCTGGTTATTACCCGCGGTGCGCAGATTGATGCCCAGGGTACTAATATTGATCCCATCATATTTTCCTCTATCGATAACGATATAACTGGTTCCGGTGAGTGGGGCGGTTTGGTGCTGGCAGGGTATGGTGAAAGCAATGCCTGCCCCAGTGCCAACGGGCAAGACCTGTGTGAAATGGAAGGTGTTGCTTCGGCCTTTTACTATGGTGGCGGAAGGTACCTGGACGAAACCATGAGTAGCGGCAACCTGCAGTATGTGGTAATTGCCGAGGGCGGCCATGAAGTGGCTATAGCCAGTGAAATCAATGGTCTGACGCTCTACAGCGTGAACAGCAGCACCAGTATTAATCATGTACATATTCACAATAACCAGGACGACGGTATTGAGTTTTTCGGTGGCGATGCCGGAGTTGAGAACCTATGGCTGACTTGTAATCAGGATGACAGCGTGGATTGGGACGAAGGCTACCGCGGATCTCTGAACAATGTGAGTATTGCCCAGGGAGACAATGCCGACCACGCCTTCGAACTGGCCAACAACCCGGACTCCGAAACTGCCGCACCCATTGCGCGCGGTGTTGTTACCAACGTCACCGTTGGTTTTGTGGGCAGCACCGCCGGCTCTACCGATGTTCCCCTGAAGCTCAAGGAAGGCACCGACGCCTACTTTGAAAATGTGGAAATTCTCGGCTATACCGGACAGGCTTGTAACGACGCCGTCAGTGCTATTAGCAGCAGCTCTACCACCTTTAGCGGCAATGTCTTCAATACCATGGAATACGATTGCACCCGCGTTATCGATAACACCAGCTATATGACGCTGCCGGCCTCTACCTCAGCTACGGGTTTTAGCTCTGCCTCCTTCTGGAATGCCCCGAGTTGTGATTAAGCATTCAGATCTGTTGAGTTTTACTTCTGCCAATTAGATGGCGTGTTTTGTAAATTTGGGAAAAGCCGGCACCTGCCGGCTTTTCTTTGCGTCTTATGCAAAGACACCCCGGCAACCACAACCCCCCCGATTTTCTGGCGGGATTTACTGTTTACTCTTGGGGCGATGTATCCGATCCAGACAATGAGCGAGACGCAATAACTGTTTGCATTGATTAAATATACCCAGCAATTGTGCTGCTTGAGTTTTTTATTGTTCTCTGTTTAGTAAACCTGTGGAGTTTATGATGAAAAAGGTAATGGCTTCTGTTGTTCTGATGGCTTTGGTTTCAGTTTCTTATGCGGATACAGATTTGGATCTCGATGCATTTTGCAACTCTAATGGCACCTTCCAAGGTATTGTAACCCTCAATAACACGAATTATTTGCGCTGTGATCTGCCGACCTCTATAGCGGTAAACGATACGGTCGTGCTTGCCAGGGACAGTGATCTAGCCCCCCTCTTTCCGATTGTATGGGCACTGCCCGGTATTGTTGTGGTGGGTAATGGCCATCTCCAGAACGCTAACCCCAGCACGGTGGATAAAACAGTACTGAAAATAGAACCGGGTACTCAGATTGTTGGTGCGGTATACAGTAACTCCGCACTGGTTATTACCCGCGGTGCGCAAATTGATGCCCGGGGTACCCCTAGTGATCCCATCGTATTCTCCTCTATTGACGATGATATGGCGGACACCAGTGAGTGGGGCGGTTTGATCTTGGCAGGTTTTGCTGAAAGCAATGGGTGCCCCAGAGCTAATGGACAGGACACTTGCGAAATGGAAGGTCTAGCTACTCCCTATTACTATGGTGGCGGAAGGTACCTGGACGAAACTATGAACAGCGGTATTCTGGAGTATGTGGTGATTGCCGAGGGGGGCCATGAAGTCGCTCTTGAAAGCGAAATTAATGGCCTGACGCTCTACAGCGTGAATAGCAGCACCACAATTAATAATGTGCATATTCACAATAATAAGGATGATGGTATTCAGTTCTTTGGGGGGGATGCCGCTGTCGAGAACCTGTGGCTGACTTGTAATCGCGATGATAGTGTGGATTGGGAAGAAGGCTTCCAAGGATCTCTTTCTAATGTCTTTATCGCTCAGGGTGATGATGCTGATCACGCCTTCGAACTGGCCAGTGGGTCGAGGATTTTTTGGCCCGGTAACCGAACGGCGCGTGGCGTTGTTACCAACGTAACAGTTGGCTTTTACGGTAGCTCCTCAGGTTTTACCGATGTTCCCTTGAAGCTCACATGGGGTACCGATGCTTATTTCGAAAATATAGAAATTAGTGGATATACACAGAATTTGTGCAACGATACCGTTCTTGCTGCCAGTACCAATCCAGATCGTATCTTTGCATTTAACAACATGCAGTACGATTGCACCCGCGTTATCGATAACACCAGCTATATGACGCTGCCGGCTTCTGCTTCAGCTACGGGTTTCAGCGTTGCCTCCTTCTGGAATGCCCCTACCCCTAGGTGTGAGTAATGAAAAGCCCCCGCAAGTTTTGCTCTACATCTGGCAGCTTTATCCTGTGCCTTTTTTGACCCGCCACTACCCACACAACAAGAGAGGCAGACCGGGCTATTTGCGCTACCGCAGTGGTCCGGACCTGTAACTACACAGTGGGTTTTGCTGAGCTGCGGGCCCGCCTTGTCATACAATGGTAATAACCCTCTGAGAGCATCGGCAAGCTAAAAATCAAGAATTGCTGATTAAGCGCTTGCCGGGGTACTGTCTGAATACCATTTCTGTTCAAGAATACGGGTTATTGCGGCGACTTGGTCAATTACTGGCTGCCTGGGGCCTCCTGCTGTCCCTATGGGTTTTGGCACTGCCGGTACCCCAGGTTATAGCCGCAGCACAACCCTCCGGTACTTTCGAGCCAGGTAAGCCGCTGCCGTTATTGACCGTGCTGCAAAACCTGGCGGATGAATATCATTATCAATTGGTGACCGATCCATTACTGGTGCGGGCTCAGCAGGTGCCGGTACCTGTGCAGGGCACCAGTATGGAGTCGCGTCTGGGCGCGCTGCTCAGCCCCTTTGGGCTGCGCTATGATTTGATCGAGCGCACTCTGGTGGTGTATCGAGAGAAAGCGGCCATACCCTGGGAGGATGAGCCCCGCCCCTACTCCGGGTATTCCGGGGCGATTGCGGAAGTAGAGGTCAGTGCCCAGGCGTTGGCACCGACTCAGGCTGGCAGCCTGGGTTATGGCGGTGAGCGTTATATGGGCGGAGCGGACGCCAGTATCAATTTCAGGGAAATGCGCTCCCAGGGGATTACCGATCTCGCTTCTGCATTTGAGTTGGTCTCCGGCGTTAAAATGGAACAGAACCGCTACGCGGTAATACGTGGCTTGCGCGGGCGCTATCAATCCGTCCGTCTCAATGGGGCGGTGCTGCCCAGTTTGGAACCCTCCAGCCAGCGGGTGCCGATGGATATCTTTCCGGTGGAGATTTTAAGCCATGTGGATTTACATAAATCGGTGCTTGCCGATGCGCCGGGCAATGCCAGTGCCGGTGTTGTTAATATTGAAACCCGGCGCATTTCCACCGAGAACACCCTGAACCTGGTTGCCGGCAGCGCCTATACGGGCGGCACCACCGGCCAGGCGGTTTTGCGCGGCTATACCGGTGATCGGGATTGGCTGGGTTCACTGGACCCACAGCGCAAACTGCCAACGGCCATTGCCGGGGGCGCTCACTATGGAAACCTGGATCATTGGCCGGAGGCCGAGCGGGAGGCGGCGGGAGAATCAATACCCACCCACTATGCGCTCACCAAAGGTACCGCAGGGATGGATGGACTACTGAGCCTGAGTGGTAGCTATCACTGGCAGCAGGGGGACCATCACTGGGGCGTGAGTGCCTCCCTGGGGTATGAAAACCGTTGGCAGCAAGTGGACCAGCAATCCCAGGTTATGAGCCGGCGCAATCTTGTTTCAGCCAACGATGAACTCAAAGAGGTATACCTGGCTAGCGAAACTTCACAACACCGCAGGCTGGATAACCAGATCAATGCCAATACCCTGGTGGCATTCGCCTATAGCTGGCGAGACACACAGCATATTGGAGCCAATTATCTGTTGCTGAGGCAAAGCTCCCTTTACAGCGAGCAGATTAAAACCCAGGAGCCCGGTTCGAGCTATTTTTATGCTGAACCGGAGCGCCTGCGCAGCCTGCACCACTGGACGGGTAAGCAGGTATGGCTGGGGCAGTTTTATGGCAGCCACCTGATTGACTCCAGTGCGCTCTGGGATCTGCAGTGGCATTTAACCTCGGCGAGTTCCCGCTACCTGCGCCCTTATGAGGTTGACTTTCAGTATCTGCGTCCAGCACCCTCCCTATCCTACCGCTTCGACACCAGCAGCAGTGGTTTTCAGGTGAGCTGGGAGCAGATGCAGGAGGAGAGTTTTAGTAGTGGCATCAGTGCTGTGCGGGACTGGTCTCTGGATACCCTGTCTGGCGATATCAAGGTGGGGTATGAATTGTTGAACAGTCTTCAGGACGGCTACTTACTGGAATATATTTTTACCCCCAAGGGAGATATAGATTCAAGCTGGAAGCTGTTGGAGCAGAATGATCCCGCAGAGATACTCACGCCCGGAAATATTATTGGCAAACCCGGTGCCGATGGTTTCCTCTTAAATGATCCCATACACATTAATATGAATTCTGCAGCATTAGATGGTAACTTTTACTGGGCCAAACGCAGAAATCGTGCCCACTACTTGCTGGCGAACAGCTATTGGAATGAACACTGGACGTTTTTACTGGGAGTGCGGCACGAGCGGGAAACGGTAAAGGCGGATTTCTGGGATCTTGCCCCGCAAGGCTGGGTACCCTTGCTTGACGAGGGGCACAATCTATATTCCGCAGCACTCAATTATATTCCCTCTGGTTTGCGCAACCTGCGTTTAGGATACAGTGAAACCGTGGTTTGGCCCAGCGTTAACGAGCTGATGCCGAAACGGTATGAGGATGTTGATTTACGTATCCATGTGACGGGCAATCCGTATTTACAGATTGCACAGGTCAGGAATTGGGATCTGCGCTGGACCTACAATAACCGCGACCGGGATTTCGAGATGAATTTCCTGGCCTTCCACAAAGATATTGACAATGCGATTGAAGGTGTTTTTTTTGACCCTGTGCGCAGAGCAGATGCCATATTTAATGTTTACAGTTATATAAATACCCGCGCTGCAAAGCTTTACGGTTGCGAGTTGGAGATGGATTACTCCAGGGTTATGGGCAACACCCATCAGTTCACTGTGGGAGCCAGTTATTCCCATATGTATTCCGAGGTGGAAATTCCCGAAAGCTTAGAGGCTCAGACCGGCAAAAGGCCCCTGCAAGGGCAGCCGGAACACCTGGTGAATCTGCACCTACAGTACAACCACCTGCCAAGTGAACAGCGTCTCTCCTTAAGGTATAAGCACTCTGGGCGCGAGCTGTTTATTGTCAGTGACACCCGCGATGTACCCCATGTATACCGAAACAGCTCCAATAATCTTTCTCTGAGTTATTCCCTGCGCTTTATGCCCAATCTCCATGGGGTTATCTCTGTAGAAAACCTTCTTCAGGACGAACACCGCTACAAGCAAGCAGGCCAACTTTTTATGGGCTATAAAGAAAACCGAAAATTTCGGCTGCGTATCTCTGTAGATTTCTGATTCCTGTTATACCGTTTAAGGAGTTTGTTCCTCTGAGCTTTCCAATACCGTATGCGACCCCTGGTGTTGAATTTTCAGGTTGTGCAGCTTGGCTAAAATCTGGATATTGGTATCGATTTTTTTCAGATCGAAACTCCCACTGACCAGCAGGCTTCCAATCTCGTGTCCTTTGGTGGTTAGGGGGGTATCGGTAAAGCGGTTAAATTCTACCAGGAGATCCGAAAGCCGCTGATTCTTCACCTGGATATATCCATCTATCCAGCTTTTATAGTTGGCCAGGTCGAAAGTCTTTATGGCACCAGTACTGTGCTCGGTGATCCTCAGCATTTCTCCAGCAGCCACTACAAAGCGTTTTCTTGTTTGCTCAAGTGGATTAACGACGACTTCACCTTCAAGAACGGTTAACTCGGTAAATCCATATCGCTGATCCACGTTAAAGATAGTCCCCAGGGCACGTATGGATGCCTGGCGGGATTCTACGACAAATGGACGACTTGGGTCCTTGGCAACAGAGAACTGGGCTTCGCCGTTAAAAAGACGAATGCGCCTTTTTCGTTCGTTATAACTCACTGCCACCTTGGTTGTGGCACTGAGGTCCAGGATACTGCCATCTGTGAGTTTTTGCCTACTCACCTGTTTCGGTTCCGTCTGATATATACGTTTGATTGTTCTTTGTGTATTTGAGTTATACATAATGGTGGTTGTTATCACTAAAACTAAACTTGCGGCAATTGCCAGATACCATGGGCGCATGGGTGTCTTTCTGGAAGTTAACCGCTCCCTGTGACTGGCTTGCTCGATTTTCAGAAGTGCCTGCGCAAAACTCTGATGATTCCAAATACGCTCTATTCTTTGAGCCAGTGCCCTTCTCACTGGGCTCTCGTGCAGCCAGCCTTCAAAATCCTTGACTTTTTGTGGGCTCGCTTGCTCCTTAGCGCCGTGGATAAACCAGGATAATATTGCTTGTTCTTCCTGTGGGCTGATTGGAATTTCTTTGTTCATAGTAACCTTATCTTCACAATTTAACCGTCCACTACGTGGATCAAATTCTTGAAGGTTAAAAATGTTGCGCCATATTCTGCTCAATCATCTTAAGCGCCCGATTGAGTTTTTTTTCCACAGCCTTTACGGAGATATCCATCTGTTCAGCGATTTCGATATTGCTCTTTCCGTACAATTTACGCATAACAATAATATTTCGAGTTGTTACCGGCAGCCTGTTGAGCAGCTTGATAAACATGGCGAGGCGCTGCTGGTTATCCACTCTCTCCTCAGGCTGTGGATCCTGACTGGTAATATCGTCGCTCAGTACTTCCATCGTATAGGCATTTCCCCGCCGCATACTGTCATTGATGAGATTGATAACGACGCGGTACAAATAACCTATGGGATTCTCGAGTTGTTCATTGTTGCTGATCTGCCGGGTTAACCGGGTTACGGCCTCCTGATAAATATCTTCCGTTTCCTGTGTGTTGCGAACTCGTTTTCTGATGAAATTTAATATCTTCGGTCTTTCTTCTGATAACGCCAGAAAGACGCTTTTGTTGGCAGCGTCTGGTTGATTTATCTTCACGTGACTTCGGTAACCTATCTGACATAAAGAGCGGTCTTATCCCTGTGCCTGCTGCTATAAGGCAAAGACGTATGAGCCTGGACTTTGCGACATGTTTTTTTGATTTCAGGTGACGTTACTAGGCAGGCAGGAGGGAAGCCTACCCCGCTCCCAGAACCGTATGAGGCATGGGTGCCGATACGCGCATGCAGGGAGCAGGATCTGCTTTCCTTCCAACCCGGTAGTTATATTCCTTTCTGGTGCATGAATCGAAGTGCACAGAGAAAGACACCGCATAGCCAATACCCAAGTGATTCCACTTGGCAAACCAACCGTACACTCTCTCAAACCCTGTGCAAGGGGTCGCTGGCAATACAGCGGGCTTGAATGTGTCCCCATCCCTGCGAAGACGCTGGGCACACGCTGGGGCGACAGCTACTCAATGAAGATTTGGTTAAATCTTGCAGCACAACTGTTGCAGCAAACCGAAGGACATTGACCGGGGGAAAAGGATCGCGCTGGTTATATATCGGGCAACAGGAAAACTGTGTGGTTATTGATCACCCAGCACCCAATGAATCACCTCTGCCGGAAAACCGCGATAGGCCAGATAACGCTGGCGCCGTGCATACTCCTTCGCCCGCTGGTCCGGCGGCATCGCACCGATGGGGACGGAATACTTTCGCTGCAGCTGTTCCTGTGCGAACGCAAACCAGTCCACCTCGGCCTGCGTCAGGGCACCGGACGCCAGATCCCCCGCAATGCCACGCTGTTGCAGTTCCCGGCTAATGCGCAGGGGCCCCTGGCCGCGCTGGACCCGCGACCGGACAAAGACCTGGGCGAAACGCCGGTCCGACTGGTAATTGTGCCTTTGCAGGTATTCGAACAGTGCACCGAAATCGGCATCGGGAAATCGGCCCGTCAGCTTCCGCCGCAATTCCAGGCGGGAATACTCGCGGCGGGCCAATAGGGCAAGCGCCGCACCGAGCAATGCTTGCGGAAAATTGGCGGAAATCCCCTGTTTGGAATACGGCATTTACTCCTGCGGAAGTTCCGCAGTCTCTTCAGCGCCGGCCGGGACCAGATCGCCCAGCAGTTGTGCGCGCAACTGCTCTTCGATCTCACGGCGGATATCCGGATTCTCGCGCAGGAATCGGGAGGCATTGGCCTTGCCCTGGCCAATTTTGTCGCCCTTATAGCTGTACCAGGCACCTGCCTTGTCCACCAGGCCCAGCTTAACGCCGTAATCGACTATCTCGCCAATCAGGTTAATGCCTTCGCCGTACAGAATCTGAAACTCGGTCTGCTTGAACGGCGGCGCCACCTTGTTCTTCACCACCTTCACACGGGTTTCGTTACCCACCACTTCATCGCCGTCTTTTACAGAGCCGATGCGGCGGATATCCAGCCGCACAGAGGAGTAGAACTTGAGCGCGTTGCCCCCGGTGGTGGTTTCCGGGGAACCGAACATCACGCCGATCTTCATGCGGATCTGGTTAATAAAAACACACAGGGTGTTGGTGTTCTTGATATTGGCGGTGAGCTTGCGCAGGGCCTGGGACATCAGGCGGGCCTGCAGGCCAACGTGTGCATCCCCCATTTCGCCTTCGATCTCGGCGCGTGGCGTCAGGGCCGCCACAGAGTCCACCACCAATACATCCACAGCACCGGAGCGCACGAGCATATCCGCCACTTCCAGAGCCTGTTCACCGGTATCCGGCTGGGACACAATCAACTCATCGACATTGACGCCGAGTTTCTCAGCATAGATGGGATCAAGGGCGTGTTCCGCATCCACAAACGCACAGGTGCCCCCACCGCGCTGGGCTTCAGCAATCACCTGTAGCGTCAGGGTGGTTTTACCGGAGGACTCCGGGCCATAGATTTCCACAATACGACCGCGCGGCAGGCCGCCAATGCCCAGGGCTACGTCCAGGCCGAGGGAGCCGGTGGAGACCGCCGGAATGCGTTCCCGCTCCTTGTCCCCCATGCGCATCACTGTGCCCTTGCCAAACTGGCGTTCGATCTGCGACAGCGCCGCCTTCAGAGCCTTGTCTTTGTTGGAATCCATGATCATTCCCGTATTTCGAACCGTGTTGATTGGTGGCAAGCTTAACGAAGGATTACTGTATAGGCAACCAGTCTTTGCCCAATGACCTGGCCCAGCGATTATTCTGTGGAGGAGGTTTTTCAAGGGCGCAGACACCTACAGCCGGCTATTCGGATTGGCTTTAGAGACATCCTGGGTACAGATGCTCATCCAGTACGGACAGCATACCCCTGATCGCCTCTACCACTGTCTGCGCCTGTACGGCAGAGCGATCTCCCCGGAAGTGAAAACAGCTGGCATCGATCTGAACCGGCTCCTGTCCCTCTGCGTGGGCCCAGGCAATCCAAACCGTGCCCACGGGTTTCTCTTCGGTGCCACCATCGGGGCCGGCGATACCACTGATCGCAACAGCCAGATTGGCATCCATCATCGCCAGCACTCCACAGGCCATCTGCCGAGCCACCGGCTCACTGACAGCGCCAAATAACTTCAGATCCCTGGCATCCACACCCAGTACACTGTGCTTGATACGATTGGCGTAACTGACAATCGCTCCGTCGAACCAGTTGGAGGCTCCCGCCACCGATGTGATTGCCGCAGCAACCGCCCCCCCCGTGCAGGATTCCGCCGTAGTTACCCGCCAGCGGCGTTTTTCCAACGCCACACCCAGCTGTCGAGCCAGCCGGGTGATATCCCCATGATCCACCATCTTGTTCTTACCATTTAAACCGGCGAGCCGAAGAATAACCGCCCGGGATACTTCCCCCGTACAGATACCATAGCGACAACCCGGCCTATTGTATATTCAATACCCACTGACCACGACAGCCGCCAGGCACTGTCCAAATGCCCTTTCGGAAAACAAAAATGTCCACCCCAGAATAGGCAGACAGAAATCCGGTCATACCCAGAAAGACTATAGGCAGGCTACCGGGGCAGACATGTGCACGGTTACTTGCATGGTATTTTTAGAGACAGGGGCGGGAATACGCTCCTCTTCACCAGGGTAGTTGGCTGCCATCCCAAAACAGCAATTGTCCGCTATCCGCGGGGCCAAGTTGTTCCAGCACATCCACCATGCGCCGGGCACTCAATGCTGCGCTATAGAGCTTGCCGGGGGCAAGATTAGTCTGAAAAGGTTTGGAGAGCGGTGTATCGGTTGTGCCCGGGTGAATCGCCACCACACAGCTGTTTTCCAACCGGCGCCCCCACTCAATAGACAGGTTCCTGATCAGCATATTCAATCCTGCCTTACTGATGCGGTAGCTGTACCAACCACCCAAACGGTTGTCGCCGATACTGCCCACCCTGGCAGACAGGGAGGCCCACAACAGTGGCTGCCTGCGCTGGAGTTGCCGGTTCAGGGCCTGGGCCAGGTGCAGATGGGTAAGCAGATTGATGCGTATGGACTGCATCAACCAGTTATCGTCGCACTGGTCCAGGGATTTTTCCGGCCCGTGGGTTTTGTCGTGCAGCAGCCCGCAGCAGTTGATCACCCAGTTGGGGGGGGTGGAACATTCACATAAAAAATGTTCAATGCTAGCGATGGCATCGGCCTGATCGAGAGAAGCAGACAGGTGATGGCGTTTGCCGGTGTGGCCGGGCACCCGCTCTCCTTTGCCGCGGCTCACTGTCAGCAGGGTAATACCGGCAGAGCGCCGGGCCAGTTCGGCACCGATGGCCTTTGCGATACCGCCGCCGGCACCCGCCAACAACACGGTTCTGGGTTGCTCAAACATACCGGCCTCCCTGCCGGATTTAATCCTGTGCTTACCTGCCCGCCTTGCCGGCAGTGGATTTTTTGTCTTTCGCATCCGCACCAGCCGATACTGCCCTGACCACCCGCAGCATGGGTTCGTCGGAGCGGAAAATCAGGCCGTGGATCTCCGTGGTGTTCTGCCCCTGTAACAACTGCTGCAAGAACTGCACTATCTGCGCGGAGATCTCCTGGCCCGGCACCAGCACGGGAATGCCCGGCGGATAGGGCACAATCTCATCGGCACTGGTGCGGCCAATCAGGTTTTGTGTGACCTCTGTGCCATTGTCCATCAGCGGCAATTCCTCGGTCTCGGCGAAATAGGCATCCGCCGGCAGGCAGGTGAAGCGGGTAAACTCCGGCAGGCGCCGCGGTGTGCCTACATGGATACGCCGCCGGTGGGTGTTTCCGGCCAACTGCTTGAAGGCGTGTATCAGGCGCAGCAGCTTGCTCTCAGTGCTGCCCAGGGTGACCAGCACCGTGATGGTATTGTAGGTGGTCTTCTCCACCTGGATGCCGTACTGGTCAAACAGTTTGATCTGCATTTCATTGCCGGAATAGCCACTGCGGGAAATATCGATGGTCACCTTGGTAGGGTCCAGGCGGATATTGTCGCCGGCCAGGGGCTCGGCGATCAGATCGTCGAGGGTCAGGGCGCGAAATACTCCGGTTTCGTTGACCGCGCGGCGCAGGGTCTCCACCATTTGCAGGCACTGCCTGAGGCGGCCGTACCCCTCCATCGCCATCTGTTTGCGCGCCACATCAAGGCTGGCGATCATGGCGTACTGCGGGCTGGTGGAGGCGTGCATATTCAGGTTTTCGCGGAAGCGAAACTCGTCGAAATCCGGATCCTGCACGTGGATCATGCTGGCCTGGGAGAACGCCGACAGCATCTTGTGGGTGCTCTGGGTGACATAGTCGGCACCGCACTCCAGAGCGGTGGGACGCAACTCCGGGTGGAAGAAGCCGTGGGCAAACCAGGCTTCGTCCACCAGCACCTTGACCCCGCGCTGGTGGGCGTAGTCGATTATCGGTTTCAGATCGTAGCGCAGGCCATCGTAAGTACAGGAAGTAATCACCAACAGGCGCGCGTCACTGTGTTTATCCAGGGCCGCTTCGATATCGGCACGTTTCACCGGGCCGTAGATACCGAACTCCGGGTGCAACACCGATTTCAGGTAAACCGGCTCACAGCGGTTCATCACAATTGCGTGGTGTACCGATTTGTGACACGCCTGATCGACGATAATCTTGCCGCCGCCACCGAGGATCTGCTGAATCACTACCTTGTTGGCGGTAGAGGTGCCGTTGGTGAGGAAAAAGGTATGGCGTGCCCCGAATGCCTGGGCGGCCAGGTCCTGGGCCTCCTGAATCACCGAGTGGGGTTCCAGCAGGCTGTCCAGCACCTGTACCGACACGGAAAGGTCGGTATTAAATACATGTTCGCCCATAAAGCGGTAAAAATCCCCCACCCAGGGACTGTTGCGCAGGCTGTCACCACCGGAGTGTCCGGGGGTGTGCCAGGCATCCCGCGCGGAAAATACATACTCTTTCAGGGTGTCGGCAAAGGGGGTCGAAGCGCGGCGGGCAATAAACGCCTGTACCAGGCGGAACATATGATTGAAGTTGCCCTCACGGCGGTCGAACAGCTCGTCAAAACGCCGGTGCAGGCTAGCCAGAACCCTACCAGCGGGTTCGCCTGCCAGGGGGGCGGCACCGGCAATCCCACCGTGTGCCACCAGGAAAATATTCAGTTGCGAGCGGAGCGCGTGAATGCGCTCGGCGAGTGCATCGGCAGCCTGCAGTCCAAAGGTATCGCTGCCGCCATCTACAATAACAGCCTGCAGACGATCCGTCTCCCGTGCCATAACCTCGATATCCGCTGGTGCAACCGCCTTAAAGACCAGGCCAAAAGGATTGTCGTGCCGGGCAGCGGTGCCATTCAGGGCTCGGATCCAATCCCCTGCCAGTTTGCTGTCGGCACTGACCAGAGCCACGTAACACTCCAGCTTCAGCACGTCATCACTCAGGTTGCCCGGTGCAGGCATTTTCATTTCCAAACCCATGATCTCTTCCATCAGCATAGCCCGCGCATTGCCCAGGGCTGTTGCTTTATCTTTTTAACTAATTGATTTTATTGACTTTTATGGGTACTCCGAGAGCGGCGGAGGACCGGGAATTGTGCGGCTTCAAAGCCAGAGGGCAAATACTAAAGGAGGCGGCGCGGGAATTCCTCAGTGCACCGGTATTTGGCGAAAATTGCCAAATACATGCTGATCAGCCAGATCTATCGCCAGGAAAGATCGAAAAGTTAGAACTTCGCGCTGTGCACTCGGCCATCGAATTCCAGGCAGTCCCTGACCCTGCGCACCTGTACTGCGGAGAGTTGCTCCAGCGGAAAATACGCCATCTCGGAGTGCTCATGGGAGAGAACGATGGGTCCCTGTCCGGCGAGGCGGGCACGAAAAATAAACACATGGGCATTGTACACTCGGTGATAGTACACGCCACTCAGGTAGTCGATATATACATCCCGACCCAGCTCTTCACGGCATTCCCGCCGCAGGGCTTCGTGAACAGTTTCACCGGGGTCCAGGGCACCGCCGGGCAGCCCCCAACTGCGGTTGGCATAGGTGGCCAGCAGTTGCAGTACCTCGCCCGAGTCGTTGGTAATCACCGCGTGTGCACTGAGGCGGTAACAGTCTTCAAATCCCATCGATCCCCTCCCGAAGCCGGCCGGGGGTGGGCCCGATCCGGTTAGAACCCCTGGGCCAGGGTAAAACCAAAACCCAGTGTCTGTACTGACTCATCGTAGTCGATCAGGCTTTCCCCGTAGCCATTGAAATAGCGGAGATAGCCATCCACCCGGCTGCCCAAGGGAAAACTCCAGGTCAATTCGACGGCACCGCGGTTGTCACTGTGCAGGTTGTTGCGCAATACCATGGCCACTGTGTGGTTGCCATCGCGATACCGACCGCTCAGCTCAAAATGGCCCAGATAGTGCTCAATGTCGGGATTGTCGTCATCCTCGCGGCTCTCCGGTATCCGGTACCAAGGCTTGAAGCCGATGGAGAAGTTGTCCCGCTCGAAAATAAAATTGGCATACATCCGGTTCCAACTGCGCGAATAGGGTTCACTACGACCGTTCGACTGGTGGTTGAAGGCGATCTGGTTGGCCACGTTGTGCCAGCCGAACACAGTCCAGTCATTGAGCCAGGTCAGTATCAGCTCGGGCTCGTGATTGGTCTCGCGAAACGGGGAGGAGTCACCGGAGTTATACGCCTGCCAAAAGCTGTGATTGGTATAGGCCACGCTCATAAACGAGGCACTGCCGAGAAAACCACGCCAGATAGGGACCTGTACCGAAAGCTGGAACTGCACCTCAATATTTTCCAGGTCGGCACCCTTGGTCCCGTCCTCGATCCCGGCCAGGCCACCGGTCTGCGGAGACGGGTTGTAGACGATAGGCAGCAGGTAGTTTGCTTTGTGGGAGGCCAGCGTGAAGGAGTTGTCGGCCGCCTCCCGGATTGCCTCGGCACGACTGCCCAGCAGCACCGCATCCCTGGGTATTTTGTCCAGGTACGCTTCCAGCACTGGCTCCGGCTCCATTGCCCCCGTTTGCAGGCCCAGACGGGTGCGCACTCTATCGGCACAAAGCTGGCGTATTTCCCCCAGAGTACTATCGGCGGAAGAGACCAGCAGTTGTGCGAGCAGGCACTCTCCGTACAAATGCTGCTCCCGCATCTGGGATTCCGCTTCGCGGACCTCAACATCATTGGCCAGTGCAGCGTTGAGTGGCAACTGAGCCATCAAAAGCAGGGAAATAATCCACCAGAGGGAATTGCGGGTATTGGATCTGGCGCAGAACAAAAGGTACCCCCATCGGCGCACTGCTTGAGTGGCGTAATTTTACACCGATGCACCGGAAAAATCCTGTCCTGCGAATTCCCACGGGTACAGCAAAAATCCGCACTTTCTCTCGTCTTCCCTCGCTGTGGGCCCCGCGACCAGTGCACAGAAATTCAGGGAAAGCTGCAACAACCTGCGGAGCCGTGGCTGTGTCGAGACGCTCACCAGGCTTTCATTCAGCAGGCTGGGGTGCAGGGGGTAGTCAAGCGGTGCTGCGCACCCTTGGGCACTTAAGGAGTGCGAATTGAAGGATTTGAAGTGCGATACACTCAGGAGGCCAGGCTGACCAGATCCGGCGACCATTCCAGGCCCCGCAAGCGTACCTGCCACAAACGCCCGGTGCTGGAAGGCCAGTCATACCCCACCAGCAGGCTGCGGCTGTCCACATAGCAGTGGGCATCCCGTTCCCCTTCATCGCCCTGGTAAATAAAGCCACTGATATCCGGCCCCAGGTCCTGGGCCCGCTGGCTGGCCACATCTCCCGCCATACCCCGCGCCGACCGGTGACTGACCCTGGGAGACAATAGTTTACCCCGCTGGGAGGGGTCCACAATATCCGGTGAAACCACCTCCAGTCCCCGCTCGTGCTGAACCAGGGTTTTCAGGAGGGGCCCCATAAAGACCCGCATCAGGGGGAAAAGCAGGCGGCTGCCCCCCTCGACACGGGACTGTTGTGGGCCATTGGGGCCGACCCAACTGGCCTCGATGGCATCGCCCAGACGGGGAGCACGCCCCTCGGGGCAGCAGAGCCGGTAGTGGGCACTGACTTCATCTACTTCGTCGCGCCAGTACACATGACACTCGCTCACCAGCCCGCCACTAAAAAGTGCGAACACCTCGATCCCGAATCCCTGTTCACCCACCAGGCGACGACTGACCAGAGATCGCCGACCCTCAGCATCATGTCCCAGCTGCCAACTGTCCTGAACAGGCATTTCGCGCCCGTCACAACTGTAGTGATAGCGCCCCTGGGCAAGGGTAGCGTTCAAGCGCATGCAGATTTCCTCCCTGCGCACAGAAAACACCGGACCGGTGGTTCACTATCAAAAAGTATTACACATGGACGGGAAATCACGCCGGGTTTGGCGCTAATTTAAACTAAAGTGTTATCCCTCTGGCAAAGACGCTCCCGCTGCGACTGCCCGAGCGGGATGGTGAGTGGGCAGGGATTTACCCGGCAAGTGTCATCGCTGGATTCAGGCACCCTGGGTCCGCCGCCGGTGTTGCCAACAGGGGTTTTGAGATACCGGCAATCCCGCACCGGTGCCCCGCGATTAGAAAACACCCACCGAAGCGTTGGAAAAGACCGGTTGGACTGCCCGGATACACAGGCGCAATATCAGGCCACAGCCACCTGGGTTGCCCGGTGGGTGACCCATTTCATAAAGTTGCCACTCTGGCGGATATCATAGACTTCACTGCCGAGCAGGTCATTGACAACCAGCGCACCACGCCAGGCAGACAAGCTCAATTGGGGCTCTGCAATGCCGTGGCTGGTTCGTCCGGTACCCAGAAAATACAGGCGGCGCTCGCTGGAATCCCCAATGAGCTTTGCCGCAAAAGCATCGTCCAGCAAGAGATGCCCCGCCTCATCCCGGGGGATGCGCTCCTGCAGGGGGGCCAGACACGGCGGCAGGGCTTCACGCAGGCCAGTGCATAAAATCACAATATCCGCATTGAGCCACTCGCTACCGTCGGCCTCCCCCAACAGGTTATTTTCCAGTTGCAACTGGTAATCGCCGCGGCAGGAGAGGCCCACAAGTGCCCGGTTGGGCAACAGTGCCACGCGCCCCAAATCCCCTTCGATATGCGCCAGACGGTAGAACAATCGATAGAGTTCTGTGAGCGTTGCCGGAGAAATGCCGTCCGAAGCCAGTTTCTGGTCCGCAATGATTTCCTCGCGGCGGCGCGGGCTGAGCTGGCGGAAAACATCCACATATTCGGGGGTAAACCAGTCGTTGGTAAATGGCGTTTCATCCAGTGGCAGGTAATTGCTGCGGCGGGATGCCCAGACCACCTGCCGCGGGCAACCCCAGTGTCCACCCAGCAGATTAATCACCACTTCGGCACCGGTCTGACCGCCACCGACCACCGCAACACGCTTGTCGCTCACATCGGGATTGCGCAGGGCAATTTCCAGGGCGTGGAAGCAGTTGTCCGAAAGAAGAGGTCGGCAACACTGCGGAATATTGGGGGTTTTTCCCGCGGCCACACACAGGTTCCTCGCACGCACCCGCTCCCGGCCGTGAGGGCCGTGTACATCCAGCTCAAAAAATGCGCCGCGGTCGAGGACACTCTGCACCCGACTGCTCATTTGCACCGAATCCAGGCGGCGTGCAGCCCAGCTGAGGTAGTCGGCGAATTCCCGACGACTCACAGTGCGTTGCTCAGCATGGAGAAAATCGTAAAAGCGCTTTTTTTCCACCAGATACGCGAGAAAACTGCAGGGATTGGTGGGGTCCACCGGGGTCACTAGGTCCTTTAAAAAAGAGGTCTGCATCATCACCCCCGGCAGCATCAGCCCAGGGTGCCAGGAAAACTCTACCTTGGCTTCAAAGAAGCGGTGCGCCAGTGATTTTTCCCGTATCAGAGCGGCAACAGCGAGGTTAAATGGGCCGGCACCAATACCGGCGAGATCGAGAACATCGCTCATAATTAAGCCTCTTCAGAGGAAAGGGTTTCTGATTGGGGTTCGATTTGCCCGGGCTGCTGTTCTGCCAGCCACAGGGGGTTGTGCAGGTCACCACCGACGATGGGTACCGGACGCTCTGCGCTGTCGCCATAGCCCTGGCGCAGGCGCACGCGATTGATACAGACGCGTTCAAACCGCTGACGGAAGAGATTGAACTGAGAAAAGCGCTCAGCCATTTGCGGTGCATTTTTCACGGCGGATTTTTGATAGCGACGCAGAACCCGGGCCAGCACCCCATAGAAATCCAGCTCGCACAAACCGACCTCCACTGCCAGTTGTGCCGACAAATAGCGCAGTACCGTCACAAAATGTCCGGTGAAGAGGTCGTGCACAATATGACTCGGGGGCAGTTGATCGAGCACTGCCCCAGCCTGCGCAGGCAGCTCCCGGCGATCGGGAAAGTCGCCCTGTGCCAGGCGCAAATCACCCTGAAAATCCTTTAGCAGAACCCGCACGACTCGATTGTCGCGGAGTACAAGTGTGAGGTTTTGCGCATGCGCCACCAGGCCAATCCCATAGCGGCTGAGCAGATGATAGAGCGGCACTACCGTGGCATCAAAGAGCTGCGCCAGCCACGCCTGCACCGGCAGTCCGGACGCTTCAATGAGAGCGACCGCCACAGAGTTGCCGCTGCCATCTTTCTGTAACAGGGCGGCCATCAGCAGGTGGCGCTCACCCCGCTCGCACAGACCCGCCGGGCTCTGCCTCCAGGTCACACCCAACAGTTCGCGGTAGCGGTAGGGCGTACCTGCGATCTGCTCGTGGTGTATGTGCGGTACATGTAGCCCCGCCACTTCCTGTAAAATACCGGTACCGCGCGTGCGCAGTGTTGTATCGCGCTCGCAAAGCCGCTGCATCCATTCACTGAGTGCCGGCCCAAAATGCATGTATTTACCGGGAATACCGCGAAAACAGGAGGTGTTCAACACGGTCAGCGGTAGCTTGATGTGCAGCGCCTGTGGGCGCGACAGGTTCGACAGAGTACGCAGCGATACCTGGGGCAGGTATTCATCACCGAATGCTCCCAGCAACACCAGATCACCACAGCTGATGAGGTGGGCATAGTGCTGGCGGATATGGTGTTGCCACTGCCAGGGGTGTACCGGCAGAGGTAAAAACGCCTGCCAGTCAATGCCTTTATCCCGCCTTGTGGCCTCCAGGGACTGGAGCTGCTCTGTATTCAAACTCTCGGCCAGCAACTGCTGCCAGCCCCAGGCCCGGCTGCTGTCAGTGATCGCCTGCGCACGCCTGACTGCCAGCCACAGAAGACGCACGCCTTTCGCGGACTCGGTAGCGTAGAGATTGAATTCCTGCGCGCCCCAACCAATCCGCCCTTTATTGACCATGGCCTTGGGGTGGCCATCCAGCAGGCACTGCAACTGTTCATCCGGTAGTTGCGCCAGCGTTTCCGCCCTGAGGCCTTCACGCTTTTCCAACAGGGCGACATCGGCCACCAGGGTATTGGCCAACTCTTGCAGTAAGTTACCCAGGGTACTGGGTGTGGCCTCCAGGTCCCCGGCAGCATCGATAAAGAACTGGGCTGCATCTTCGGCGGGGGCGCGCTGGCCATTGTACTCGCGCTCGATACTTTCACACTCGATCAGGAGCCAGTCCCAGATGGTCAACCAGGCCTGGAAGTGGTATTGCACCCCTGAGATCAATTGGACACTGTACCTACCCTCAGGCAGGGGCTCTGCCACCAGTGCCTGCTCATAGCACAACTCCGCCAGTGACTTTACCAGCAGAGCGCGATTGGCCTGTTTCCAGTAAGCGTCCCTGCCCTTCATACGCCCCCCATACTCTGAAAAAACATCCCCCTCTTACACAGCACCAATGCCGCGCGCTTGTGGGGAAAATCAAATTCCCTGATCTTTTGCCAGCCAAACATGCCGTCGAAATATCTCAGCATCGCAACGTGGTCGGCCCTGGGCTCGCCCACCAGCGCCTGTGTGCGGCTGTCATCCAGAAACAGAAAGTGGGAAACACCATTGAACCAGGCGCGGGTAAAGTGGCTGCCCAGAAAACGCCGGTCTCCCACCAGCAAATGGGCACCGCGATCAAAGAGCTGTGCGCCACAATGCGGCGCAATACGATCCTCATAAGCCCAGTAGACTTCAAAATATCCAAAAGGCATATCGTCAAAGCTGGCAATCAGGGGATATTTGTGCGGGTCCTGAATCACCGTTTCGATATAGCGCTGTTGCTTGTCAGTACCTCCCTCCTCTTGCCAGAATCGGGCTACTCGACGCTGATTCATCCATCCGGTAAAAAGCGACAAATCACGTTCCGGGTGCAAAGATCGCAAACTGAAGTCCATGCCCAAAGAGTAAAAGTGCCTGCGATATACCTCTCCATCAACGGGTTCTGGGCGCAGTGGGTGGCGCAGACCCTCGTGATTCTCCACCCACTGCAGCGGAAATCTTCCACCGTTATTACCGCGATACCAAAGTGCCGCACACTGGTAGAAATCCACGCGGGTAATTTCACTGTCCGCAGCGAATGGCACTTTACCGGCTACAAGCACCTCAATCCTCTGCAGGGCCGGGTTCAGGGAAAAGAGCCAGTCAAACCAGGGGTTCAGATCCGGTACAGGCACACCGCCTGTCGGAAGGCTGATCCCGGCGCATTCGTCTCCGGCAATATATGCCACCTGCGCGAATCTACCTGTGCAAAGCTCACAGCGATATCCCGTCTCAAGCGCACACCAAAGGCGCCCATCGACCAATGAGCCACTATGCCCTGTGGGAGGAAACCCGGCCATAACCGCGGGGCTGGTCATACAGTTTTCCTTGTGTTTTCTCCGATCCAGGCTCTCAGCCCTGCGCGGAATCGCGCTGGGTGATATGGATCAATGGATTCTCCATGGTGTGATAAATAGAGAGGGGGTCATCACTGGTGGTTTCATTCATACCGATAACGGCGCACTGGAAATTGCCTTTGGACCAAAGCACTGGGGCGTGCAATAAATAATCCAGACAGCTGCGATCCCGCCGCTGCCCGTCATGGAGCAGTTGCAATCGGTTGCGCAATTGGCCGAGTAATTCCCGCTCCGTCAATAGTCCTGCAGCGGCAAGCGCAGAAATAAGACCGAAGCAGCTGTTGATAATAAGGTAATAAACAAAGAGGCGATTTGCCATTTGTTCATCAATGACATTCCCACTCTTGCGAGCCAGATCGGGCAAGTGGGGTTTCAACAGTTTTTCTCCCAGTTGGCTGTAACCACTGCCCTGGCAATCTCGGAAGTAACCCGCTACAGGCAGATTGTCTTCAAAAGACAGAATCAGGTTCTGCTGGTGGGCACCAAACAAAATACCGAAATCGGCCTGGGCGATCAGCAGCGGCTCTATCACCGTATCCAGAAAAGCAGTAAACCAACGCCGGGCGGCAACTGCAGCGGACATTTTTTCCTGCTCTGCCAGTTGAAAAATTAACCGCGCCGCACGGCAGGGAGCCCCTCCGGGGTGATCCTGGGTCAAAGTCGCAAGTAGACAGGTATTCGAGGCATTTTGCCCGCGAAATGGGTTCTCGCGAAACATCACCAGACTCTCGATAATCGGGGCACCCCCACCGTCTTTCAGCATCAGATAGGCCGGCTCCGCCAGTACCTGAAAGTGGGGATAACGGTTGGAAAAATCGCGCCCTACGGGGGTATCGCGCACCTTCAGAACTTCCAGACCACGCGCCATCTCCTCAGGCTGCAGCGTACGTATCGAGTTGGTGAGACGCAGACTGAGAGAAAATTTGAGCATATAGGGGTTCTGTGCACTGTAAACAGCACGCAGTGAGGAAGTCGCACGCCAGGGCACCAGGCCGCTACCCAGCTCCACAATATTTCCATTTTCAAGCAGCCCGGCTACCCGTGGTTCGCGGCGCAGTCGCTGCCACTGCCAGGGGTGCGCCGGTACAGGAATCCATTTACGCGGCACTCTGGGCCCGCGGTCACGCTCGTGCACCAGAGCGGCAAATTGCCTCTCGCTGAATTCGGCACCACTGGCGCCACACAAAAATTTTGGGTCCACTCCCAGCCATAGCAGAAAAAAACTGTTGCCAAACTCCGGCGCAAAGCGTTCGGCATCCCGATCAGTGAGCGGGTCGCGGCTCTTGGGTGTCGGGTGGATGGAATGACCGCACAAAAGCCCCTGCTCCGCCTCGGAGAAAGTCAGGGGATGCGTGAACAAACGCTCTGTATCGGCCTTGCGCGCGCGCAACGCCCGGGCCATATTCTCAACACTGGCAGTGACGCGCTGCACGAACTGCACCCGGGACGCCCTGCTTGCACCGGGAAAAAATGACGGCTCACTCGCAACCACATCTGCAGTTCGGGCCAGGTCAATCACTGAGCAAGCACCATCGCCTCTGCGCCATACTACAGGCAACGCAAATTGATGCCTGCCACACCCACTGCGATAGGCAACATTCACCCACAATTCGGTAGCGCTCTCCGGAAGTGGGATACGGACAGCCGGTGCCCTGATCCCATCGGGAAGGGATACCCCACTTCGCTCGTGCCAGTCGCCGCAACCGGTTTCACGCAACAGCGCATTGAAAAAACAATTGCCCGATAGTCTCTCGGCAGACTTATCCACCGAATAGCCATCTGTACATCTACGCGGATGATTGCTGGCAATCTGATGGGCAACGCGGTCAACTGAAACCGTGCTGGAATGGGCATTGGACATACTGATGGATCTTTTTAAATTAAATACAAATGATAATATTTTGCATTTGAAATATCATGCAGGTAAATTTGCCACACTGCAAGTGCGCCGATAAGAAAGTTGGCCAGCTGTGATTTTCCGCACAGAGTGAAGCCTGGGCTCCACTCTGTGTTTCACTATCTCAACGAACGGAATTCCGAATGTGCTAAACCCCCACCTTCGCAGGATCAACGGGATCGTGGCTAGCCAGGGCGCCAGCCAGGTAATTCTGATCACCCTAATCCCCCTGATCATTGAGCACTGCGGTCTGGGTTTGGCCAGTATTGGCGCACTGGTTGCCTTGGGCACTCTGTGCCTGATGATCGCCGGCCCCCTCTGGGGCGCACTGAGCGACAGAGTCGGTCGCAAGCCGGTTTTGTTGGCGGGGCTGGCTGGCGCCCTGATCGCCCAGTGCCTGTTCGTCGCCCTGCTGGTCTCCATGGCGCTGGGTTTCCTGGAAGAACGTGCGGCTTTTTTGGCTCTGGCGGCAAGCCGGATTGTGTACGGGCTGAATGCTGCAGCCATTTACCCCTGCTGCCAGGCATGGGCGGTGGCGCTGGGCGAACAGCAAAAGCGATTATCGATACTCTCCGGACTCAGTGCCGCAGCGAATCTGGGCCGCGGGCTGGGGCCTCTGCTGGCATTGCCAGCCCTGATTGTCGGCGGTCTCTGGCCGCTGGCCTGGTTGATACTTTTGCCCCTCGGCGCACTGCTGCTGACCGTGGGGCTGCCAAAGCCCGAACCGGATATGGTGCAGCCGGACACAGTGCAACATTCCCTACCGCCCCCCTGTGTGCTGGCACTCTTTGCCATTGCTTTACTGGGCACCGCCAGCGTGGGTCAGCTGCAGATGCTGATGGGACCAGCCCTGCAGGATGTCTATGGCCTCAGCGCTCTGGGCGCCTCTTCCACAACAGCACTGCTGCTGGCTGTCGCGGCAATCTGTGGTTTCCTTGTGCAGGTGGGACTGGTGCGCCGGCTCAAGGCGCCGCAGCTGAGTTTTATGCTGGGTGTGACATCCCTGTGCACAGGTACTCTATTGCTGTCCACAACCCTCGGCAGCATCCTCGCAGCCATTGGATTGCTGGTTTTTGTGGCGGGCATAGCATTTCTTGTACCGGGCTACAATGCCCTTTTAAGCCAGCCACGGCAACGGGGCGGCAGGCTATTTGGGCTGCTGTCACTGGTCCATACCGCTGGTTATACCATCGGATTCAGCATTGGTGGGTGGCTCTATGCACAGCAACCGCAGCAGCCGCTCATGGGATTGCTGGCCAGTGTCTGCCTGATCGCCATTTGCGCTGTGATTGCGCTTGTACCAAAAGGGAAAAAAGTACTGAAGCGGACCCAATACGATTACTGAATCTCTGTAAAGTATTCCATTAACCCCGACCACACATGCCCTTCGATTACCGGTGCAGCTGCGGACAGAGCCCCTCTGTGCCCAAAGGCGCACACCTCTAGGCCCAAACCGACCATCCGCCTCTCCCTCTGCTGCGGGTTTCACCCACCTCAAAGGTAGCGCTGCCAGAATTCTGCCTGCCCAAATTCTTCATCCAGAGTGTAGGGTTTAAAACCGGCTTTGCGATAGGCATGCTGCGCGGTGTGGTTTTTTTCCAAGACCTCCATTGTCATCTTGCAGCAACCCCGCCTTTTCGCCTCTCGAGCGACTAAATCCAGCATCTCTGCACAGAGCCCCTTGCCACGCAGGCGCTCACTAACGATCACATCGTGGATATTGACCAGGGGCTGGCAAGCAAAAGTAGAAAAACCGGTAAAGCAGTTGACCAGACCCACCGCTTGATCGCCGCTGTAGGCGAGCACACTGAAAGCACCGGGGAAGGCAGCCAGTTTTGCCGGCAACTCGGCCCGGCATCGATCCGGCAGAGGTACCCCACCGCCAAAGGGGTGGCGGGAGTATTCATCCATAAGTGCGAGCATATCTGCAGCATGGCGACTGTCTGTGTATGCCGCCAGGGTGATAGTGATTGCGGAGTCAGCCTCCGGGGTAGCCAATGCCATAGATACCTCTCTGGTTCTTCTAGGAATCTTCGGACTTTGCCGTACGTCTTGTGTCTCTTCGATGATAAAAGGAGTTTTCTTTTTTTCTTCGCGATTGCTTTTTGATCCGGCACTCCAACAGGTTACCGGATTGATTCAATACACGACAGTGAAGCGGCACCCGTTTGATAGCCCTGCCGGCCCAGACACGCTTGGCCTGCACGGACAAAGCCGCTATCCTGAGACCAATTGATCATCTCAGGATATAACCCCATTGCACCCACTCGATCATCTACTCAAAAAAAACCGACAATGGTCTCTGGCAACTCGAGAGGAAAATCCCGATTTCTTCCTCAAACTGTCGGAACAACAGACTCCGGAATATCTTTGGATCGGCTGCGCGGACAGCCGAGTACCCGCCAATCAAATCGTAGATCTGCTGCCGGGAGAATTGTTCGTGCACCGCAATGTCGCCAATCTGGTGGTGCACACCGATCTGAACTGCCTGTCGGTACTGCAATACGCCGTTGAAATCCTCCGCGTAAAGCACATTATCGTGTGCGGCCACTACGGCTGCGGCGGTGTTCAGGCTGCCCTGCACAATGAGCAGCTTGGACTGATCGATAACTGGCTGCGCCATATTCAGGATGTCCGTGACAAGCACTACACCCTGATCAATCTGTTCCAGCAACATCAACGCACCGATCTGTTATGCGAACTCAATGTGCTTGAGCAGGTGATTCACGTCTGCCAGACCACTATAGTGCACGACGCCTGGCGCTCGGGGCAACAGCTCTCTGTGAACGGTTGGGTCTATGGTCTCAAGGATGGTCTGGTCCACGATCTGGGAGTCTCTGTCAGTCATCCCGGTGAAATTTCCGATACCTATCAGAATGCCCTGACCAACATTGCCCAGCGCAATACCGAATAACGACACCCACGCTTAACCCCCACTCCCTTTGGCCATACAATGGGCCCGGCCCCCGACCACGCTGTGGCGGCAGCGGTCCTGTGGCTTGAAAGGAGAGCGACTATGGTCGAGTACCGAGTGTGGGAATGCCAGAACTGTGGCTGGATCTACGATGAGGCCAGGGGTTGGCCCGAGGACAACATAGCACCAGGGACCCGCTGGGAAGATATTCCCGAGGACTGGTGCTGCCCCCAGTGCGGTGCCAGCAAGCGGGACTTCGCCATGCTTGAGGTGAAGCGCAACAATACCCCACAACCCCCGACTCCTCCCGCCAGCCCACCCAAAGCCGCTATTGCAACCCGCATCTGGGAGTGCATGGTATGCGGATGGGTTTACGACGAAGCCGAAGGCTGCCCCGACCAAGCTATAGCCGCCAGTACCCGCTGGGAGCAGATATCCGGGGGTTGGCGCTGCCCCCAGTGCGGCGCCGGCAAAGAGGCGTTCGACATGGTGCTGGTAACCACAGCACCTGCAGTACCGCAGGCAAAACCCGGCACCAAAGAGGAACAGCTAAGTGGCGATCCACTGGTTATCCTCGGTACCGGCCTCGCCGGCTACAGCCTGGCGAGGGAGTTTCGCAAACTCGACAGGAATACCCCCTTGCTGATCATCACCAGTGATGACGGTACCTTCTACTCGAAGCCACTCCTGTCCGCCTCCCTTTCCCACGGCCAAACTGCGCAGCAGCTGGGCACCAGCAGTGCTGAGGACATGGCCCGCGAACTGGCAGCCGAGATCCTGGTGCATACCCGCGTGACTGGGGTCGACCCGAGCACCAGGACATTAGCGCTGCAACAGGAATCGGCAGACCACAGTGCGGAAATCCATTACGACCGATTGGTACTGGCAACCGGGGCCCACTGCCGTCCCCTGCCTCGTATTGAGGGTGACGCCCACGCCAACCTGTTCCGTATCAACAGCCTGAGAGACTATCACCGTTTTCGCACAGCACTGGTGGGGCGCAAACGGGTACTTGTCATTGGGGCGGGCCTGATCGGTTGTGAATTTGCCAACGATCTGGTGCAAGCTGACTTTTCTGTGGATCTGGTAGACACTCTGAATTGGCCGCTGGCCTCCCTGCTGCCAGAGGCAGCTGGACGCGACTTGCAAGGCGCCCTGGAGAGCTACGGAGTGCGCTTCCACTGCGACCGTTCGGTACAGAAACTACTGTGCCGCCGCCGTGGCCTTCTGGCCCAGCTCGACGATGGCCAGACCATCGAGGCAGACATCGTGCTCGCCGCCCTGGGGCTGCAGGCAAACACCGCGCTGGCAAAAGCCGCGGGACTGGCAGTCCATCACGGCATCACCGTTGACCGGCAGTTGAAAAGCAGCGACCCACACATTTATGCCCTCGGCGATTGCGCTGAGGTGGACGGCCATCTGCTCTTCTTTGTCGCGCCACTGATGGCCTGCGCCCGCGCACTGGCAAAGACACTCAGCGGCCAGCCCACCGCCGTGCATTACGCTGCGATACCGGTCGCGGTCAAAACCACTCTGCGCCCCACCACCGTATGCCCGCCCCATCCGGGCGCCAGGGGTCATTGGCAGATTGATTGCGATGCTACAGGGGTCTGTGCAGAATTCCGCAGTGACACAGGACAGCTGCTGGGATTTGCCCTGACGGGAGCAGCAATCACTCGACGGGAACCTCTCAGTAGAGAGTGTGAACCCATAATGAGGGGACCTTAGCACAAACGACTACCAGACTTCTTTTGCTGCTATTCGAGGCAAAACGCGCAATGTAGACACTTTTGCCCTAAAATGGCGTCCTCGCACAGGTTTGGTACAAGCAACCCCCCACATGACGACAGATAGAAACCCAGGTCCCACCCCATCTGCCCAGCAAAGCCGCCAGTTGCGCGATACGCTGGGTCAGTTCGCAACCGGCGTCACGGTGATTACCACACGGGATATCAACGGTCAGCCGGCAGGCATGACCGTAAACAGCTTCAACTCCGTCTCTCTCGACCCGGCCCTGGTACTTTGGAGTATCGATAAACAGTCACTCGGCTACGAGGCATTTACCACCCGCGACCATTTTGCCGTACATGTGCTGCGCGCCGACCAACAACATGTTTCCAACCTGTTTGCCGGGCGCGGAAGCAATAAGTTCGGTCAGATACACTGGTATGAAGGGCCCAATGGCATTCCCCGCCTGGAGGAGTGCGCAGCTTACTTCCACTGCGGTCGGGCCCAGTGTATTGAGGGCGGTGACCATACGATCCTGCTAGGGAACGTGCTGGAGTTTACCGCTTTTGGTGGCGAACCACTGGTCTTCCACCGCGGCCGCTACCGGGCTCTGGCTGGGGACTGAATTCCGTCTGCAGGCGCATCCATAGGGAACCTCAAACCCGAAGCGTTGCAGTGCCTTCCAAATACCCCGGATACCTGTATTTTTGCCGATTGACCATCAGAATGAATAAACTTGGCTAGTAACTGTCACTCCATCGCAATCTGCCGATGGCAGGCTGCTGCAAACTCTCTGAGCGGACTCTACTACCCATGGCAACAGGCACTCTCTTCTGCTTCGCCCACCGCGGTTACCAGCAGCGGGCCAGCGAAAATACCCTGCAGGCGATCGGCCATGCGCTGGAAATGGCTGTGGGAGGCATCGAAGTGGATGTCTGGAATATCGGCGGCCAACTGTTGGTAAAACACGACCGGCGCCTTGGGCGATTGATTGCCGGCAGTGAATTGATCACGGATATGCGCCCGGAGACACTGCGCGAGAGACCGCTCCCCTGTGGTGGCACCATTCCCTCTCTCCGGGAGGTTCTGGAACTGGTGGGCGATAGTGTGCAACTGAATATCGAGCTTAAGGGGCCCAACTGTGCCGCGCTCTTTGTCGAGGAAATGCGCTCTTTTGTTCAGGATAAAGGCACCAACTTTGATCCCTATATCGTTTCCTCCTTTGATCACCGCCAACTGTACGAATGCCTGCGGCGGCTGCCGGAAGTGCGCCGTGGTGTTTTGCTCAGTGGCATTCCGCTGGATCTCGCCGCATGCGCGGCTCCCCTGCGGGCCTATTCCCTGCATAGCAATGTTGATTTTATCAATACAGACCTGATCGCCGATATCAAACGGCGTGGCCTTAAACACTACGTGTTTACCGTCAATACCCCCGATGACCTGGTGTTACTGGCCGCACAGGGGGTGGATGGCGTATTTACCGACGAGCCGCAACTGGTTTTGGATTTCAATGCACGCATAGCCGCAGGGGGAACCACAGGGTAATCGGGAGAAATACGCGGGTTATAGCAAAAATGAACCCCGCAGATATGCCGGGTTCATTTTTCCAGGGCGAGTCACGGCAGCTGGCTTTTGAGGCATCAGCCAGCCACCATTAGCAAGCCCTCATAGGTTGCGCAACTAGCGCAGTTAAAAATCCGCACTGGCGCGTAAGTACCAGAAACCACCATTAAAACCAAACGGCGAGGTGAGCGCCTGACGCACTCCCAAAAATTGCAAAGTGGGATCCTGCTCATCATCCGGCTGTACATCAAAAATATTTTCACCGCCGACTGAGAGTTTGTAATTCTCATAAAGGGTAAAGGTCGCTTCCACATCTACCAACAGCTCACCGCCATAGCTGTAAGTATCCGTGGCATCTCCAGGCCCAAAAAGACCGCCGGTGGACTCCCAGCTACTGTAGCGGTTGAGGCGCAAATAACTGCTGAACATTCCGCCGGTTTCAAATTCGAAAGTCAGGGTCGTGCGATCACTGGGCACCTGGTTTTCCAGGTCGAACACCCTCGATGCATCAATCGTATTCTGCGCAACTTTGCTCACTTCCTGGCGGTTGTGATTGTGACGCAGATCCACGACTAACAGATTGCCAGCTACTTCAAAGTCACTGGTGATAGCCAGATCGATCCCGGATACCTTTGAATCATAAGCATTGGCAAAGTAGTTGGCATTACTGCCGTTTAGCAGCACCGCATTTTCCACTCCGGCCGCTTCCAGCAACGCCACCTCCGCATCCCCGATAGCATTATTGCGCAGGGCGAGGCGATCCTCGATTTCGATATGGTAGTAATCGACAGTGACACTGGTACTGTCAAACGGTGAAAAAACCGCACCCAGGGTATAGCTTTTAGACTCCTCGGGGTTCAGTTCAACCGCACCAAGGGCCACCGCCACCGGGTGACTGACCGGATAGGTACCATTGGGAATGAGGTTGCCACTGGAATCCGCCGTGGTGGTGACGTTCAGGGTATTGACCTGGCCGGGAGTGGGTGCGCGGAACCCGGTATTAACGGTTCCACGCAGGGCGAAGCGCTCATTGACATCGTAGCGGGCGGAGAGCTTCCAGTCCGAAGTGGAGCCAAACACATCGAACTCCTCAAAGCGCAGAGCGGCACCCAGTGTCAGCGCTTCGGTAACCTCCGCTTCCAGATCAACATAGGCCGCGATACTCTCGCTACTGAAACTACCCGCCGCCTCCACGGGGAAGCCCTGGAAACCATCGGAGCCAACGCCAAATTGCGCCGCGGTAGGTCCCACCGCAATGGAGGCGGCATCCCCTGCCTCAATGGAGTAGGTCTCCTCGCGCCACTCGGCACCGAAAGCCAGGTTCAGTGGCGAAAAGAGTCCCGTGATCTCCATGGGTTGTACGAAATCCGCGTTCAGGCTGGACTCCTCCTGGGTCAGTGTACCGGGTTTGAAGCTGGTGGGCGACAGCCGGCCAAGACTGGGATTGATGGAGTCTTTCAGCACATAGGCCACCTCGTTTTCCGCAACCTGCGCGCGCACATCCCAGGACAGACCGTTATCCAGCACACCGCGGGCGCCGGCAACCGCGGAGATATCGCGAATCTCAGCACCGAATTGCGGGTTGTAGCCACCGGGGAACTGGGTGTAGATGGGGTTGCGCAATACATAGCCGCTGGGGCTGGAGGCATCGGCCACCAGATAGTCGGCCGGATTCAACCCCTGTCCTTCAATATAATCAATCAGCGACTGGGGCGCCGGGTCCGGCAGATAGTCGACACTGTCGGGATCGCCGGGGTCGTTGGGGGTATCTACCTGCAGGGTGCCACGGGCGGTGAACTTATGCTCCGGGTCCAGCACCGGACCGCGGTAGAAAAAATCGGAAATAGTATCATTGCCCGAATAGCCAAAATGTCCGTACAGCTCGATGCTGTCACTGATATCCAGCCCACTGTTAACAAAGAATTTGAGTGCTTCAACCTCCGGATCACCCCAGCGCTGGCCAAGGCCATTCAATGGCACCTGATCTTCGCCAACAATGCTCCCTACAAAGACGGCATCGGGGCGGGCGGCACCGCGCCAGGTCTTATCCGCAGAGGAAATCTCCACGGTGGCATTCACAAAGCCCTGGTCCCACAGATTCAGTCCCGTGTTGGCCGCCAGGCTGGTACGGGTGCCATCCCCCTCAAAGTACTCACCGGTTTGGGCGGAGAGGCTGAAACCCTCCGCATCCTCTTTCAAAATCACATTGACAACACCTGCGATGGCATCGGAACCATATTGGGCCGAAGCACCATCGCGCAGTACTTCCACTCGTTCAATCGCCATGGCAGGCAGCGCAGCAAAATCCACTGCTTGGGCCCCCTGATTCACAGTACCCAGTGGAGCCAGCTGTAAATTGACCAGGGCAGAGCGGTGCCGACGAGTCCCATTGACCAGAACCAGAGTCTGGTCTGGCGACAGATTGCGCAGGGTTACGGGGCGAATAAACGCCGTGCCATCGGCAATCGGAAAGCGCTGAGTATTAAAGGACGGGGCAATTTTTGCCAGGGATTCCGTAAGGTCAAAACTGGCCTGATCGGCCAAATCCGCTCCACCCACCACATCCACCGGAGAGAGGGTTTCTGTTGGTGAAACGCCCTCCTTTCGGGTACCGGTCGTGATGACCTCCTCCAGGGTGCGGTTATCGGTTGCGGGAGGCTGCGCTTCCCGCTCCTGCGCAACTGCACTGCCAAATGGCGTGGAAAGCACGACAGCGACCGCCAGCGACAAAGGTTTCAATAAATGGGCTTGCATGTTGTCCGTCCTCTTTTTCATTATTAATTCGAACAGCACACCACTGGATACCACAGGGGCGCGGTGCGCAACAGGTAATTTTGCGCGCAAACACCTCAGAAATTCTATTAAAAAAGCACCTTAATTTCCTGTGGGATACGACCATCCAATCCCAATTGTTAAAAATTCTGTTCGGCGCCAAGGGCGCTGTATCTGGTGAAGTTATCCCCCACCGGAGTGAACAGCAAGGCCCTCAGGTCGCAAATCATGGCCTAGCGATTGATTTATGTCAAAATTTGGCACACTTGCCCATAGACTTGAAATGACAAGTGTGCCAATCCTTACGCATCAATATCAGAAAATAAAAGCTTCACCATTTTCCCAAGTTGAATCCGCTCCATTATTCATCATCATTCTGGCGTATAGGTGACTTGCAGCTCAAAAATGGAATTCCTGGGGCTGTAACCCCGCACCATCACATAAACTGTACGCTTTTCACCGGGCACCGATAACGTACAGTTTTCGGAGGACCCATCCTGGTACGGTCGACAGTCATAGTCGCGCGCGGTGGGCGCCGCTCCGAAACGCACATAGAGGTCGGCGTCATTGGTTCCTGTCATGTCGGCGATAAAGCCCGTACCTGGCACCGCACTGAATGGCCCGAAATGCTCCTCGCTCCCCCGCACCACGCTACCGGAGAAATTTTCGGTCTGCTCCTCCGGGTCGGGGTCGGGACCCGGACCATCGTCGATCGTACCCTTGGCCAGTTCCGCAACATAAGCTGCAGCCAGCTTGCCAAACTTCACGGCATGGTTTGCATTTCCACCACTATTGGCAAGCGTGTCGTTCATGGTATGAATATAGGGGTTGTGGCCACCAAAACCGGCTTCAAACGGGAAGGACGCCACATAGCCCCGATTGTGCCAGGATGCATGATCTGAACAAGCGTAACCACAAGAAGTGCTGCCGACACTCAGTTCGCTCTGGTAGGTTTGGGCAAGATCCCTGAGGAACGTATTCTGGGCGCTGTTTGTATAATCGTCGACAATATAGATATCGCTGTTGGAGCCAAAATAATTGGTCATATCCAGTTGCAAGACACCGACCACATTCTTGTTTTGGCTTTGGTAATCACTGGCAATATCTCCGGATCCGCGCAAACCGACCTCCTCTGCTGCATATCCCATAAACGCCAGGGTTTTATCCGGTTTGTAGCCCGTAGTCACTATGGCGTGAATAACTTCTGTCAGTGCTGCAATACCCGAAGCGTCGTCATCGGCACCGGGAGCTCGGGTCCCCTCCCCGGTACCAAAGCCAACCGTGGAATCCAGGTGGGCCCCAAGCACCACAATCTCTTCGGGGTCAACCTGACCGCGAATGGTAAGAATCACAGAAGGTTGCGCCCAGCTGTGGCTATAGAGCTGCACCGAGATATCACTGCGCGCACTGGTCAACGCCTGCCATTTATCCCTGATCCACTCAGCCCCATCGACACCTGTTGAGGTGGTGTAATAGCGGTTGGTAAAGCCGGACAGGGCCTCTATGGTGGAGCGGATATTAACCTCCGAGATTTCCTCTTGCAGCGCATTCACAGCAGGACCATTGTCTATCGTATAACTGACAAGATTGCTCTCTACTGGGGATGGCGGAGGCAACTGGGCTGCCTGCGCCTCTGCCAGGGATCCATGCACGATAAAACCGCCACAGCGGTTATGCTTTTGATGCATAATGGTGGAAATATCGGATAGATTACGTTCATTCACCTTCAATATCGTTACACCGTTACGGGCACCGTGAGCAACCAGGGGCTGCCTGTCCGCTAGCGCCGTATTTTTTTTCAGGGTTTGATATCCATCGTTGCCAATTGTTATCCATACCTCCTGCGCCAGGATGGCACTGGAGAATGCCAGGAACCCGATGAGCAATGTACAAATCATTTTTTTCATTATTGTCTCCACATGAGAATGACCCCCGGCGCACAAGTCGATATATTCCGACAACACACAAATGGGCATAACACGCCCACACAAAAAAACTTGCATAACTGCAATACAAGACATCGACAACATTTAAATAACACACAGCTTTTTGGACTTGAAGTTGCGATCTGACTGACTAGAAACGCCTACAGATCATCCATATTTATTATTTAAATTTTGAAAACCGGGAGGTTAAGAAATAAAGCCAGCTCGAAAAGCTGACAATACACACCGTAGCACAGGTGAAACAACACTGAAATATATTATCCCTGAAATCAAATAAACAAATAAAAATTTCTTAATGAAATAAATTCCTAACGGAAACTCTGCCTGATACACGATAAAGAGACAGCAATGCAAACAGCAGACACCAAATACCTCACTAAAACCCCCCATGAATTCCTATGATCTGCCAAAATGTACAGGCAGCATTCCAAGAGTCACAATAGTTCCTTACGGTTACCAAAATAACAGCAGTAAAAATCATACAAATATAAAATTTAAGAGCGACATGAATAACAATTCGAGCCAGGGATATGCCCGCAGCGCCAGATGCCATAGTCACATATTAACAATCACTCTAACTTATAACAGGTTAATTTATTTTATTGGAATAGATTCTTCCTGCCACACCAAGGGAGAAGGGCAGACCCGGGTTATCGATACATAAGCATAATTTCGCCTCCATTCAACATCGGCATCACAGAGAAACAGCGGGTAATTCTCTCTCATGGCGACCATTGGAAAACCCTGACTCAATTGTCCTTAGACGCTTTCAGCTCCCAGTCAGGATCGGTAGAATACACTGCTTCAAACCCCCTGCAGCAGGATATATCTGTGAAGTTAAGCTACAAGATCACCCCACTGGCCGCCTCGATTCTTTTTGCCACAGGCTGTGCCACCATGAGTGAGGAGGAATGCCGTCTGGCCGACTGGCAGGCACTTGGCTATGAAGACGGGGCGGCCGGCCGGGGCCTGGACTATATGCAAAAACGCCGCCAAACCTGCGCCAAATACCATGTCCAGATTAATACCCACACCTACCGCAGTGGCCGCAATGAAGGGCTGCAGATCTACTGTACTGAGATACACGGATTTGCTGAAGGTCGCGCCGGGGAGATCTACAACGGCGTATGTCCAGCGAACCTTGAGGGGCACTTCCTGCAGGGCTACAACACCGGTCGCGCTATTTTTATGACTCTCAGCGCTGTGCAGTCACTGGAAGCCACCATTCACGACCTGGAACTGGAGCGGGAATCTCTTCTGGAAGACCTGACAGAAAAAGGCGCACTACTGATTGCTGATGAAGCTACTCGGGAAGAGCGTATTCACCTGCTGGCGGAGATTGCACGCCTTAAAACACGTCACACAGAATTGGGGATCGATATTGACAACCTGACGTTTGAATTAACCCAGCGCCAGGCGGAGTACCAGGCGGTGCTTTCCAGATCGCCGTACCACCCCTAATTTAGGGGATACCTCCCTACTGTACAGGCATCTGCTTTGCCTCAACAACCTATTCCCGGCACCACGGTTATTCGTGAGTTTCTGTTTCCATGCAAATCAAGCGGCTGGGAACAGTGCTGTCCCACGCCAGGCGCCTACCCTGCATATTACACACTAGACAAGTTGCTGAACAAAAAAGGCTGTTGTGTTGTCATTTTTTCGGGGAAAACCATTCAAAACCAGTGCGCCTCGCACTGGTTTTTCCAGCACCACATGCGGTAACCAGCCAACAGCGCTTTTACTCTGCTCTTACTTATTAGAGCAGCCAGTATTATCCATCGGATTCAGAGAGCCCTGATTATCATCAGCCATTTGTGTCATCTGGCCAAAGGCTCAATCTGGCGATAACTTGTGTTTACAGATCTCGAATTTTCCCGCGTGTCTCTTTCAGCTTGGAACGCCTGCTTTTACGCTCTAAACGTCTCTCCCTCGCTCCGCGACTTGGCTTGGTGGCAACTCGCCGTCTTGGGACTGACAGGACTTTTTCAATCAAACATTGCAGACGCTCAAGGGCATCTGCACGATTTTTGTCCTGAGTACGAAATCGCTGGGCCCTGATGACCACTATCCCCTCGCCAGAGATACGCCGATCCCGCAGTTGTAGTAGCCGCTGCTTGATCTCTTCGGGCAGCGAGGAGGCAAGGATATCAAAACGCAGATGAATAGCGGTGGAAACCTTATTCACATTTTGCCCTCCCGCTCCCCGGGCGCGCATCGCTCTTATCTGAATCTCCTCGACAGGAACCTTGATATTTCTGGAATCATTGCGCATAACAATTCACGAACACATGCAGCTTCAACAACCGACATATTTTCGGACAGGAATCCCACTTGTTGTCATAAATAGTTTAATTCTTAATGATGTTGATGCAACACAAGATAGTGATCAACGCGCAAGTATTACCTGGCAGTCATAAGCTTTTGTTCGCACAATGAACCAGCAGCAGTTCCGAAACCTACATTACCAAACATAATGATGCAACTATACCAACTCCTATTTATAATGTGCCCTTCATAGGCATAATCTGCTTTTTGACCCCTCTACCTTTTTTCCGGCGCCAGTTAGCTTTATAGTAGATATGCTGAGCAGCATAACTGGCATCGCCAGATCATCGATGGAATTAACTGGCATCAGCTATAGCCAGTCTGCGCCGAATGCTTCGGCCTTAGATTCTGTAGTGTTCCAAAATTACTTTGCTGAGCTTATTCCAGCACCAACCTCTATACTTGTATCAAATACCACCTGAGAGTCCAAGTCCCCTCATGAGTGCATGAGCGGACATTGAAGTGGATTGGGTTTCCCTCCACGATTGCTTAGCGTAGTAAGCTCCCTGCGCTTGAACAGAAGTTGCACGAGCACAACCAGAGCTTCCCAAGCATGAAATACTCTACCCTGCCGAAAACTGACTCTTTTTCCTGCACCCGTATCTCCGATTGTTAAACTTTATAAATACCGATAGAATCAGGCTGTGCTTTATAAGTGAAGCCCATTGATTACTTATGTCCAGTTAGCCAATGGATGGAATGCGCTGGGAGCAGTATCGATATAGAATCGACACCTGAGTTGATGCCGCAATGGCTTAATCCAATTGGGAGAGAAATTAATGAGTCTCAGAATAGCTTTAACAGGATTTTGCACTCTTGTACTGATTAGTGGTTGTGCCAACAGACCACCGGCAGGTGTGAATGATACTGGAAACAGTCTGGCCAACGTTTCCAATAGCGAGAGTAAAGGCCAAACTACATTGTCGAGAGACCAGATGATTTGCAAGGTACGCACTATAACCGGATCCCGCTTCAAACAGAAAACATGTATGACCGCGGAGGAATGGAAAAATATGGCGGAAGGCTCAAAAAATATGGTAACCACTGCCAATCGTATCGGGTTTCAAGGTAATCCCGACGGAGGTTAGCGAGGCAACTGCTTTGACCCCCCGTATCGGGGAATAAGTTTGCTTCCACCCCGCTTTCTGCCAGCGGGATTCAATCTGACTCAGAGAGCGCTGATAGTCACCCTCAGCCAAAGTAGAAAACGCCGGAAACCCCTCTCACGGAACCCAGGGTCTGTTTGCTTGTGGGGTTATCCCGCGCACCTTTACGATACCGCTGCCGAGGCCGCTGGCTAAACGCGTCACGGATATCGCGCTTAAGTGGCACCGCTTCGGCGATTGCAACGTCCAGCAGATACTGCGTTGTTGAGAGAGGCTGCAGATAATTTCAGGAAAGCCCCCATGCGATGGGGCGGGATTGGAGGGTTAGCAAATGTTATCGCCGCAAGGCATCTTGGTGGAGCGATCCCCCTTGTTCTGATGCGCCGTTACACCATTCAACCCTTTACCCAAGACAAGCTGCGAAGTCCCTTGCCCTGTGCGCTCGCGGGATCTCCTGCCCAGACATATCCAGTTTCAATACAAGGCCTGCACCGAGCACTCGCCAGGGGCTTGTCGCCCTGGCAAAATAAGCGCCCAGCCAACGCAACTGTACAGACCGAGCATGTTTCAAATTCAAACGCCAAATCTGATATTGCTGGAGCTTTGTGATGATGACGCAAGCTTCATTCTCAACCTGCTCAACGATGCGGATTTTTTGCAAAATATTGGTGATCGCGGTGTACGCAATCTGGAGCAAGCGCGTACCTATATCCGCAATGGCCCTGTCACCATGTACCGTCAACACAATGTCGGCCTCTATAAGGTGTCCCTAAAAGAAGGTACTGCCATCGGCATCTGCGGACTGATCAAGCGCGCAGGCCTGAGTGATGTGGATCTCGGCTTCGCTTTCCTACCCCAGTATCGCGGCATGGGGTATGCCCTGGAGGCCGCGCAAGGGGTCATTCAGTATGCACAAGAATGGCTCGGACTGGAGCGTATTGCCGCCATCATTCTGCCCGGCAACACACCCTCGGTGAGACTTTTGAAAAAAATCGGATTCAAAGCCGAGGGAAGGATTACGCTGCCCGGCGAGCACAAGGAGCTGTTACTCATGATATGGAAGATCAGTGCGCACGGTCACTCCCCCCGTGAGGAAAAATAAACGCTACTCAAGCGGGATTTTTACGCACTCAATTTATCAACCGCATGGCTTCCATGAAGGATCGGGAAAACAGGCCGGGAGGATGCACAGGCTTGTCTGGCTGCAGGTTGTTGATTTCAAACCGCTACCCGATTTTTCACGCCATTTTCTGTGATTCTGGTTCCATGAGAACCAGTTTACAGAATGCTTCCTATGCATTATTTAGACTGTTGCTATGATTCAAAGCGAGTATCAAATTGACTGTTTGACCATTGGTTTTACAATGGCTTGCCGTTAACGCCACCTGGCATCTGAAGCAGTACCGGGCAAGCCTATCTACAAAAATAAACGGTAAAGTAAAGGTACAGTTCACATGCAAAAGAAAAATTGCCATCCACTTTTAGCGGCTTTCATCGTGTCCATATGCTCTGTCAATGCCTGGTCAGCACCGGGCGCTCCAGTTATTGCCTGGATGCCCACAGAATATACGGAGGGCACTGCCATTCCAGTGAACTGGAATATGTGGTGGGGTGAAAATGGCACCTCTTGGGTTTTAACATCGAACAACAGCCAGGTTTGTGCAGGGGACTTAACCCCCAATGGTAACAATGCCCAAATGGCCAATTGTACCATTTCCGCTTCTGCTGGTACTCACCAGTTACAGGTCGTACTCAGCAATGCAGCAGGCTCCTCGGCAAGTGCCGTGAAGACAGTAAATGTGCTTTCAGGAAATGGGACCCCACCGGACCCCCAACCTATTCCGGACCCTGAATTTGTAGAGGCTCCCGCCAAACCTGTAATCGCCTGGATGGATACCAATCAGTCGGCGGGGGATATAACGGTCTCATGGAATATGTGGTGGGGTGTGAATGGTTCCAGTTGGACACTGGAGTCTAATGGTTCAGAAGTGTGTAACAACACCCTGACAGTGAATGGAAACAATGCGCAGCACGGAAGTTGCACTGTGAACTTTGCGAAAGGCAGCTACGATCTTCAGGTGTTGTTAACCAATGCAGCAGGGTCCACCGCCAGTGATATCAAAAGCATCTCTGTTGGTGATGCTGGAGGCGGCGTGGTAGGCAGTAGCGAAACACCGCTGCCAACGGATTATTCCTCGCCGGGTTTGCGCAGGCATAAACCTTACAGCAATACAACAAATTCTGTGGTAGGTGCTTACTTTGTCGAGTGGGGCATTTATGGAAGAAATTACCAGCCAGCCCAGATACCTGCCTCCAATCTGACCCACCTGCTCTACGGCTTTATCCCCATTTGTGGGCCAAACCAAAGCCTGCAGGAAGCCAACCCCAGTGGGTATAGTGCCTTGCTGCAATCCTGTCAGGGAAAACAGGATTTTGAAGTCACAGTGCACGATCAATACGCGGCACTGGATAAACTCTATCCCGGAGACAATGATGCCCAGGACTATAAAGGCGTGTTTAACCAGCTGCGCCGCATAAAACTGGCTAACCCGGATTTGGTGATCGTACCTTCCGTGGGCGGCTGGACGCTCTCTGACCCATTCTATTACCTCGACAATGCCGCCAACCGTAAAGTGTTTGTTGATTCCATGGTTGAGTTTCTGAAAACGTATACTTTCTTTGATGGTGTTGATATTGACTGGGAATATCCAGGCGGTGGTGGCGCCAACGCCGATCTTGGCAAAGAGTCGGATGGCGAGACCTATGTCACCCTGATGCAAGATCTGCGCATAGCCCTGGATACTCTTGAATCTGAAACCGGTCGCCAGTATCAGCTGACCAGTGCTGTAGGCGTTTCCCCCGCCAAAATCAGCCAGGTTGATTACGCTCAGGCCAGCCCCTACATGGATTACATCTTTGCCATGAGCTACGACTACTATGGCGCATGGAGCGAAGATCTTGGTCACCATGCCGGGCTTTACCCCACAGCCAGCGCTATTCATGAGGGGTTCAGCGGTGATGAAACAGTCACCAACCTGCTCGCTGCAGGTGTACCCGCCCACAAGCTGGCGGTGGGCGTCGCCATGTATGGTCGGGGCTGGAAAGGGGTTTCCAACATGACTTCCCAAGACCCCTTCTCCGGAAAAGGAGGTGGCCCCATCTCACTGACAATGAACAATGGTCACTGGGAGGCTGGTGTTGTGGACTACTTCCGCATAGTGCAGGAAATGCTGGGAGGGGATCCCAATAGCTCAGGGGTCAATGGCTGGAGCGCTGGTTACGACGACAGTGCAAAGGCGCCCTACGTATGGAAGCCCAGCACAGGTGAACTGATCACCTATGAGAATGGTAAATCCGCTAAAACCAAGGCGGAATATGTTCGCCAGCGCGGGCTTGCCGGTACCTTTTCCTGGGAAATTGATGCGGATAATGGAGACATTCTCAATGCGGTTCACGAAGGGCTCGGCCACCCACAAGAGTAACTAAAACCTGCAGGATCGGAGGGGGAGCAACTGCTCCCCTCTGGTTCTATTCAGCCCTTTGAGCCCATCCTGTCGTCTCCCGAAGCAATTTTCACAGACTTCTCTTCAAAAGGTGCATACGGTGATGCCCGTGAATTGCCTCATATAACATTAGACCGAACAGGCTCTTGGGACACACACCTCCACCACACACTCCAAAAAACTGACCACTTGCCCAATATCACTTCGTCAATGGGGATTTCTCAGGGCAATTTCCCAGAGTGTAGGTATCTTTGTATTCGGACCCAGATTTTGCCCACCCAGACCACAGCACGCGTTCACCGTTGAAATGCCCCGAGTGGGTAGTTCCATACAGATTATCCATCCCGTCGCTGTATAAAACTGCCGGCGTACATTGTCGAAGACCAGCGTTTGGGATACCAGGTGGCCGTAAAATATGACAAGGGGACAGATAAAGTGTATTCCGGTGTGTACTACTGACAGTATTTTCATCATTAATAGTCAAACACACTATTCTTAGAGAGAACTTGGCGGCTTAATTCCATACAAATACTACTGTTTTTCGTTGACTTGTATCCTGGCTAGACTAGTCTCCAACTGACTAGCCAAGAGATGATAACCATGATTATTGCGACAGATATGCCCGAGGTCAGCCGGTGTGCCGTTACACAGTGCGCCTACAATGCCAATGACGGCTGCCATGCCAGAGCCATCACAATCGGCAATGGTATAGATCCCGATTGCGATACTTTCCTGGCCAATTCAAAGCACACCAACAGCGCCCGCACTGCCGGTGTCGGCGCCTGCAAAATGGAGAACTGCAAATTCAACGATGATTTTGAATGCTCTGCAGACAGTATCCAGGTTGGACGCAGCGGAAACTCAAATAACTGTCTCAACTACACCCACTAACCCGCCAGCTCACGACGCACCCGATGATCAAATAGGTCACGGAAGACTTATTTGATTACAGGATCGATGACAACAGCTTCCACAGTGGCGTTCCCCTCTTGCTGGCTGGCACTATCCGGCGGCTCCCAAATAATTCCCTCGCTGTTTGCAAACGCCTTAAGCAATGGCTGGTAACGCGCTTCGAGCTCCTTGCGCTTGGTCTTCATCGTTGGGGTAAGCAATCCATTTACCGCTGTCCACTCCTCCTTGCCAATGAGAATCAGTTTAATTCGTTCATGGTGCGACAAGCGCTGATTCACAGCGCCAAGCAACTTCATCAATCTGGCTCGTATTTCTTCTCTTGAAAGGGTTTCCGCCAACTCAGATACCGTTGCCAGCAGCACCGGTTGATCCATTCCATGCCCGAGCACACAGCACTGTGCAAGTAGCGGTTCATTGCTGAAGGCTCCCTCCAGAAGACTGGGCTGGATAAATTTCCCTTTGCTGGTTTTAAAGGATTCGGAAATGCGCCCGGTAATATGCACCAGACCATCCTCATCAATATAACCGGAGTCCCCGGTATGGTAATAACCTTCGCGAATCACGTCCGCAGTTTTCTCGGGCTCCCGATAATATCCCTTCATTAAAGAGTCACTTTTAAACAGTATTTCACCCTGGGCGGAAATTTTTAACTCACAGTTGAGCTGTGGTTTCCCTACAGTGCCCGGCACAGGGTCCTCATCCCTGTGCGCAATACAGCCATAGATAAAGTTTTCCGTCATACCGTAGCCATCTGCCACCTTCATCCCCATACGGTGATACCAGCGCAATAACTCGATCGAGATTGGCGATGCCCCCGTCACCAGCAACCGTGCCTGATCCAATCCCAAACTGCTGCGGACCCGGTTCCCAAGCCAGGTGCTTAGGCCGGGTATATACAGTATGATGTTTTGTACAGCCGGCGGAATTTTTTGATCAACCTGTTGTTTAAATCTACTCCACAACCTGGGGACCGAAAAAAACATCGTGGGGCGGGTGCGTCGCAGATCTTCAAGAAAGGTTTCCAGGGATTCGGGAAAGTACACCGGGGTTCCCGAGTACAAACTGTGAAATTCTATCAGGATTCGCTCCGCGGCATGGGCCAAAGGGAGATAGGAAAAAAAACGGTCCGACTCGCTGTAACCATACCCCCTGACCATATTCGGCGCGACAAAAACCACCGATGACCAGGCGTGCATCACACCCTTCGGGTGACCTGTAGTCCCGGAGGTATACATAATGGTGAAAATGTTATCTTCATCAAATACCGGGCTTTCATCGTAAGGCGCATTAGTGCTGATTACGGTATCCAGCTCCTGGTCGCAGTGAATCTCACAGCGATGTATAGCCACTGTGGGGATGGAATCCACCACCTCCAGCAGAGCATCGCGGTTATCCGTAGCCCCACAGAACAGCAGTTTTGATTCCGAGTGCTGCAACACATAGGACATGGAAGAGGCGGACTGCCCAGGGTACAGGGGGACACTGATCATTTCAGCCAGCATGATGCCCACATCTACGATCACCCAGTCGGCACAGTTTTTGGCATGAAGGGCAATACGATCTCCGGGCTCAAATTGGCTGCGCAGGAAACCCGCTACCCGCCTGGCTCTAGCCATCACTTCGCCCCAGGTGTAGTCCCGCCACTGACGCTGGTACATCTGGCGCAGGAAAACCTTGTCAGCCTCTTCAGCTTCCCTTTTATAGAGAAGCTCCAAAGGCTGCAGACCTTTTATCCTCTCGTATCGCTCTTCCGGGTTCATCGCTTTCCTCGCTCATTATTGTATGTATTGTGATCAGACACCCCACAACCTGACCGTTTGTGGCGTTAATAATAGACGCCAAAGCAAAATGGAAGATGTTGTCCCTCATCCTGAAGGAATAAATACACGCCAAATATGCGGGACTGCGAGATATCCCGGAGAGACAAGCTGCCTATTTCCTTTTGACCGGTGCCTCGAATGCACGGCAGCAACCACGCGCAGTCACTTGTCCCACAGGAACCGGATCCGCACATAACCGGCAACGCCTGCACGTTGTGCATTTCCCCTTCCCCGGCTTACCTGGCAAGCCAGTGAAAGCCAGTGAGTATCTCCCGGCAGATACAAACCATCGCTCCGGTCGACAGCGGCTATCGGCAGTATCGTCATCAGCCTATCTGACATCTCCAGCTTGATAGTGGCGATTCCCCTGATGCCGCAAAGAGTGCCGGGAAAAAAGCACCACTCCCTGTGGGAAGCTGTCGGATACTATTTGCGGGTAAAACAAGCAACCGTCTATTTATAATGGGTACTTTTTGCTTTCTGGTAGTTCCTATGCCCAGACACAAATCCACCGCCACACTGGATGAAGTACACTGGGGTGCATTGAAAACCCTCTTGCCATACCTGCTGGAATTCCGTCGGGCGGTTGTTTTGGCAGTTCTATGCCTCATCGGCGCCAAGCTCGCTGGGGTGACCCTGCCATTTATCCTCAAACATATCGTGGATGACCTGGATAGTGCCGGCGACACTGCCCAGGCTGTTGCACTGCCACTGGGACTGCTCTTAGCCTATGGTGTCGTACGCTTCTCCAATACCCTGTTCGGCGAACTGCGCGATACCATCTTTGGCCGCGTAACGGAGCGCGCGCAGCGCAGAGTGGGGTTGGAGGTCTTCCAGCACTTGCACACACTGGATCTGGATTTTCACCTAAACCGACGCACCGGTGGCCTGTCCCGGGACATTGAGCGTGGCAACAGCGGCATCGGTTTCCTGATGCGCTTTATGGTATTCAACATCGTACCCACCCTGGTGGAAATCACCCTGGTGGCGGGACTCCTGTGGTGGAACTACAGCGGCGTATTCGCCCTTGTGGTTCTGGCGGCAGTCATCGCCTATATCGGCTTCTCGGTGGTGGCCACGGAATGGCGTACGCGCTTTGTGCGGGCATTGAACCAGGCAGAGTCCCAGGCCAGTAACCGGGCGGTGGACAGCCTGCTGAACTATGAGACCGTCAAATATTTCGCCAATGAGCCGCACGAGTCCGGTCACTACGACCGCGATTTGGCAGTTTGGGAACAGGCGCGACGCAGCAACCGCCTGTCGCTGTTCGGACTGAACAGCGGCCAGGCACTGATTATCGCCGGAGCCATGTGTACCGCTATGGTCCTTGCCGCAACAGGCGTGGCCAGAGGGCAAATGAGCATTGGCGATTTTGTACTGGTCAACGCCTTTATGATGCAGATTTTCATGCCGTTGAATTTCCTCGGCTTTGTTTATCGGGAAATGAAGGGCGCACTGGCCAATATCGAAAAAATGTTCTCTCTGCTTGCGGTGAAACCGGCCATAGCGGACATCTCCAATGCCCGGACTCTGCAGGTGAATGGAGGCCGTATTGACTTCGAGGATGTCCAGTTTGGCTACAGGGATAACCGCAGGATTCTCAAGGGTATCAGTTTCTCGGCCCTGCCCCGTCAGAAGGTCGCGATTGTTGGCGCAAGCGGTGCTGGCAAATCCACCCTGTCGAAGTTGCTGTTTCGCTTCTACGAAGCCAGTGTCGGCAGTATTCGTATTGACGGTCAGGATATTCGCCAGGTCACTCTGGAATCCCTGCGCCGCAACATCGGTGTTGTACCGCAGGAGGCAGTGTTATTTAACCAGTCGATCAAGGAAAACGTGCGCTATGGGCGGGTTGATGCCGATGATGAAGCGGTCATGGAGGCAATTCGCCACGCACATCTGTCGGAGTTTGTTCAGCAACTGCCCCAGGGGGCGGATACCCTGGTGGGAGAGCGGGGCCTGAAACTCTCCGGTGGAGAAAAGCAGCGGGTGGCCATTGCCCGCGCACTGCTGAAAAAGCCACCAATTATGATTTTCGACGAGGCAACCTCTTCACTGGACAGTCGTTCGGAGCGCAGCATTGTTGCCTCGCTACAGGAGATCGCCCGGGAGCAGACAACGCTGGTCATCGCGCACCGCCTGTCAACCATTGTGGATGCAGATAAGATCCTGGTGATGGAACAGGGCCGCATAGTGGAGCAGGGCTCACACCGCCAGTTGCTGGCTTTGGAAGGACACTACGCGGCGCTTTGGCGTATTCAACAACAAGAGCGTGGCACCGAGACAAAAGCCGCAGATGCCCCACTGTCCTGACGGTTGATAATTTTATACAGCGCGACTAATGTGGCGCCGATACATCAGATAATGATAGGCAGAGCAATTATGACCATTCCCTTTTCATCCACCAGGATAGCTGCCGCACTATTGACGCTGGCACTGGTCGGTGGCTGTTCCAAGGATAAGCAGGCTGAGAAAATCACCAGTGACGAAGCTGAAGCGCAGATCGTCGAGTCCGAAACTGTGACGCCCCCCAGTGGCCAGACCGTGGAGAATGCAGACCAGCGTTTCGATATTTATGTTCCGGTAGAACTCACTGCAAACCTGAGCGGCCTGTCGGACAAACAGCGCGATATGATCAGCCTGCTGATCGATGCCAGCCAGGTGATGGATCGCTTGTTCTGGCTGCAATCCTACGGCCCGGCGGAGGTGCTGCTGCCGGATATCGAAGACGGCCGCGCGCGCAAATTTGCTCAGATAAACTATGGCCCCTGGGACCGTCTCAACGACAACAAACCGTTTATCGCCGGCTACGGGCCCAAACCATTAGGCGCCAATTTCTATCCGGCGGATATGACCCGCGACGAATTTGAAGACTGGAACCAACCCGGAAAAGACGGTCTCTACTCCCTGGTGCGTCGCGATGACGCTGGCAAACTGACGTTGATACCCTACCGCGATGCCTATAATGCAGAACTGAAGAAGGCCGCGAGCATTCTGCGCCAGGCCGCAACACTGGCCGAGAACAAGGCATTTGCCCACTACCTGAACCTGCGCGCAGAGGCACTCCTGACCGACAATTTCCGGCCCAGTGATATGGCCTGGATGGATATGAAAGAGAATGAGATCGACGTGGTGATTGGCCCTATCGAAAACTACGAGGACCAGCTGTTTGCCTACCGCACCGCCTACGAATCCTATGTGCTGTTGAAGGACAAGGCGTGGAGCGCGAAACTGGCCAAGTTCGCCGCACTGTTACCCGAACTGCAGAGGGGTTTGCCGGTTGAAGCGCAGTACAAGTCCGAAAAACCGGGTACGGACTCCGACCTGAACGCTTACGACGTGCTGTTCTATGCAGGCCACAGCAATGCCGGTTCCAAAACCATCGCTATCAACCTGCCCAATGATGAAGAAGTACAACTGGCAAAGGGCACTCGCCGGCTGCAGTTAAAAAATGCCATGCGTGCCAAATTCGATAAGATCCTGGTGCCCATCAGCGATGTGCTGATTGCTCCGGATCAGCGCAAGCACATCACCTTCCCCGCTTTCTTTGCCAACACCATGTTCCATGAAGTGGCCCATGGGCTCGGGATCAAAAAGACCCTGAACAGTGGTGAGAATGTTCGTCAGGCACTGAAAGAGACCTCCTCTGCCCTGGAAGAGGGCAAGGCAGATATTCTCGGGCTCTATATGGTCACGCGATTGCACGAGAAGGGAGAGATTGAGGATGGCGAGTTGATGGACAATTATGTCACTTTCCTCGCCGGGATCTTCCGCAGTGTACGCTTTGGTGCGGCTAGTGCCCACGGCAAAGCCAATATGGTGCGTTTTAATTTCTTCAGAGACCAGGGTGCCTTTACCCGTGATGCCACCACCGGGCAATACAGTGTGGACTTCGAGCGGATGCAGCAGGCCATGACCAACCTGTCCCGTCTGATCCTCACCATTCAGGGGGATGGCGATTACGCGCAGGCCAAGAGCCTGCTGGCCGAGCAGGGCGTAATTGGCCCGGAGCTGCAGGCCGACCTGGATCGCCTTGCGAAAGCGGATATTCCTGTCGATGTGACCTTTATCCAGGGTAAGGAGGTGCTGGGCCTCTAGCCATGTGGCCGGGCTGCACCGCAAGATAGGACAACAGGGGACAGGAACCCTCCCCAACAATTAGCCCGGCAGTTATGATGCATCCGGCCATCAAACTGACCGGGGCTCACCTCAATAGCTGCCGGATGCACTAGCTTCACACCACTGACCATTGGACACACCTGCCACTCATTACCGAAGCGGGCAGTCACAATTCAGTCAGGGATACCACCTCTATCCCCTGCTCGGTATAGTGCCAGCACAAATTGAAATTGCACAGTTTCATTCCATAGAGCCGCCCTGGCTCCGATTGTTGGTATGCCGGTCTTGGATCCTGTGCCAGTACCTGCGCGATCAAACGCGAGAGATCGGTTCCCCAGTCATCTCGGTAAGCCCGCGCCTGGGCCAGAATATGTTCGGGAATAGTAACCGGTGTCAGTGCCGGTGCTGAATCTGCAAAAGTGCTCCGGGCCTCAACCACGGCATCGGCATAGGGGATATAGGGCTTGATATCCACCACAGGCGTACCGTCTACCAAATCGACACCGGCGATGATCAATTCCACTTTCGGAACAGTGCGCACTTCCATCAGGCGCACTACCGAAAGGCCGATATGGTTGGGGCGAAAGGGTGATCGGGTGGCCAGTACCCCGAGTTTCCTGTTGCCGCCGAGACGTGGCGGGCGCACTTTGGGGGACCAGCGCCCGGCCCCGCAGTGGAACTGGAAAACCACCCAGATATGGCTGTTTGCCTCCAGCCCCGCCACCGCCTCCGCCACATTGACCGGCGGCAGCAGTTCAATACTTGCTCGGCTGGCACTGGCGAGCCGGGGCTGCCGGGGAACACCAAACTTTTCACCGAAACAGGAATGCACCCGTGCAATGGGCTCAACAATCATAGACAGTCCAAAGCATAGATTTCAGGGCGGCTATTTTAACCCCTTATAGCGCTCATTTATCGATGCCACCGAGACAGAGATACTTGATTTCCAAATAATCGCCAATCCCGTATTTGGAACCCTCGCGCCCCTGACCGGACTCCTTCACTCCGCCAAATGGGGCCATCTCATTGGAGATAATCCCTTCGTTGATGCCCACCATGCCATATTCCAGCCCCTCGGCAACACGAGAGATACGGCCAATATCGCGGGAGTAGAAGTAAGAAGCGAGGCCAAACTTCGAATCATTCGCCATGCGCACCGCTTCCTCTTCGGTGGAGAACTTGTACAGAGGGGCGACAGGCCCAAAAATTTCTTCCGTGAACAAATTCATCTGATCGGTGACATCACCGAGCACCACCGGGGCATAAAAGCAGTCACCCAGACTGCTGGGACCACCGGCGACCAGTGCCTGAGCCCCCTTTTGCAGCGCATCCTCCACCAGTGACTCCACTTTGTTGACCGCCTTGGCAGTAATCATTGGGCCGAGATCGGTATGCCCGTCAAAGCCATTACCCAATGTAAGATTCTTTACGGCTGCTGTAAATTGACTGGCAAATGCCTCGTAAACACCCTCTTGCACCAAAATCCGGTTCGCGCACACACAGGTTTGGCCAGCATTGCGGTACTTGGAGATGATTGCCCCCTTCACCGCCTCGTCCAACTGCGCATCGTCGAAGACAATGAATGGCGCATTCCCCCCCAGTTCCATTGAGGTTTTCTTCATGGTTTGCGCACATTGGGCCTGCAACAGCTTGCCCACCGCAGTAGAACCGGTAAAGGTGAATTTGCGCACCAGCGGATTCGAGGTCATCTCGGCGCCGATGGCGGGGGCATTTTCACCCGCCACAATATTGAAGATGCCCGCGGGAATGCCTGCTTCCTCCGCCAGTACCGCCAGCGCCAGAGCGGAAAGCGGTGTCTCCTGGGCGGGCTTCGCGATAAAGGGACAACCGGCGGCGAGGGCCGGTGCCATCTTGCGGGCAATCATGGCACAGGGGAAATTCCACGGCGTTATAGAGCAGGTGACTCCTACCGGCTGTTTGATTACCACAATACGGCGGTCACGGGCAGGCGGGGCTATCACATCCCCGTAGGCACGCTTGGCCTCTTCGGAAAACCACTCGATATAACTGGCGCTGTAGACAATTTCCGTTTTTGCTTCGGATAGCGGCTTGCCCTGTTCTGCGGTAAGAATCCTGGCCAGGTCATCCGTGTTGGCAATCACCAGGTCGTACCAGCGGCGCAGGATTTTTGCCCGCTCTTTGACCGGGGTATCCCGCCAGGCGGGCCAGGCAGCGGCCGCAGCCTCAATCGCACGGCGAGTCTCATCCGCACCCAGGTCGGAGACAGCAGCCACTACCTTGCCGGTAGCCGGGTCGGTGACCTCGAAAGTTGCACCGGAATCCGCATTGATCCACTGTCCGTTGATATAGGACTGGGTGCGCAGTAGCGCGGGGTTAGTGAGCTCCAGCATCGCCTTCTCCTTGTGGTGTCTTCCCTGGTACCCGCCTCACGCGGGATCCATTGCAACGATAGTAACCGGTAATATACCCATACCGGGCAGTATTGCCGGAATCCTTTAGCCAAGAACGGTCGCACTCCCAGTTGCGTACTGCACCCATGCTGTTACCCGCAACGGCATTAACCATACCGGTTTATTTTTTCTTTTTCACAAACTTCATCAAGCGGCGCTTCTTGGCCTTCTGTCTGTGGGTCAGTTTATTTTTTTTGCCAGCATAGGGGTTGTCACCAGTACGGAATTCAACCTTTACCGGCGTCCCTTGCAGCCTCAGGGACTTGCGGAAAGTCTTTTCCAGATAGCGCACATAATGGGCGGGCACCTGCTCCGTCTGATTGCCGTGGACCACGATCACCGGAGGGTTCTGCCCACCGGCATGGGCATAGCGCAGTTTGATACGGTGGCCATTGACCAGCGGGGGCTGGTGCTCGGTTACCGCCCAGCGCAATATCCGCGTAAGCTGATTGGTGGACAGTTTGTCCGTTGCACTCTGGTAGGCGGCCTCAATGGATTCATACAGATGCCCCACACCGGTACCGTGCAGAGCCGAAATAAAGTGTACATCGGCAAATTCCACAAAGCGCAGGCGGCGCTCCAGTTCCGTCTTCACATAATCGCGATGGTCTGTCTCCAACCCGTCCCATTTGTTCAGGGCCACCACCAGGGCTCGACCGGCCTGGATCACAGTCCCCATCAGATGCATATCCTGATCCACCAGCCCCTCGCGGGCATCGATCACCAGTACCACCACATTGGCGTCTTCCACGGCTTGCAGGGTTTTGACGATGGAAAACTTTTCCACCGATTCCTTGATATTCTTGCGGCGACGAACGCCGGCAGTATCAATCAGGGTATAGGGGTTTTCATTGCGTTCATAGTTGATATAGACACTGTCACGGGTGGTACCGGGCTGGTCGTAGACCACCACACGATCCTCGCCCAAAAGGCGGTTCACCAAAGTGGATTTACCCACATTGGGACGCCCGACGATGGCGATCTTGATACCCGTGGCCCCTTCAGCCTGACCGATTTCAAGTGGCTCAGGCAGGTCTTCCAGCACGCGCCGCATCAGGGTGCGCACACCGCGCCCCTGTGTCGCCGTGGTGGGAAAAACGTCCCCAATGCCCAACTCGTAAAAAGGCGCCAGGGCAATATCCGGATTGACTCCATCGACCTTGTTGGCGACCAGATAGGTGGGCTTGGAGCGGATGCGCAGCTGATCTGCAATCATTGCGTCCGCCGGTGTGAGGCCTGCGTGGCTATCCACCAGGAAAAGCACAATATCCGCCTCCTCAATGGCCTGCATGGACTGTTGCGCCATCACGGCATCAATTCCCGCTTCCCCTCCGCTAATACCACCGGTATCGACAACAAGCAGCTTATGTCCATCGATTTCCGCTTCGCCGTATTTGCGGTCACGGGTGAGGCCTGCGTGGTTGGCCACCAGGGCGTCGCGACGCCCTGTTAGGCGGTTAAACAGTGTGGACTTGCCCACATTGGGGCGCCCGACCAGGGCGATTACTGGCAACATACAGATTCTGGCTTTGGCCCAATAAATACAATCGCCCGCACAGGGCGGGCGATATCAATACACACTGCCGGCAAGTCGCTTCTTCAAACACCGGCTTTAATGGCAAACCGCTCTTGGCCACCACCATTTGGCAGGGAACTAACTCCGCGAGAAACGCAGGGCAACCAGCTTGCCGTCGTCCGACAGGACAAACAGCAATTCGCTGTCCACCAGCATGGGAATACGTATCGGGTCACCATCCACCCGCTCCCGACCGATAAACCGGCCGGTATCGGGATCCAGCAGGTGCAGGTAGCCCTCCAGGTCTCCAACAACTACAACATCCTCAAAATACACCGGGCCACTCAGCTCGCGGCGCAACAGCTCGTCGTTGTTCCAGTCGATCTGGCCATTGCCCACATTGTAGGCGTAGACACTGCCGGAGGCACCACTGAGATACACGTGGCCACCGCCCACTGCCACTGCGTGGTGGGTGGAAGCACCGCGGGCCCAGAGGCCACGGCCGTCCTCTCGGGACAGGGCCACAACACGCCCCTGGTAACTGGCCGCGAAGACCAGATCGCCGCGCACCACCGGAGAACCGTCAATATCCACAACCCGCTCCAGTTCCGCAGAACCCTGCGGGATGGCAACGCGTTGCTCCCAGCGGGGAATGCCATCGCGAGCATCCAGCGCAATCAGTTTGCCGTTGTCGAGCCCGGCGATTACCATACCGCCACTGATTACAGGCGCCGCCGTACCGCGCAGGGTCAATACCGGCAGACTGGTATTGTAACTCCAGAGTTCTTCTCCACTGCCGGCATCCAACCCAACCAGTTTGCCGTCCACGGTTTGCAGCACCACCACGCCCGAGCCCACAGCCGGTGCGGACACAACCTCGCCGGATACCTGGTAATTCCACAGCTTGCTGCCGCTGTTCAAATCCAGGGCCACAGCGCGACCGCGATAGTCCGACACCACCGCGATACCGAGGCCGGCGCCCACACCACCGCTTAACTCCACATCCAGATCGGTTTCCCAAAGTGTTCTGCCGGTGTTGCGATCGAATGCGGTGACTTCGCCATCGCTGCTGGCAGCCACCAACCTGTCATCGGACAGACTCGGCTGCAGCATGGCGTAGCGCTTCGCATCAATGCTGCCCACATCCGCAGACCAGACTTCGCGCAGCGCCGCAGTGGAGGTAATTTCCACCAACTCGAGCGGCTCGACCTCTTCCTTCTCATCGTTGGAGGCGCAGGCGCCCAGAGTGATTGCCAGGGCGACAATCACTGTGCGTCGCGCAGAGTGTTTCAAAAATCCCATCAATCCTCTCCCCCTGATGTTGGCTCACTTGACGCCTCTTGCGGCACGCCATCGCCGCTGGCGGCCGCGAGGCTATCGGCCTTGAGGCGCAGGAGCTGGGCGCTGCCAGCCTGCTCCGGTAACAGTTCGGCCAACGCCTGTTCGTAAGCGGCACGGGCGCCAGCATCATCGCCCTGCTGCTTCAGGATGTCGCCGCGGGTTTCGGCGTAGAGTGCGGCAAAGGCCGGGGGCACTGTACCCGCGACCAGTTTCAGGGCCTCATCCGGGTTGCCCCGCGCAGCCACAACCGCAGCGAGACGGCGCTTGGCCAGCAGCTGCAATGCCGTTTCATCGGTGTTGTCGAGCACCCATTGCAACTGTTGCTGCGCAGCTTCCAGATCGTTGCTGTCGGCGGCAATCGCGGCCAGGCGCAGAGAGGCCTGGCTGGCGTAAATGCGACTGGCAAAATCGTTCCTCAATTGATCGGCTAGTGTCTTTGCAGTCGTCAGCTGTTTGTTATCCGGCTGGTTATTGTTGGCGGAAACGGCTTCCACAAAACTCTGGTACAGATCTGAGGCCGCTTCCGCTTTGGCGCGCTGATCTCCCTGCCACCACTGGTAGCCAAAGTAACCGGCCAGAGCCAGGGCCACACCGGTTACAATGCCCCTGCCGTTCTCCGCCCACCAGCGTTTCAGTGTTTCGATTTGTTCTTGTTCGGTAAGATGCTCAGCCATTGAGTAATTTGCCTTTCCCGTTGTTTTTCACTTTCCGGGCGGGAGCTACCGCCGCTCTTTTGCTTACTTCAGCCCCGTAGCAGGGCCACCAGGGCCCCCGGCGCAAGGGTTTGTTGCGGCCGGTCGGAGCGCAGGAATTTCACTGTGATCTGACCATTTGCAGCCTCATCCTCGCCAATAATAAGTGCGAAATTGGCACTACTTTTATCGGCCTTCTTCATCTGGCTCTTAAAGCTGCCGCCACCACAATGGGCTTGCAGGCGCAGCCAGGGCAACTCATCGCGCAGTTTCTCTGCCGCAGCCAGGGCGGCCGATTGTACATCACCCACTGCCACCAGGTAGGCGTCCACCTGCTGAGCCAGGGTTTTCGGCAACCCTCCCAGGGCTTCCAGCATCAGCACCAGGCGCTCAACACCGAGGCCAAAGCCAACCGCTGGCGTAGGTTTGCCGCCCATCTGCTCTACCAGGCCATCGTAGCGACCGCCGGCGCAGACGGTACCCTGAGCGCCGAGACTGCCAGTTACCCATTCGAACACGGTCTTGCCGTAATAGTCGAGGCCACGCACCAGGGCCGGGTTGATCTCATATCTCACCTGTGCAGCATCCAGCAGTTCACGCAGCCGGGTCAAGTGCACGGTGGATTCCTCGTCGAGGAAATCCAGTAGACAGGGTGCGTTTGTCAACAGTTCCTGGGTTTGGGCACTCTTACTGTCAAGAATTCGCAGCGGGTTGCGCTCCAGGCGACGCTGGCTGTCCTCGTCGAGCTGCGCGCGGTGCTCGCTCAGGTATCCCACCAGCGCATTGCGGTAGGCGACACGGCTGGCGGCATTTCCCAGGGAGTTCAGCTGCAGGGTGATATGCTCGCTGATACCCAACTGGCGCCACAACCGCGCGGTCATGATCAGGATTTCCGCATCGATATCCGGCCCTTCGAGGCCAAACACCTCGACACCGAACTGGTGAAACTGGCGCAGGCGGCCCTTTTGCGGGCGCTCGTAGCGAAACATAGGGCCGAAGTACCACAGACGCTGGGGCTGGGTCAGCAGGTTGTGCTGAATAGCCGCGCGCACGGTGCCCGCGGTGCCCTCCGGGCGCAGGGTTACGCTGTCGCCACTCTTGTCATCGAAGGTATACATTTCCTTCTCGACAATATCCGTGGCCTCACCCACGGCGCGGCTGAACAATTGCGTGGCCTCCAGGTAAGGGGTGCGGATTTCCCGGTAGCCGTAGCGGGCTAAGAGTTCGCTGAGTGTAGCCTCCACATACTGCCAGGCCGGAGACTGCTCCGGCAGCAGGTCGTTCATTCCGCGTATTGCGCGAAGCTGTTTCAATACCGTTCCTTACTGTGATCTCGAATAATTGTCAGTATTTCGCAGTCGCCAGGGACTCTTGCGACCTGGCGATAATATCCGCCTCGCGCTCGGCCTTGACTGCAGCTTTGTCGCGGATCAGGCGCTCCAGATCATCCACCAGGGTTTCACTCTTGAATTTTCGATCCGGCTGCCCGTCGACGTAAATCGCGTGACTTGGAGTGCCGCCGGCGAGACCGATGTCCGCCTCCTTGGCTTCGCCGGGTCCATTGACAATACAGCCGATCACCGCCACATCCAGCGCAGTGGTGACATCCTCTAAACGCGTCTCCAGCTCGTTCATGGTTTTCACCACATCGAAATTCTGGCGTGAGCAACTGGGACAGGCGATAAAGTTAATGCCCCTGGTGCGCAGGCGCAGGCTTTTGAGCAGGTCCCAGCCCACCTTGACCTCTTCCACCGGGTCTGCAGCCAGAGATACCCGCAGGGTATCGCCGATACCGTCGAGCAGCAGGGCACCGAGGCCGATGGCGGATTTCACCGTGCCCGCTCGCAGACCGCCGGCTTCGGTGATCCCCAAGTGCAGCGGCTGTTCAATTTGCCGCGCCAGTTTGCGGTAGGCAGCCGTGGCCATAAAGATATCCGAAGCCTTGACACTCACCTTGAAATGCTGGAAATCCAAGCTGTCCAGGATCTCAACGTGGCGCAGGGCGGATTCCACTAGCGCATCGGGCGTGGGTTCGCGGTATTTTTTTTGCAGGTCTTTTTCCAGAGAGCCCGCATTGACACCGATGCGAATGGGGATATTCAGATCGCGTGCCTTGTCCACCACCGCGCGGATGCGTTTTTCGCGACCAATATTGCCGGGGTTGATGCGCAGGCAGTCCACACCCAGGTCGGCCACCCGCAGGGCGATGCGGTAGTCGAAATGGATATCCGCGACCAGCGGTACATTGACCCGCCTCCTGATGGCTCCGAAGGCTTCAGCGGCATCCATGCTGGGCACCGACACCCGTACGATATCGGCACCGGCCCGCTCCAGGCGCTGTATCTGCGCCACAGTGGCCGCCACATCACAGGTTTCGGTGTTGGTCATACTCTGCACCGAGACCGGGGCATCACCACCGACGGGCACATTACCCACCATGATCTGGCGCGACTTGCGGCGGACAATGGAAGACTCGAATTGCATAGCGCTGACCCAAGGGTATTGCTGCTGAAAATTGAGGAAGAATTATAGAGAGATTGGGCGCAAACCTACAGAGGCCCCAGTCGTATCGGAGCGACCACCTCAATTGCCGACGATAAGGCGGCGTGTGCGGCGGTTGCCGACCGGGTCGCTATCGACGGTTCTCTCCCGGTAGACAACGTGGGTTGCGCGCGCATTGCCGAGCATCAACTCGAACGGCGCGCGGCCGTCAAGAAACTTGGTAGTGCCGGCCTCCTGAACACCCGCCAGCAGTACAACACCGCCGGCATCCTTGACTTCAATCCAGGCATCCTCATCGAAACGGAGACGCAGGGCCCCCTGCAGTGACCTGTCCAGCGCCGTTAATTCGGACGGGGCCGGCGCTGATTCCCCAGCCTGGGGAAGATCGGTTTGCGGGGTCGGGGGCTTGGAAACCGCCGCGGTGTTCCCGTGATCGACCCTGTCTTGGGTAGGGCCCGACTGAGGCGCCGCACCCACGGCCTGTTCCAGAGCTTCTGTTTGGGCAACTTCCCCGGATGGCGAGGGGACCCCCTCTCCTTCCGTCAGTGATGCCATTATCCGCACTTGCGGAATCGACACCGGGCCACCGTACAGCCACCAAAAAATACCCCCTGCAGCCAGCAGGGGCAACAGTGCCAACAACCCCTGCGTACGCCTGCGCGCCGGGCGCAGGGCATGGGTCCTCTCCAGGTGCCGGACCTCGGTGCGCGCTTCCGGTTGTGGGCGGCAGGCTTCATAGGCCGCCAGCACCGGTTCAGAGGGGATGCTCAGCTCCCGGCAGATATTGCGAATATAGCCCCGCGCATAAACCATTTCCGGTTGGCGCTGATAAAGGTCTTCCTCTAAATACTCCAACGCGTTATCGATAATACACAGGCGCTGGGAAAGTTCCCTGCGGGACAGACCGGCGGCCTCGCGCGCTGTGCGCAGCAGATTACCGGGGGAGATGGGGGGCTTTTGTGCACTGGGCGCGGCGTCGCCGCTGTCGCAGTGCGGGGAACTGCTATCCGTCATTACCACTCAACTCCTGATATTTCAGTGTCTCCGCAGAGTACGGATACAGATTCTTCAAGGCAAGCGCGTAACTGCGCTCCTTGTCCCGGTTGCCAAACTGCTTCTCAATGCGGATGCCCAGCCAGAGGGACTGGGGTATCTGGCGGTTGCTCTCGCTATACCGGTCCAGGTACCGCTTGGCGGAAGCGTAATCACCAGCTTCAAACCTCAGCTCCGCCATTTCCAGTAGTGCCCCGGGCATGTCGGCATTCAAAGCCAGCGCTCGCCCATAGGCACTCTCGGCCTCTTCAACCATCCCCAAACGACGCGCAGTGCGACCGTAATTCACCAGAGCGAAGAACCGGCGGTTATAGCTCAGATCGCTTGCGGCGTAGCGAAACTGCTTCAGGGCCTCCTTGTAACGCGCCTGTTGATACAGAAACACCCCGTAATTGGTGCGCGCCATGGGAAAGTTCTCGCTATAGCGCAGCGCTTTTTTAAAGTGGGACTCGGCCACCGTCAATTCGCCATCCGCCTGATACAGTAGGGCCAGGCCGTGATGGGCCAGGGGGTTTTTGTCCCCCAAATCCAATGCCTTGTTGAAGTGGTGCCGGGCCAGTTCGCGGTTCTTTCCACTGCGTAAATAGCGCAACCCCAACTGAACATGCGTCTCCAGCGCCCTCTCAAGGTTGGCTTCCCGGGGCTCCGGCAGCCCGGTTGTGACACAGCCACTTAGCAGCGCGGCCAAAAACAGCCCTGCCAAAGGCAGGCCAAGGGGGTTAGCGAACACAACATCACCTATGGATTTATTCTTCATTTTTCCGACTGACCAGTTCGGCAGGTGCCGATTGGGCACCTGCACCGCAGGGCCGAAGATACCGACACGTTCAACACTGGCCGCACACCCTGCCCCGCTTCGTCAGCCTATGGTCCAAGCCCCTGCGCCTGCCTTCATACCGGCGCGCTGTTTTGGCCTCCGGCCAGCCTAGGTGGGTCCCCATACCAACCCGTTCCCTCACTATACTGCCGCAAAGCCCTGTCAATTGCAGCCCTGTACCCTTTGAGTTCCATGGTGAACTCCGCAATCGGGATCACCGGATGGCTGCGACACGGGGCTTGGGGCACAATGCCATAGCAATTCCGTCCTGTATTGGCCCTGCCCACACCATCAAGAGGGGGAATTGTATGCCTCTTTCCAGCGGGTGGGACACTCTACCATCAAACCGGGGGTATAGGATTCAGGTATGCCACTGGATACCCAACAGACCCGGCAGTATAGATTCGTTTTTTATGCGCAAAGCAATGAGATTCATGTATGGGTGCTGTTGGCCCGATACAGCAAAATCACGGGTCAGCACATGCCCGGAAAGAGACGCTCTGCACCCTGCACACCCTGCTCAGGGGTACGAGTCAAACAGATCGGGAAAGCCAGCCTGATCACCCCGGCGGTCAACCCAGCAAGCGTACCGGCCGCTCGGCATCCCGATAACGCTCGGCGCGGCGGGTGCGGTCATTCACACTGCCGGCCAGCTGACCACAGGCCGCATCGATATCATCACCGCGGGTTGTGCGCACCGTTACAGTAAAGCCTTTATCCAGCAAAATCTGTTGAAAGCGTCGCAAAGCATTGTTACTGACACGTTGATAGCCGGACAGTTCAAACGGATTGAAGGGAATCAGGTTGATTTTAACCGGTATATCGCGCAGCAGTTCAGCCAACTGTTGCGCGTGTTCGGGGCGATCGTTGACCTCGCGTATCAACGTGTATTCGATGGTCATTTTACGATGGGTATCCGGCATGCGCTCGATATAGCGCTTGGCGGAATCCAGCAGGGTGGCAATGGGGTACTTTTTATTGATCGGTACCAGGGTATCTCGCAATGCATCGGTAGGCGCGTGCAGGGAAATCGCCAGACTGACATCGGTGACATCCGCCAAGCGATCCAGCGCCGGCACCACACCGGAGGTGGATAGGGTCACGCGGCGCTTGGAAATTCCGTAGGCATTGTCTTCCATCATCAGGTTCATGGCATCGACAACATTGTCGAAATTGAGCAACGGCTCGCCCATACCCATCATCACGACATTGGTGACCTTGCGCGGTCCTTTCGGTTGCAACTGGCCGAAAGACTGACAGGCCAACCACACCTGGCCGATGATTTCCGCCGCACTCAAATCGCGGTTAAAACCCTGCTTGCCGGTGGCACAGAAACTGCAATCCAGAGAGCAGCCCACCTGTGAAGAAACACAGAGGGTACCGCGGTCACCATCGGGAATAAAAACGGTCTCAATGGCACTGCCACTGCCAGCCCTTATCAGCCATTTGCGTGTGCCATCCGCGGAGTCCCACTGACCCAGCACTTCCGGTGCACGGATTTCGGCTACTTCTGTCAGCTTCCGTCGCAGGTTCTTGCTGACATTGGTCATCTCAGCAAAATCATTCACACCGTTCTGGTGAATCCACTTCACCACCTGGACGGCGCGGAAGCGCTTTTCACCCAGGGTCTCAAAGAATGCCGCCAGTTTTTCGACGGAGAGGCCGAGCAGGTTGGTTTTCTCGGTTTGCGCTGGGGTCATTGCATTCACCTCGGATACGCACCGCACCGGCCCGGGCGAGCCGGTGCGGTTGCTTTGCGCCTATCAGGCGCGCGGGCAGATTTCGTCTCCACGGAAGAAATAGTCTACTTCACGGATTGCGGACTCTGCAGAATCCGAGCCATGCACCGCATTGGCATCAATGCTCTCTGCAAAGTCGGCGCGGATAGTGCCGACAGCGGCTTCCCTGGGGTTGGTAGCGCCCATCAGCTCGCGGTTGGCGAGGATGGCATTTTCCCCTTCCAGAACCTGAACAACCACCGGGCCGGAAGTCATGAAATCGACCAGATCTCTGAAAAACGGGCGCTCTTTGTGCTCAGCATAAAAACCTTCGGCTTGCTCGCGGGACAGCTGTAGCATTTTCATGGCAACGATGCTCAGACCGGCTTTCTCAAATCGGCTCTCAATTTCACCGATAGCATTCTTGGCTACAGCGTCCGGTTTGATAATGGAAAGAGTGCGCTCCTGGGCCATGGTTATCTCCAAATTTTGTTATCGTAACTGAACTTACATATAGAAAGAGCAACCTGCACAGTTGCTCTTCCCTGGTATTCCTTCTATACCCACCGGGTGGGTACGCAATGTTTTGTCGCCGCATTTTACGGCGGGCGGATTATACGGGGTATTGATCGACTTTTATACTCCAAACCAACACCGCCGCTGACAATCTAATCCCGCTCTTCGATCCAGGCAGCCTGTATTGCCTCCAGAATCTTCTCTCCACAACGTTTCGGATCGTCGTCAAAATCGGGGAGCTGCATAACCCACTGGCGCAGGTCAACAAAATTGACCGCAAGTGGATCAACCTCACTGTGCGCGTCGCTGAGTTCAATGGCAATGTCGTGAATATCTGTCCACTTCATAAGATTTGCTGCCTCACTATCCCGGCTAGTCAGTGCTTTTCCGAAACCTGGTTGATGGTGTATTTCGGAATCTCCACCACCAGGTCTTCCTCCTCGACAATCGCCTGGCAGGACAGGCGTGATTCCGGCTCCAGGCCCCAGGCCTTGTCCAGCAGGTCCTCCTCCAATTCATCGGGCTCCTCTAGGGAGTCAAAGCCTTCCCGTACAATCACATGGCAAGTAGTGCAGGCACAGGCCTTCTCGCAGGCGTGCTCAATCTCTATACCATTGGCCAGCGCGGCATCGATAACACTGACACCGCTGGCCACTTCCACCACCTTGCCCTCAGGGCAGATATCGGCGTGCGGTAAAAAAACAATCTTCGGCATGGGGTAATAACTCTCTGAGGCCTCAATCCGGCAAAACCGGGTAGACTTGGCAGCAGCGGGTAGCGCTGGCTGCACTCTGCGACTTATTGATCAAATTCGTCCAATCTGTGGCCCTGCATGGCGCGCCTGATCGAGGCGTCCATACGCCGCGTAGCGAAAGGCTCCGACAGGGTATTCAGGGTTTCCATACACCGGCGAATCTCTGTCGCGTCAGCACTGTTATGGGCCTGGCGCAATGCTTCCATGGCGCCTTCGAGCTGGTTGAGTTCGCTTTTTTCCAGCAGTTGGGCCCCATTTTCACGCAGGGCAACCAGCAGGCTTTCCAGCGTGCGCTCCGCTTCCACCTGAGCCTCGCGCAGGGCGCGCTGAGCAACATCCTCAGCGGCGTGGGTATAGGACTCCTGCAGCATGCGCGCAATGACCTTGTCCTCCAGTCCATAGGAGGGCTTGACAGTAATCTCCGCGCTGACACCGCTGCTTTTTTCCACGGCATTGACCGACAGCAGGCCGTCCGCATCCACCTGAAAGGTCACCCGTATATGGGCGGCGCCCGCGACCATGGGGGGAATACCCCGCAATTCGAAACGCGCCAGCGAACGACAGTGGCTGACCAACTCACGCTCACCCTGCACCACATGGATGGCCATGGCGGTCTGGCCATCCTTGAAGGTGGTGAACTCCTGGGCCTTGGAGACAGGGATGGTGGTATTGCGCGCAATCAGCTTCTCAGTGAGCCCACCCATGGTCTCAATACCGAGAGACAGGGGGATGACATCCAGCAGCAACAGCGCTTCACTGGATTTATTGCCCACCAGAACATCCGCCTGCAGTGCCGCGCCAATGGCAACCACCTGGTCCGGATCAAGCGCTGCATGCGGGGGGCGACCAAAGTACTGTTCTACGCGCTCACGCACCCGCAGGGTACGGCTTGAACCACCGACCAGCACCACTTCCTGCACGGCATCCACACCGATATCGGCATCCCGCAGGGCCCGCTTACAGGCGCGAAGGGTCTTGTCGATCAGCGGGTCCAGCAACTCTGCCAGGATGACCCGATCCAATACACCTCGCCAATTCCCGTAGTGCAGTTCTACCTGCGTGCTATTGGCCAGTGACTCCTTGGCATGGCAGGCAATGTCCAGCAGCCCGCGCTGGGCGGCGGCATCCAGGTCGGCGCCCAGGCCTGCCTGCCCTGCGATCCAGGTGGCAATGCAGCGATCAAAATCGTCGCCGCCCAGGGCGGTGTCACCGCCGGTGGACATCACTTCAAAGACACCTCGGGACAGGCGCAGGATGGAAATATCAAAGGTGCCTCCGCCCAGGTCGTAGACCGCGATCACCCCCTCCTCGCCCTGGTCGAGGCCGTAGGCCACAGCGGCGGCGGTGGGCTCGTTGAGCAGGCGCAATACCTTGAGCCCGGCCAGTTTGGCCGCGTCCTTGGTGGCCTGGCGCTGGGCGTCATCGAAGTAGGCAGGCACGGTAATGACCGCGCCATCCAGCTCGCCTCCCTCTCTGCCACAGAGTGCCTCGCGGCCGCGCAGGGCCAATGTCTTGAGAATTTGCGCGGAAACCTGTACCGGGTTCACCGGACCGGCAGCGGTTTCGATAATGGGCATACCGCCATCACCGCCGGCAAAATGATAAGGCAGCTGCTCGCCGAGACGGCGGATATCCTCAACGCCACGTCCCATCAGGCGTTTGACCGACAAAATGGTATTGTAGGGATCTTGTGCAGCGCGGGCCCGCGCCACGGCGCCAACGGTGACAGTGTCTTTACCGTAATGCACTGCCGAGGGCAGTATCACACTGTCACCCTCAACAGCGATGGCCTCTGCCGAGCCATCGCGCACCGTGGCCACCAGCGAGTTGGTGGTACCCAGGTCGATTCCCACGGCACGCTTGCGCTGATGGGGTTCGGGGCTCTGTCCCGGCTCGGAAATCTGCAGTAGTGCCATTAGTTATCTCTTCTGTCCTCAGGATGGCGTTACGGCGGCCCAGCCAGCGCTGAACCCCAGGGCTCCCAGCGGTATTGTTCAGTCATCGTCAAACAGGTCTGCTTCGCGCATTTCCACCTGCGCCTGCAATTTCACCAGGAACTGCAATTTGCGCAGGGAATCTTTGGCTTCGACCAGATTGCCCGCGGTAAATACCTCGGCAAAACGCGCCTGCGCTTCCCGGTAGAGCTCACCGACCTCCTCGGCAAGCGCCTCCAGGGCGGTTGTGGGGTCCGGCTGCTCGCACACTGCCTCGAGTCTTTCGCGCAGTTGCATTTGCTGCATCAGAAAATGAACATCAGCTGTGGTCTGCTCCGGCGATACTTCCACACCCGCCAATTCCAGCAGGTAAGCCGCACGCTGCACCGGGTCCTGCAAAACCGTATGAGCTTCATTGATCTGCGCAGCCATCTGAACGGCCAGCAGCTGTTCGCGCTCGGATTTGGACGCGTATTTGTCCGGATGGAATTCCCGCTGTAATTCGCGATAGCGCGCCGTGAGAGCGCTGCGATCGAGTGCAAAGACAGGCTCCAGCCCGAATATCTCAAAATGGGTGAGATTGGCTGTCATCTCAGATTACCTGGCACCGGGCGTTAACATCAGGCGGCTAGGATCCCTCGGGCTGTGTTTGCGGGGTAAATAAAAAGGCCGGTGTGCACGATGCACCCGGCCTCGCTTCGGAGGGAACCAATCAGACATGGAAACTCTCGCCGCAGCCGCATGCGTTTTTGACATTGGGGTTGGAAAAGGTAAAGCCCTCGTTCAGCCCTTCCTTCACGAAATCCATCTGGGTACCATCGAGGTAGACCAAACTTTTGGGGTCCACCACCAGCATGGTGCCATCCTGTTCAAACACCACATCTTCAGCTTGCGCGGAGTCGACAAATTCCAATACGTACGCGAGACCGGAGCACCCGGCAGTTTTTACACCCACCCGGATACCGATGCCCCTACCGCGCTTGGCCAGTTGGCTCTGGATATGGGCCCGAGCGGACTCGGTCATGGTAATAGCCAAAACAATACCCTTACTGCTGTTGGGCACCAGGCCCGCTAGACTTAACCTGCCGCGGATTCCTTTGCATCGCCCGCATCGGCTGCCCCTCCGCGTTTTTCGCGGATATCGCGCACGGCCGCTTTGATCGCATCCTCCGCCAGTACCGAGCAGTGAATTTTCACCGGCGGCAGGGCCAGTTCTTCGGCGATGGCGGTATTCTTGATCCGCTCCGCCTCATCAATGGTTTTCCCCTTTACCCATTCGGTAAGCAGGGAACTGGAAGCGATGGCGGAACCGCAGCCATAAGTCTTGAATTTGGCGTCCTCGATGACGCCTTCATCGCTCACCTGGATCTGCAAGCGCATCACGTCCCCGCAGGCGGGCGCACCCACCATACCGGTACCCACATTGTCCGCCTTGTCATCCAGGCGGCCGACATTGCGGGGGTGCTCATAGTGATCAATTACTTTATCGCTATAGGCCATGACTATTCTCCTAACTCTTGCACACGCTTAGTGAGCGGCCCATTCAATCGTATTCAGGTCTACACCATCTTTGTACATATCCCATAAAGGGGACAGTTCACGCAGTTTCTCTACGGCCTTGCGCACCTCGGCGACAGCAGTATCCACGTCCTGCTGGCTGGTAAACCGGCCGAAGCTGAAACGCAGTGAGCTGTGCGCCATTTCATCATTGACACCCAGTGCCCTCAGTACATAGCTGGGCTCCAGGCTGGCGGAGGTACAGGCGGAACCGGAGGAAATCGCCAGGTCGCGCAGGGACATGATCAGGCTTTCCCCTTCCACAAACGCAAAACTGACATTCAGGTTGCCCGGCACACGCTGTACGGGGGAGCCGTTGATGTGGACTTCTTCCATATCCTTGATCTGATCCCAGAATCGGTTGCGCAGGGCCGTTAGGCGCGCACTCTCTTGCGCCATTTCCGCCCTGGCGATACGAAAAGCTTCTCCCATCCCGACAATCTGGTGTGTGGGCAGGGTACCGGAGCGCATACCGCGCTCGTGGCCGCCGCCGTGTATCTGCGCTTCCAGACGCACACGGGGTTTGCGACGCACATACAGGGCGCCAATCCCCTTGGGGCCATAGATCTTGTGGGCGGAGAAAGACATCAGGTCGACCTTCATTTCCTGCAGGTCGATGGGCAACTTGCCGGCACTCTGCGCAGCATCCACATGAAAAATTACCTTGCGCGAGCGGCACAACTCACCAATCGCAGTAATATCGTTGATCACACCAATCTCGTTATTGACGTGCATCAGGCTCACCAGAATAGTGTCCTCACGCAGCGTTTTTGCTACCTGCTCCGGGTCGACGATGCCGTCCTCGCGCGGATTCAGGTAGGTCACCTCAAAGCCTTCACGCTCCAGCTGGCGACAGGTATCCAATACCGCCTTGTGCTCGATCTTTGAGGTGATAATGTGTCTGCCACGACCCTGGTAGAAATGCGCTGCGCCTTTAATGGCCAGGTTGTCGGACTCTGTGGCGCCGCTGGTCCAGACGATCTCGCGCGGATCCGCGTTGATCAGCTCCGCCACCTGGCGGCGGGCATCTTCCACCGCTTCCTCCGCCTTCCAGCCGAAGAGGTGGGAACGGGAAGCCGGGTTCCCGAAGTTGCCTTCCATCGTCAGCTGCTGTGCCATTTTAGCGGCGACGCGGGGGTCCACCGGACAGGTCGCTGCATAATCCAGATAGATGGGAAGCTTCATAGTCATACTGTTTCCGCTCAATAAATCTCTCATATCCCGACCCGGCTCCAACCGGGCACTTACAGCCCGCCGACTACGGCGATGCGCTCTTCCGGTACTTCGCGCATATCCTGGCGGCGCGCCACTTCCTGCACCTCTGCACGAGAGACCAGATCCGCGAGGCTGATGCCGCTCAGGAAGCCGTGAATCTGCTCGCTTAAATCGGACCAGAGGTAATGGGTCAGGCACTGCTCGCCATTGGCGCAGTCCGCATTGCCGCCACAACTGGTAGCGTCTACGGATTCATTCACAGCATCGATAATCTGTGCCACAAAAATCTCTTCACCGCCACGGGCCAGGCGGTAACCGCCACCGGGTCCACGTACACTGGAGACCAGCCCGGATTGACGCAGGCGGGAAAACAACTGTTCCAGATAAGAGAGGGAAATACCCTGGCGCTTGGAAATATCCGCCAGACTGATCGGTCCGCGCTCGGCGTGCAAGGCCAGATCCAGCATGGCGGTGACCGCGTAGCGGCCTTTGGTGGTCAAACGCATATCAGCTCCCAACTGAGGTGCAGTTCTTTGCCAATCGGGGCGAGAGTATGTAATAACCAAGTGCCCTGGTCAAGTATATAACCCCTTGCTCAACTCAGGTATTGACCTAGTCGGGCCGTCCCTTTCCACCGCTGCGGTGGATGTGGTTCTGGATTGCGGTCAACATGCCACGCAGGATGCCCAGTTCCATATCGTCCGGGCGTACGCGGCTGAATAGTCTACGCAAGCGGGTCATGGTCTGACGGGGGTTATCGGGATCGATAAAACCCAATTCACCCAGGGACTGCTGCAGATGTTCGAAATACAGTGCCATATCGCTGGCCTTCGCCGGTGGGCGATCCCAGTCCCCGTAACGCAGCGGCTCGCCCTTTTCCGCTTCCAGCGCAGCGATGCGAATCTCATAGGCCAGCACCTGCACCGCAGTGGCCAGATTCAAAGAGCTATAGTGCGGATTGGCCGGGATATGTACATGGAAATTACAGGCCTGTAGCTCCTCATTGGTCAAACCCCGGTCCTCGCGACCAAACACGATCGCCACGGGGTGGCTCGCCGCCTCCGCTATCGCGCGCGCGCCGCACTGGCGCGGTGTCAACAGAGGCCAGGGGATGCGCCGCTCGCGGGCACTGGTGGCGACCACCAGGCCGCAATCCGCTACCGCTTCCTCAAGCGTGTCCACCACCACCGCGCTGTCGAGCATCTCTGCCGCCCCGGCTGCGCGCCATATGGCGTTGGCTGCCGGAAACTCGCGCGGTGCGACCAGATAGAGCTGCTTCAAGCCCATATTTTTCAGCGCGCGCGCGGCGCCGCCGATATTGCCAGGATGTGCGCTGTTAACCAACACTGTGCGCACATTCTCCAGTGTATGGAGCGGTGTTGTGTCTCGGGCGGGCTTGGCCATGATCGAACGTATTGACTCGCTGTGATGGGCGCGCGAGTGTAGCAAAAACGAGCGAGAATCCCTACAATCCTGTCCGCTGCGGTCAACCTGCAGCCCGCTTTTTAACTCCTTCAACCACTCGGTGCAGAATCGTTATGGAACCCATGCTGAATATTGCTCTGCGCGCCGCGCGCAAAGCCGGAGAATTAATCGAACGGGCCTGGGAGCGCGGTGACCTGGTGCAATTCGAAGAGAAGGCGCGCAACGATTTCGTCACTGAAGTGGACAGGGCCAGTGAGCAGGAGATTATCTATCATCTGCGCAAGGCTTATCCCAAGCACAGCATCCGCGCCGAAGAGTGTGGCCTGCAGGAGGGCGCTGAGCCCGATTATGAATGGATCATCGACCCCCTCGACGGCACGACCAACTTTATTCATGGTGTACCCCAGTTCGCCGTCTCTATTGCCTGCCGTTACCGCGGTCGCATTGAGCACGCGGTGGTGCTGGACCCTATCAAACGTGAGGAGTTCACCGCCAGCCGCGGTCGCGGTGCCGCCCTGAACGGACGTCGCATCCGCGTATCGGCGCGCCAGGGTATGCGCGGTGCGCTGATTGGCACCGGCCTGCCCTTCAGTGGTCCGGCCCTGGAGAGTATCGACACCTATCTGTCGGCTTTGAAAGAAATTGCCGGGCAGACTGCCGGTATCCGCCGCCCGGGCGCTGCCGCACTGGACCTCGCCTACGTGGCCGCCGGCCGCTTCGACGGCTTTTGGGAAATGTATCTGAACACCTGGGATATTGCCGCGGGCTCCCTGCTGGTCAAAGAGGCGGGTGGCCTGATCAGTGATTTCCGTGGTGGTGAGGATTACCTGGACTCCGGGCATCTGGTCTGCGCCACACCAAAAGTGTTCAAGCCCCTGGTGCAAATCGTAGGCAGACACTTGGGCGGTGTGCGCTGATCCGCTTCTACCAGGCCGGTGCGGACAATCGCCCGGTTGGCCTCCGGCGGTGCCTTCTCCCCCCTCGGCCCCGGTGCCGGGACACTTGCCTATGCAACTGGCTGCCCCGGTCTCATCAGCCGATTCGCCAGCACCTTGGATAGCTGCACAAAGTCAAACTGCTCTGGCAGGGCGGGATAGCTCCCCCCGGACAGATCGCCCCCTACCAGCACAAAGCGGGTTGCCCTGGTTGAACTATCCTCTTCCAGAATGCGCACCAGATCGGAAGCGGACATGCCTGGCACCGCATTGTGAAACAACAACACATCGGGATTGAGGGTGCGCGCCATAAAGATAGCTTCAACCCCGTCTGTGGCGATGAGGCATTGGATTTGCGGAGTTTCCTTCAGCATTTCTTTCAGCCTGCTCGCCGCTTCTGGCCGGTTGTCCACCAGTAATAACCGGCCAGCCGGCAACTGGAGTGGTATCTCCGGCTGCGCCGGCAGAGACATCAGGGTATCCGGGGCATCGATCATAGGAAATTCGATCCAGAAAACGGACCCCTGCCCCTCCTGACTGTCGAAATCGATCCGCCCGCCCATGGCCTCTGTCAGTCGCTTGGCGATTGCCAAGCCCACTCCGGTGCCCTCTATATGTCCTTTCTCTTCCCCCAGCCGGTTAAAAGGCTCAAATACCTCATCGCGCCGTTCCGGCGAAATGCCTTTACCGGTATCGAGAATACTCAGGCGCAACCAGCCCTCGGCCTGGGGAGCAAAACTGATGATGACCCGTCCATTGTCGCGGTTGTACTTCACCGCATTGCCGACCAGGTTCAGCACTACCTGTTTATAGCGCACGGGATCGGCACAGATATAGGCAGACTCCCAGCCCAGTGGCTCAAAAATCAGGCTGACGCGGCGGGTCTCTGCCAGAGGTTCGAGCAAGCGCTTGCAATCGGCCACCAGCTCCGCGGGGCGTATCGATTCCATCGACGGCCCGAGTCGCCGACTGTCGATACGGGCCAGTTCCAGCACATCGCCAACCAGGTGCAACAGATGCTGACCGGCGCGACGGATTTCCCCCAGGCGCTGACGCTGGTCTGAATTGAGGCTCGCATCCAGCTCCACCATTCGGCTGTATCCGAGGATCGCATTGAGCGGTGTGCGCAACTCATGGCTCAAGCTGAATAGAAGATCCGAGCGGCGCACATTTTCCGCACGCTGCTGTTGCAGCTCCCGTTCTACCCGGCATAGGGTTTCACGGCTGCCACTCACATCCTGGAGAGTCCCCAACACACGCGTCGGCTGACCACAGTTATTCAACTGGACCTTACCGCGGCACCGGACCCAGACAATACTGCCATCAGAGCGCCATAAGCGGAATTCCACATCCAGAGGAAATCGCCCGCGCACATGCTCAGACATGGCCTGCTCTACCCTGGAGAAATCCTCGGAGAGAATTCTGGCCTTCCACTGTGCTGCAGCCGAGCGGTCAATACGCCGAATAGGGCTGGTTTCGTAGCCGAGGATTGCCCAACAGGCATCATCCAGGACCATTTCATCCGCGTTTAAATCCCACTCCCACAAACCGTCACCGACCCCGGAAAACGCCTGCAGTGGTTGCGCACCAGACAGACTGTACGGAGTGCGCCGGGATACGATCGCGCTCACGTCGGCACAACAACCAAAGACAATTCTTTCCGCACCATCATCCACAGCGACTGTCCGCCCCAAAAAGCGCAACCAGCGCAACTGGCCCGCGTTCTCATAGGCGCGAAAAATGATATCAAAACAGCCCTCATCACCGGCGGCCCGCTGACACACCGCGCGAACCCGGTCACGCTCCTCAGTGTATACCAGGGGCAACTCTTCTCCCGTCCACAGTTTGTTCAGCGCCTGCCCCTCGGTCTCGGCAAACAGCAACCAGATTTCCCCTTGAGCGCGCAGGGCTCCGGATTTCGGATGCCACTCCCACAGTCCGTGCTGCGCACCCAGTAACAGACCCTGCAAATAGGTTGTCTGCCGTGTGAGCTGGTCGCCTTCGAGCAAATGCAGCTCATCCGGCGTGGCTAACAGGAATGGAGGGCGGGGTTGATCTGGTACTGGTGACTCTGACACACGGAGCTCGACTTGTTTAATTCGCTTGTTGATAGAATTTAACCACTTATAAACGGCAGCGAAACAATGATCCATTTATACCGGAAAAATACCTCTATATATTCCAAAAATTTGCCTGAATTTAAAAATGTTATGCTTTAAGTCAAAAAAAAGTAAAAAAGCCCCGCAAAGCGGGGCTGTAATCAGCGATGATGAGAGAAAGGGAAGTCCCGGTGTGGCAGTTCGCCGCCGCCCCAAGAGGCCTTCCCGGAAGTGGGCCATGTACCCACACGCAAGGAAATGCAAGCCCTGTGCCATCTTTTCAGGAGACGCACTTGTGGGGGTTTCAGCAAACGAAAGTACCATTGACAATACATAAACCCGCGGGGAGCGCCGGCCTGATTTGTGACAGTGGGAATGCAGGGGCTATCAGCCTCCGATCGCGAACACTTCGACAGTACAAAAGCCATTCCGGACGATGATGTCGGTATACCCTGGGAGGCGACCCGGCAGGTCACTGAAGACCGATCTGGCCGTCGCTTGAATCATAATGGTGCAGCCCTTTCCGTCGGGCCCGGTGGTAACCAACCGAAAGTTTCTGAGTGCACTGGAAAACGGTACCACAGCGACTGACCCAATGCAGAATTCCCACAACTCGGTCGTATGCCCGGCAAATACAGCTTCAATCATTGGTCAGCGGCAAATGTACGCATGGAAAAGTTCACCCTTTCACCGACTCGCATGCCGAGCTTTTCCGGGGCCAGACCCTCGATACAGTGCAAATGCCTGCGCAGGCCCACGCCATTAGCCACCTGAATTGCCAGACCCGGGCGGGCATTGGCTTCCAGCAAAAGCGGGCCGCGCTCGCGGTCCAGTACAATGTCGCACCCCAGGTAGCCGAGGCCGGTCATCTCATAGCAGCTTGCTGCGAGGTGCAAGAGGTCACGCCAACCGGGCACTTGGAGTTGGTCGAAAGGAAACTCTGTATCCGGGTGCCGATGAATACGCAGGCCTCGCTGCACCGCGTGGCTGCTCTTGCCTGTGGCCAGATCAATGCCCACCCCCACTGCCCCCTGATGCAGATTGGCCTTTCCGTCCGAGGCATGGGTGGAACAGCGCAACATGGCCATCACCGGAAAACCGCGAAACACAATCACGCGGATATCCGGCACGCCTTCAAAGGAATAGTTCTGGAAAATGGGGTCGAAATCCACCAGGGCTTCTATCATCACCCGATCCGGCTTGCCGCCGAGACTGTAAAGCCCACTGTGGATATTGTTGACGTGCCGCAATATATCCAGCACCTCGATTTCCACACCGGAAGTTTTCCGGTATCTATCGCCATTGCGACCGGCAATAACCAGAATGCCCTTGCCCCCTGATCCTCGTGCCGGCTTGACCACAAACTGCCACAGGGGCTCAATCACTGCCATCACCCGCTTGCGGCTGGCTGGCGCTTCAAAGGCCCTGATCAATTCCGGCACGGGAATACCGGCGTGCCCGGCTGCGCGCTTGGTGTTGAGCTTATCGTCTACAGTAGGAAATTTCCTGCGGTCATTATAGCGCGCAATATAATGAATATTGCGCGCATTCATGCCGAGAATACCCATATCGCGCAAGGTTATCGGGGAAACCACACCACCGCGGACCTTATTGAAGAGGTGTCTAAAAGTGAATTGACGCATGCAACCCTCCTCACTTGACCAAAGGCCGGAAACGCATCAATTCACTGAACCGGTAGCCGGTGTAGTTCCCCACAACCAGAATCAAAGCCAGGAGTAACAGCAGCAGTTCGGGGAAATTAAAGGTCCAGTGCTCCACATAGCGGTTGGTCATAACCCACCAGGCCAGAATCGCCACCAGCAAACTGCCACCCGCTTGCACAACCACCTCGTAGGGACCGTCCTCTTCCCATACGATGGACATGCGTTCAATGGTCCAGGCGAGGATAATCATCGGGAAGAAGGTCACCGTCAACGCCTGCTCAATACCCAGTTTGTAACTGATAACACTGATAGCAGCCATAATAATCACCACTGTGACTACTACAGCGGCGATCCTCGACACCAATAGCAGGTTGAGTCGGCTGAGATAAAAGCGCACCCACAACCCCAGGATTAGAATCAGGGTAAAGATCGCAAGGCCCGTCAGCAGTTGGGTTTCAATAAAAGCTATCGCCAGCAGCACCGGCATGAAAGTACCGGATGTGCGCAGCCCGACAAACACCCGCAGCAGTACCACAACCAAGGCGCCCACCGGTACCAGTAGGATCAATTTGAAGATACTCTGCTGCTCGATGGGCAGGCTGTAGATAGAAAAGTCCACCAGGGCTTCCCCATCCCGGCTGGTGCTGCGCATGGAGACATCCCGCGCGGGTACATCGTTGGCAATCACTGAAAAGGTCACCTGGGAATTGTGTCCGCCCTCCAAGTCCAGCAGGCTTTTACCCCCGCGCTGCCAAATGAAGAAATTCTCCGGTACACCGGGCATGCCAGTGGTGGGCTCAAAGACAATCCAGCGCTTGCCGTCATTTGCTTCAAGCAAATCCTCAGGTGCCAGGCGCCGGCGATCATCTTCCAGGTAGAGGCCGCGGATTCGGTGGGCGGGAATATCCGCGGTGGCCAGTATCAACAGGGCCACGTCCACCAGAGAGCTGTCGGCATAATGGCGGAAAATCAGGTTGCGATCCTGGTTGTCCTTGTTGTTGAGTTCTATCAACAGCTGGGTAGTAAAGGATTCCACATCGGAAGAGTGTTCGCGGGCCTGCTCCACCAGGGCATAAATCGCCAGGCGTACCGCTTCCTGCTCGCGTGCACCCAGAAACGGCTTCTGCACTTGTGTGCTGAGATCCAGGGGCTGCGCCAAGGGGGCCCCGGGCCTCTGGTAAACATCGAGCTGGTAAAACAGGGACTGGGAGCCCTCCGCCAAGCGCCGAGACCAGAGAGCCCGGTAGTCGTCGTTTTCCCGGGCGATATAGAAACCGAACCCGGAAGAACTGAAGGTTTCCCCCAGTATTTCCATATTGCGCTGCTCGCGCGGCAATGTCAGTGCCGCTTTGACCGGACCGCCTTCCGCCACGAAACCCACTTTCGCCTCGATAGTCCAGACGGTGCGGTATTCTCCCGGCAACAGTGGAAAACCCAATTCAAAGTGCTTGTAAGCGGTCAGGCCAGCGCCGATCAGCGCGAGCAATACCGCAATAATATAAACCTGGACCCGCGGCGACATTCGCCATTCCCCATAACTCTATGGCTCCAATCGGAACCTCACTGTCTTAGTGGCCTACTTGCCCCCGGATATTCGGGGCTGACCCTGGACATAGCGGCGGCTCACATCGACCACCGCGGCATCTTTGAGGAAATTGCGTCCCAGCAGCATCAACGTATCCGTGCCACCTTCGTCCGTCAGGCTAACCTCTACCATGTGGGTGACATCTCCGACAGTCAGGTGCATCTCCACCACCGGGCGTCGCTGACTGGGAAAACCAATGCGCATCGCACGGATATAGCGCTTGATGGGCAGCTCAACCACACCGGGCTCTGTTTCCCCATCCCCTTGTGGAGGCATCAGTTGAATTCTGACCCAGTCCCGGCCATCGCGCTCGAAGCGGGTCAGAGCCTTAGCACGCAGGGTGGAGGTCGATGATCCTGAATCGACGATAGATTCAACCACCAGTCCGGAGGGCTCCACAGAGACATGTTCCACCGTTCCAAGCACCAACTTGTCCCTGGCAACGGGCACTTCGACTATTTTTTCAACACTTCGTTCGATGATCTTTTCAACAACCTTGGCTTCCGGCTCTGCACAAATCATAGGTACAGGCTCGGAACAGGGCACAATCTCAAGCACCGATTGTGCCGCTGGAGCGCTCTGCGGCTCCTGCTCTGGATACATCAGTGATTTACAGCCCGCCAGCAGCGAGACCGCCAACATCAACCACAGAAGGGAAGATTTCTGCATACCTAACAATTACCTCCAGCCCTGTCGGCATTCCAACCCAACGGGCGGCATGCCCACAATATCCGATATGGCAAGCGGGGGAATGTTCCGTGCGTGCCGGGCAAAAGATGGATATTAGCCTATGAGCGGCGCCAGTGAACAGGGATGTTCCTGAAGCCGGTCCACCCAAGGGTCGCAGTGTGACATACACCCGATCCCCCGCACCCTACCTGAACAGAGCCACAGGGCGCTGCTGGTAAAAGTGGTACCCGCGATGGCACCACATCGATAACCCCTCAGCTGCGTTGCAGACGCCGATCGATGGAATCCAGAATGCCCACCAGGGTCGCAGCATCGCTATTGCCACGGAAAAATTCCTCCGCAATAGGGGCGATACCGCATTGCCGGGGCAGCGGCATCTCCTGTTTGATCAACAATTGCATTCGGGGCAAAAAGACAAACTGCAACCATTGCGGCAAAGTGAGAGTATCCACACAGAAGGGCTCACTACTGGTCAGCGCCTCGGCCGGGGGGGATTCCACCTGCCACTGTCCCAATCGGCGAAGCTCGGCTTCCAACAGCAACAATTGACTGGCAATGTCGGAATAAATTGGTTGCATAGCGCCTGGATCTCCAAACCACCGCTGTTGGAATACCGGGTGAACATCTACCGGCAATAGCGGACAAGAAAATGTTATTCAATGTTGCGGGTAAACGGTGGCAGGGAATCGAGGATCGCCTGGCCGTAACGCTTGGTCACAATGCGCCGGTCCAGCAGGGTCACGGTACCGCTATCCCCCTCGGCACGCAGCAGGCGACCACAGGCCTGTACCAGTTTCAGGGCCGCATCCGGTACTGTAATCTGCAGAAATGCATTGCCCCCCTTGGCTTCGATCCACTCCGCCAGAGCCGCCTCTATCGGATCGTCGGGTACCGCAAAGGGAAGCTTGGCAATAATCACATGGCGACAGTAATCTCCAGGCAGGTCGAGACCCTCGGCGAAACTGGCAAGGCCAAACAGCACACTGCTACCACCGCCATCGATGACCTCGCGGTGGGCGTTCAACAGTTGCCGGCGGGACTTCTGTCCCTGCATCAGGATGCGGCTGCACCAGTTACCCGGTAGCGCTTCACTGACGGTTTCCATTTGCCGGCGCGAGGAAAACAACACCAGTGCGCCACCGGCACCCTTGAGCAACTCGGGAAGTATCTCAATCACCGCACCGGTGTGCAGATCCGCATTGCCCGCATCCACCGCGCGGGCGGGCACCCGCAAGTTGGCGCGGGAGAAATCGAAGGGGCTCGGTACCACCTGATAACTGGCATTCTCCGGAGTGCCGGCGCGCAGGCGCAAGCGATCGAATCTACCCAGTGCCGTGAGCGTGGCGGAGGTGAGCACCGCCCCGTAACAGCGCTGCCACAGGCTCTGCTCAAGGGCCTTTGCGGCCAGAATCGGCGAGCTGCACACTTCATAATCCGTCGAGCCCCCCCAATCCAGCGGGGTTATCCAGCGCGCCCGCGGCAGCGTGCCATCGGTATCGGCGCGCGCGTAGTTGGCCCATAGCAACAGGTTGACCTCAGCGCGCCCGTGCCAGCTGCCCAGTTGTGGGTACCAGCGCTCCAAATCCACCACCGGCACCGGCGAGTGGGCATCTTCCAGCATCCGCTGGACAACCTGCGACATCTTGTTGAGCAGGCTCTCCAATTCGTCAAAGTCCTCGCGCAACTTTTCCGCCAGTTGCATCATGGCATCGGGCACCACGCCGTCCTTGAAGCGGTAGCGAACAGGATTCTCCCGCACGTCTTCGGACACACACAACTCCTCGACCAGAGGCCACATCAACTCCAGCCCCTGCTTGGCGGACGCCAGCACCGCCGGCAGCTGTTCGCCACAGCGATCCAGTTCGGTGCCATCGCCAATCTCACCGAGCATTTGCCCGAGCACCTTGTTGGTCTGATCCAGCCAACCGATGGAGGCACCCAAGCGGCTGTGGTGGGAGAAGTGGTCGAGGGCCTTGTCCGGCAGGTGGTGGGCCTCGTCGAGCACATAAATCGTCTCTTCCGGCGGCGGCAGTATTGCGCCGCCGCCGAGGGCCAGATCCGCCAGCAGCAGGTCGTGGTTGGCGACAATCACCTGGGTCTTGCCCAGGCTCTCCCGCGCGCGGAAAAAGCTGCAATTGGTCACATGGGGGCAGCGGCGGCCGCTGCACTGGCGGTGATCCGTAGTGACCCGGTTCCAGTCCTCAGTTTCAATCGAATCCGGCCAGTTGTCACGATCCCCATCCCAACTGCCAGCGGCCAGGCTATCGGTCATCTGCTGGTAGAGTGCAACACTCTGCGCAGCTACCCCTGGCAACTCATCCTCGTAGAGCCCCAGGGAAAGGCCGGAGCCAGCAGCGGAAAAACTGGAGAGCAGCTGGTCCAGCTTGGACAGACACAGGTAGCGACTGCGCCCCTTGGCCAGGGTAAATTCGAAATTGAGCCCGCTGTGGCGTGCAACCTCCGGCAGATCCTTGTCAATAATCTGCTCCTGCAGCGCCACCGTCGCCGTGGAGACCACCAGGGTTTTCTGCCGGGCCTGGGCCAGGGGGATAGCCGCAAGCAGGTAGGACACCGTCTTGCCGGTGCCGGTGCCGGCCTCCACCACACAAATATGCTCGCCATCGGTTTTTTCTCTGTCCCGTTCGCCACTGGTATTTTGGATAATACCGCCGAGCGTGCGGGCGATGGCCGCCACCATCAGCTTCTGCCCGTAACGGGGCCTGTGCCCACGGCCGCACAGAAACTGGCTGTAGGCCCCTTGAATCGCGCTTTTGAGTGTATCGCTAAGCACAGGGAATGGTATCTATTCGCTAATGATTGGGCAGGGAGCGCTATTATCCACTAACCGCCCTACCCCACCAACTGTCACTCAAAGGCGAGGCGCGAAACCACCGGATTCGCATAGGCTTGAATTGCCTTGTCGCGCCAGCGCTCGTCGATCTTCCGCATACGCGCCTCGAACGCCTCCCGCATCCCTGTATGCGCCTGCGGTTCCCAGGGTTTGGAAGGATAGCCTACCGGCAGTCCCGCTACCGAGCCGTAAATAAGCTCGTAGGCAATCAGATTGGTGGGGTGAAGGATGTAATTGCCCACGATCTGCCGGTCGATCTCCTCGGCCAGGCTGTTCACATCGTGAAAATCCCCCTCGATCGGAGTGCCGAAGGCTGTGTGTACATGCCCTTTGTGACCGACAACCCCTTTGGCAATAGATGTCAGATCCTCGTTTTTGGCCTTTCTGTACTCGTCTTTATGCTCTGTAATATAGAGTTCTTTCGCCTTCTGGCCATCACAGGGGTCCCACTCATAGGAAATCGACAGCGGCACGATATGCAACTTTCTCCAGAAATCGGCGAATGGGGTGTCCCGATCCTTGGTCATCGCAAACATGGCCGCAAGCGCCGGGTTGGTGCGGTCCAATCCGTCCTTGGCGCGCCCGGCGCGCTGGGCAATCCACACGTGTTCGTTGTCATTGACGATGGAGTGATAGATATAGTTGGACAGCTTGGTCGCCGCCGCCAGTTTCTGGCGACGACTGCCCGAGCTGCGCTGTACCGTGAAGCACTTATTGAGCTTCATAATGTCCGTCGCAAACTGCTTGGTCAGCAGGTTGTCACCAATCGCAATACGGGAGGTTTGGTGTCCTTCTTTGAACATGGCCACTATGGCGAACGCGGGGTCCATGGCGATATCCCGGTGGTTACTCACAAACAAACAGGCGCGATTGCGGGGAAGTCTGTCCAGCCCGGAAATGCTCAGACCGGCAGTGGTGCGGTTGACGATTTTATCGATGTACTTCTCGACGATTTCCTGCACGCCGCGCACATCCTTCACGTTGCGCAACTCAAAGCGCAGAAACTGGCGCACCAGCCAGGCCAGCGGGCCTTCCAGCCGCGCCAGTTTGGGAACGAGAAAGTGCGCAACGGTGTGTGACATCTCCGGATCGGCGATCAATCTGTCCAGTACAGCGCGCACTTCATCGTCCCGATAGGGGCGCATATCCTCGAATTGAGCGGGGTCTAGCTCACTTGCTCTCATGAAATCACTACCTGCCCGACCTGCCTGCGGGGTCCTGGCTCATTATGTCTTGCGGCCACCGGGTGGCCGGGATTAGTTGGCGCAGAACATACCGGAAGCATCGCCGAACTGCTAGCACCACAACCGACCCGGTGCCTGATCAGGGTGATATTTCCCCGCCACCATGACTCGGGCAAGGGGGTTCTCTGCCGCCCAATGCCATTCAAAGTAGACTTCACCGCCCCAAGCCGTAAAAATAGGGGGTTCAACCGTCACCCACGGTGAAAACAACGATAACGAATGACGGCACCAGCCTCGCAGTCAAGCAGGAGTACACCTTGTCTCAAGCCAGTCCCAATTCCGAGCCGCGCACCCCCAGCCTGCTGGATGCAGTGATTCCCCTGGGGGTCCTGATCGCCCTCTTGTCCCTGTCCGTTTACCTTTACGGCGCCGACTCCTCTTACGGACCCAACCAGATCGCCCTGCTGCTGTGTGCCGGCGTGGTCGCGCTGATGGGCATGAAAAACGGGCACAGTTGGAGTGACATGGAAGGGGGCATGCTGCATGGCATCGGCCTGGTATTCGGCGCAATCCTGATTCTGCTGGCGGTGGGCGCCCTGATCGGCAGCTGGATTCTTGCCGGTACCGTACCCTCCATGATCTATTACGGGGTACAGATACTCTCACCCCAGTGGTTCTACGCTGCCAGCTGCATAATCTGCGCAGTGGTTGGACTCAGTATCGGCTCCAGTTGGACCACCGCCGGCACTCTCGGGGTTGCCCTGATGGGGATCGCCGGGGCCCTGGGCCTGTCTCCAGAAGTGACCGCCGGCGCGGTTATCTCCGGAGCCTACTTCGGCGACAAGATGTCGCCGCTGTCCGACACCACCAACGTCGCCGCAGCAGTTACCTCCAACGACCTGTTCCGGCATATCCGCCATATGATGTCCACTACCATCCCGGCATTTGTGATTGCCCTTGCGGTATTCGCCTTTATCGGCTTGACTGCCGGAGCCGGCAAGGCTTCCGCCACCGATATCGAGTTGCTGCTGGCCGCTTTGGGAACCGAATTCAATATTTCCCTCATCAGCCTGTTGCCGCTGGTGCTGTTACTGGGCATGGCCTGGCGCAAGGTACCCGCCTATCCGACGCTGATCGTCGGCGCCCTGGTGGGTTGTATTATCGCGCTGATTTTCGAGCCGGAAAGTGCCCGCCGCCTGGGCGGTGGTGAAGGTGCCCTGGCCTCCCTGAAAGGCATCTGGTACAGCCTGTTCGATGGTTATAAATCCACCTCCAGCAACGAAAACGTGGCGGACCTGCTGTCCAAGGGCGGCATGAGCAGCATGCTAAACACCGTGTGGCTGATCATTTCCGCTATGGCCTTTGGCGGCGCCATGGAACGTGCCGGATTCCTGCAGGTACTGATCAACTGGACTCTGTCACATGTGAAAACCCTGGGAGGGCTGGTGACCGCCACCGTGCTGACCTGCTTTGGCATGAATGCCGCGGCCGGTGACCAGTATATGGCGATCATAATCCCCGGCCGCATGTTCCGCGACGCCTTTGCCGAAAAGGGGCTGCACGGGCTGAACCTGTCGCGCACCCTGGAGGACTCGGGCACCATCACCTCGGTGCTGATCCCCTGGAATACCTGCGGGGCCTATATGGCCGCCACACTGGGCATCGCCACTATTGAATACCTGCCCTATGCCCTTTTTAACATCATTTGCCCATTGCTGGCGATCGCCTACGGCTGGCTGCACTTCAAGCAGATGCCAATCTCGATGACGGCCAGCGCCTCCTGAACAATGCACAGCGATTACCCGTGAAAGCCCCGGGCACCCTCACCGCCCTGATTGAAGGGGCCGGTTTCCAATTGCACTGGTTCGACCTGGGCCGGCGTCTGCAGGCATTGTCCGAGTCCGCTGCCGAGGCATTTGAGGCGGGGCGGGCACCCTGGCCCCACCCCTACCTGCGCCAGGCCTGGACCGGCCTGTTAATGCGACCGGTAGCGGGTGGTGAAGCCGCTGTCTGGTTTCTGCGTTTCCCTCTGGATGAACAGGGCAAACTGCAACTCGCGGCACGGGACCACCTGTTACACGCAATGACCCTGGAACTCAACTGCGGCATCCAATGCGAAGCGGCGGAGCAGTTGGACCAGTTGCTGAAACGCAGCGGGCTCCTGTACACCCCCTCCATGGAGCGCCGGGCAGTATTTCATGCCCGAACGGGGATGTTGCTAAAAAGACCGGCAAGCGCACACTACGGGCCGGTCCTCGACTATATCCGCGCACCAAAAGTCTGCCGCTGGGACACTCTGGCGTTACAGGGGATTGCCGATTTGGCGGTGCGCTGGAAGAAGGAAAAAGCGTTGCTGCTGCCCCAGATCGCCCGCATTGCCTCCCCGGTATTTATCCACCTCTGTGTATGTCTAGAAAATGAGAGGATCGATCACCGGCTGGCAGAAACCATCAAAACCCGTGCTGTATCCACCCTGCACAGCGATACCCCGGACTGCGCGGTGATTACCGCTGCCGTACGCGCCTGTTCCCACTCGCCGGCAAAAGCGTTGCGGCACGCATTGCTTCTGCAACTGCTGCAAGACCCCAGCACCGCTCAAAGTGTCCAGTTGCTTGCCACCATTGGCAGTTGCTGTGTAACAGACCTGGAAAACCCCGCGCTGGCCAGACTCTGGTTAAACGCACTGGCGCATACGGAAAATCAGGAAACCTTCAACCGGTTGCTCTCAGACTTGCTGTTTATACCGCAAGTGCGGGCATCTTTACTGACGGTTTTGCGCGATCCGGGACGAAATGCACTGCTGGCACAGACATTTGGCCGTTTTCTGCACGGCTCCCCCCAATGAAAAGATCGCGGGTTTTCTATGGCCCCGACCGCAAGCCCGTATAGCTGCAAGCCATCCAGCAACCCACCGCACCTGGCACACAGGCTGACTTGCGGTCAAACCGATACTGAGATCCACTATCGAACATCCATAAGCCACTCGCCCTTCGAGCCCAAGCCGTTACAAATCCAAAAGCCGGATCGTCAGGCACTTTCAATTGGCCCGGCAACTTGAAAGTGTGAACAATACCCATGACTTTCAAACGGTAAAAAAATCCGACATCACGGGCAAAAAATAAATTCCAATGCCAAAAAAAGGGAAAAAACCGGTTTTTTCCGCACCAAAGCGCAATAAACTGGCACAGCTTTTTTCCAGACTTTGCCCCTGGCAGCTATTTAAACCCTGCGCCTATTACACTTCATCAGACGGTATCTTTGTAGAGCATTTTACAAAGCTGACCAACAGATGACGTTTTATTGGCTATGCTAATGGCTAACATCAACGGAAAGGAGTTAGGGGATGAATTTCACTCCAGCCAAGTACTTAATCGGAATTATCAGTGCACTGGTTCTGGCAGGTTGCTGTAGCCCACCGGCACCTCCAGCTTACTGCCCTCCGGGCGCTGAACAAATTCCTCTTTCAATGGCCTGCCCTGCAGATGCTGACTGCTGGATGGCTTCAGACAGAGTACGCTGCATGAAAGTGGTGAAGTAAGATCACTTTCAAGCAGAACCAGTGTGGTGATTCATACTAAATACGGTTTTGGCCTTAACGGGGCGCTTTGATACACAGGCCCCGCAAGCACTATTTAGTATGAATCACCGCCAGATGCCGCTTTCTCAAGCGGCATTTGTCTTTTGAGCAAACCACTCTTATTACCCCAGCCAGCAAACGGACCGTCAGGATAATGCCATACCGGCACGCGCTGCTACAGGCTGACATGGGCTTTTGGCTTTAAAGCCATTTCGCACCGTTGCGCAGATATTTTATAGGCGACAATCGCGGGTGCCATCTTCTGTAATATACTGTAGCCTCTCAGGCCCTGTACCGGCCCGGGAAGTGCGTTAGCATTGGCGCCCCTTTTAAGAAACAACCCCTACAGTTTTTGCCGGCTTGATATCCGCGATAAGAAACCGCTGACAGAGTTAACCACCCATTGCCATGACAAGTGAAAGCCTGGCGCTGAATCGCGCCACAGACATACGACAGTTGCGATCCCATTACGAACAACACAAGTGGTCCCTGCGCAAGCTTTTCTCCACCGACCCAGACCGCGCTGCACACTTTAGCCTGGAAGCTGCAGGGATCTACCTGGACTACAGTAAAAACCATTTGCGCAGGGATACTCTGCAACTATTGCTGGATTACGCCGCAGACCAGCAGTTAAACGATCAAATCGCCGCGCTGCTCAGTGGAGCCATTGTCAACAATACCGAGCATCGTCCGGCCCTGCACACCGCCCTGCGCTTTCAGGGGCAGCCGCAAACCGAACACGAGCGCGCCGTGGAGGATTGCCGCACACAAATGCGACAGTTCTCCGAGAGCATCCACCAGCAAACCTGGCGGGGTTTTAACGGCAACCCCATTCGCCATATTGTCCATATCGGCATCGGCGGCTCCGATCTCGGCCCGCGCATGGTGGTGGAGGCGCTGCACCCGTGGCACAAAGCGCATCTCCAGGTACATTTTGTGGCGAATATTGACGGTGCCGATCTGGACGATACCCTCGTGAATCTGCACCCACAGGAAACCCTGTTTATTGTGGCCTCGAAGTCTTTTTCCACCCTGGAAACCCGCGAGAATGCCCTGTCCGCGCGCCGCTGGATTCTGGCCGGTGGCTGCACCGAAAAGCAACTCGCCAAACACTTTGTTGCGGTGAGCAGCAATGTGGTTGCCGCCCAGGATTTCGGGATCGCTCCCGAGAATATTTTTCCCATGTGGAGCTGGGTAGGCGGGCGTTATTCGCTCTGGTCCGCGATCGGACTGCCGATCGTATTGGCCTGCGGTTACGAGGTCTTCGAGCAGTTACTGCAGGGCGCTCACGCAATGGACCAGCACTTTGCCACCACGCCACTGAAACACAATCTGCCGGTGGTCATGGCACTTGTCCACTTCTGGTACCGCCAGTGCTGGCACACGGGCAGCCAGGTGGTGCTTCCCTATGCACAGCGACTGGCCAGGTTCCCCGCCTGGCTGCAGCAGCTGGACATGGAGAGCCTGGGTAAAAGTGTGGATAGAAGCGGGCGGGCTCTGGACTACCCCAGCGGGAGCGTGATCTGGGGCACAGAGGGCAGCAACGGACAGCACTCCTTCCACCAGTTGCTGCATCAGGGGACCGATCTGATCCCCGCGGATTTTATTGCCGTCAAGGCTCCAACCTCGCAATTGCACGCGCAACACCGCTGGCTGCTGGCCTGTTGTATCAGCCAGAGCCAGGCCCTCTTGCAAGGGAAGTCCCTGCACCAGGCCCGCCAGGAACTGGAGGAGGCCGGTTATACCCACCGCGAGGCCCACGCCCTGGCGCCCCACAAGGTGATTCCGGGCAACCGCCCCAGCAACACCCTGATTCTGGAAAAGTTGGACCCCCACCACCTGGGAGCCCTGCTGGCGCTTTACGAGCACAAGGTCTATGTGGGCGGCTGCCTGCTGGGTATCAATCCCTTTGATCAGTGGGGGGTGGAACTGGGCAAACAACTGAGCTCAAAAATCCACAGTGCCGCCGGTGGCGCGGTGCCCGAGGACTGGGACAGTTCAACCCGCAGCCTGATGGAAAAGCTGTTGTAAGCAGGTTTTACCGATCCAAAAGATACAAAAAAAGCCGTAGGTGGAATACGGCTTCCTGAATCCAAGCTCTTTCGTACCGGGCCACCCGGTACGTGAAGACTGCAGGTTGACCGCACTAAGTGCCGGACGCCCTCCCGCGTTTCAAAAGCGGTTCAATCAGATCCAGCGGCAGGGGGAACACCAGTGTGGAACTGTTGTTCGCCCCGGCAATATCGATCATGGTCTGCATATAGCGCAGGGTAATCGCATTGGCATTCTTAGACAGTTGATCGGCCGCTTCGGTGAGTTTCAGCGCGGCCTGGGCCTCCCCTTCCGCATGGATGACCTTGGCCCGCCGCGCGCGCTCGGCCTCTGCCTGCTGGGCTATCGCGCGCACCATGCTTTCATCGAGATCAATATGCTTGATCTCCACATTGGTGACCTTAACCCCCCAGGCATCTGTCTGCTCATCCAGAATATTCTGTATATCCACATTCAGCTTGTCCCGTTCGGACAGCATTTCATCCAGTTCGTGTTTGCCCAGCACCGAACGCAGGGTTGTCTGAGACAGCTGGCTTACCGCTTCGTGATAGTACTCCACATTGATAATGGCAGACTGCGGATTGATCACCCGGTAGTACACCACAGCATTCACTTTCACCGAAACGTTATCGCGACTGATGACATCCTGGGTGGGCACATCCATCACCACAGTGCGCAAATCCACCCGCTCCATGGTCTGGATAATGGGGATAATAATGATCAGGCCCGGCCCCTTGACCGTTTGGAAACGACCGAGAAAAAACACCACTGCCCGTTCATACTCCCGCAAAATGCGGATGGCATACATCAACAGCAGTACCACTGCCAATGCCAGCAGCCCAATAAAATAGCTGACCATTTTATATCTCCCTATGTTTTCTCATCGAACTCAGCAGACACCAACGGACAGACCGCAACCAGGCGCCTCTCTATGGAACCGGCGCGCCATTCACTATCCCATTGCCGCTCTTATGGGAAGACTTGCCCGCCGAATCTCTACTACAGAAAATTGTCTAACAGGCTTCCACAGACAGCAGTAAACCCTGTTGGGCGATAACGCGCACCTGCTGACCGGGCACCAGGCTATCCTCACTCTTTGCCCGCCAAATTTCCCCATCCAGATGCACGAGGATTTCCAACGGCTGCACATCACTGACCACCGCTGTGCGCCCCACCAGTGCCTGCTCTATGGGAACCCGCGGTTTGCGCAGACTCCTGCGCACCGCCATTAAAAAAATCAGCAGAAACAGCCCGCTCACGCCGGCAATCGCACCAATCAGCTTGCGGGACACCTGCATGCCCGGCACATCGGTGTCAATCAACATGACAGAACCAATCACCAACGCAATGACCCCGCCTATACCCAGGGCGCCAAAACTCGGCATAAAGAGCTCCGCCACAATCAGCAGAGCCCCGACAATGATCAATGCCAGGCCAGCGTAGTTCACCGGCAATACCTGCAGGGCATAAAATGCCAACAACAGGCAGATGACCCCGACAATGCCCGGTACAAAGGCACCGGGACTGTAGCCCTCAAAAATCAGGCCATAGATACCGATCAACAGCAGGATATAGGCCACTTGTGGATTGGTAATCAGCGCCAGCAACTCATTGCGCCAGTCCGGTTCATAGCTTTCAATAGGCAGTTCGGCCACATCAGAGGAAATCGTCTCCTCTCCGGCATCGAGCAGTACTGTGCGCCCTGCAATCTGCTGCAACAAATCCTGATCGTTCTTGGCCACAATATCGATCACATGCATTTCCAGTGCCTCAGGGGCAGTCAGGGTCGCCGCCTCGCGCACAGCTTTCTCCGCCCAATCGGCGTTGCGCCCGTGGCGCTGCGCCAGACCCCGGATAAAGGCCACGGAATCATTGATCACCTTGCGCTCCATGGCAGTGCCGCTCAGCGGCTTCTCCTCCTTGTCCCCCTCACTGTCTTCGCCGTTTTCCCGCTCCTTTTCCTTCTCCTGTGGTTGTTCACGCTCCGCGGGTTTCCCACCCGGAGTGGGTGTTCCCGGAGGCCCACCGATCTGCACCGGCGTTGCAGCTCCCAGGGTGGTGGCCGGGGCCATCGCTGCGATTTGGCTGGCATAGAGGATATAGGTACCGGCACTGGCAGCGCGCGCGCCGGAGGGGTACACATAGGTGGCAACAGGGATCGGGGAGGAGAGGATATGCTGGATAATATCGCGGGAAGCGGCATCGAGACCGCCCGGGGTATCGATATGTACAAGAATAAGTTGCGCGCCGCGCGCCTGTGCCTCCTCCGTCGCGCGTGTAAAGTAATCGGTGGTGGCGGGGCCTATAGCGCCGCTGATTGACATCAGGGCAACGTGGGGAAAGGGTTCCTCCTGAGCGCTACTTCCGGCAACCAATAGAGCGAGAAACAGCGCCAGGGTGGCGACACTGCGCAAGAATACCGCAGGCGAAATCTGGTGCAACATGCAGCTTCCCCGGATGCGATTGCGCAGGCGGCCCGGCCGGCACAGGCAGCACCGGCGCGGAAGGGCTGCGCTTGACCCCTGCCACAACAACCAAAGCCCGTTGAAGTCGGGCCCATGTCATCAGGTTAACAGAAATACGCGATAGAATCCGGAAACAAATTCCGTTACGGTAATACTGGATTGCGGCGACTGTGCCAGCGCACTTCGTGGGCGTATTGGTGTACCTTGCCTTCCACCCCCAGAAGCAATGCAAACAGCGCCATGCGTACCAACAGGCCATTATCCGTCTGGCGAAAAATGGCCAGGCTCGGATGCTCGTTCAAATCGGTATCCAGCTCATTGGCCTCGGCGCGGGAATCCCGTGGCAGCGGATGCATAATAACCGTGTTGGGCTGCGCGAAGCGGGTGAAAATTTCCCGGTTCAGGCGGAAGCGGCCGCGGTAGAGGTTGGCCTCCGCCTGGGAGGCGAAGCGTTCCTCCTGAATGCGGGTGGAATAAACGATATTCACATCTGCTATGGAAGTCTCCAACTGGTCGGTTACCGTCACCCGATGACCAGCGGCACACAATTTTTCCACCACCGCTTCCGGCATCGCCAGCTCCGGTGGCGACACCAGCACCACCCGCACCTTGCCAAACAGACACAACAGCTTGCACAGGGAGTGCACGGTGCGGCCGTGCTTGAGATCGCCGATCATGGCGATTCGGAAATCGTCCAAAGTGCGGGTCTGTGCAGCCAGCTCTTTGCGGATGGTATAGAGATCCAGCAGTGCCTGGGTCGGGTGTTCATTGGCACCGTCGCCACCGTTGACCACCGGCACCCGGCTCGCAGCGGCAAACTCCGCCACAGAGCCCGCTTGCGGATGGCGCATGCAGATCACATCGCTGTAACCTGACAACACCCGCGCCGTATCGTATAGGGATTCCCCCTTGGCCATGGCACTGGCGGTAATGCCCACGGTTTCACGCACGGTACCGCCGAGCAGGTTAAAGGCAGCACCGAAGCTGAGCCGGGTGCGGGTGCTCGGCTCCATAAACATATTGCCGAGGATCGCCCCCTCCAGTACCCGGGTCACTTTTTCACGGCGGGCATAGGGGTTCATAGCGTCGGCCACATCGAAAACGCGCTCTATATCGGCGCGCTCGAACTGGCTGACGGAGAGAATATTGGCTCCGATAAAGTCCATGATGACTCCGTGGGTTGTGCCTTGTGGGCGCCAAATTATTGCGAGCGGGATTTTACTCAGGCACCGTCACAGAGCCCAGCCCGGAAACAGCCTCTGGCGGAAATCAACCCCTTCAAGCCAACAGGTTATCGCCCCAGTTCTCCAGTTCAGCGATCAGCGCAGCCCGCTCCGGATACTGCGCGCGCAACTCGCTGAGCTGGCGGAAGTAGGTCTCCAGCGTAATGGAAGCCCCCGCAGCGGGTTCGGTCAGGCGCCGGAAGCACCATATCTGCCAGCGCTGCTGCTCCTGGTCGGACAAGGTCTCCGGGAAGTTGCGCGCACGCAGACGGAACAACAATTCCGGCAGGCGCTGATCGCTGAAGGGCACCTCGCCGGCCAGAGCCGCCGGCCCGCGCTCAGCGAGGTTGCGATGCAGCTCGCGGCACAGATCCCGGTCGGCATCACTGAGGAATCCGCTGTAGAGAGCCCCCTCGACATCGCGCTCGGGGAAATGTTGAGCGAGATACACTTTGTGCAGTTTTTTTGTGAGATCGACATTGCGCAGCTTTTGCCAGTTGGCCTCGCAGGCGGTGCGGTCAATACCCAACTCCCCTGCACGCTTGTCACTGAGCATATTCGCCGGGGCCACTACCGGGCACTTGTTCAGGTGGATCAGCTTGAGCCCCACCGGCAGCTCGCCCTCGCCAAGCTGGTCACGGGCAGTGTAAAGCCGCTCCCCCAGCGCGTCCGCATCCAGGTTAAACAGCGGCTCCGGGTCCATGGCCAGGTTGGCGGCAATAATGGCATTGCGGTTCACCGGATGACTGGCCAGCGGCATCACATAGGTCAAATGGCCATGGCTGGCGGAAACCTTACCGGAGATATGCAGCAGCGGGCGGCGCTCGCGCATATCAATCAACTTGCTCACCGCCTGCTTGCGGCGCAGGCGGAAGACATAATCATACAGTTTGGGCTGCTGCTTGCGCACCAGCCGCGCCAAATCAATAGTGGCGTGGACATCCGACAGGGCATCGTGGGCGCCCTCATGGGCAATACCATTGGCAGCCGTCAGCTCCTGCAGGCGAAAAGACGGCGCGCCGTCCTCCCGGTTTGGCCACTGGATACCCTCCGGGCGCAGGGCATAGGTAAGGCGCACCATATCGATAATATCCCAGCGACTGTTGCCGCAGCGCCACTCGCGCTCATAGGGATCGAGCAGGTTGCGATACAGCGTGTAGCGGGTGACTTCGTCATCAAAACGCAAGCTGTTGTAACCCACACCGCAAGTACCCGGGGCGCCCAGCTCGGCGAGAATGCGCTGGATAAAATCAATTTCCGGCACCCCCTTGGCCAGCGCGCTCTGGGGGCTGATGCCGGTAACCAGACTGGCTGCGGGCTGCGGCAGGCAGTCCGCCGCAGGGCGGCAGTACAGCATCAGCGGCTCGCCGACAATCGTGAGTGCTTCGTCGGTTCGGATACCGGCAAACTGCGCCGGCTTGTCCACACTCGGGTCTGTGCCCCAGGTTTCATAATCGTGCCAGTAAAGAGTGCTTGAACTCACGCTACCTCCATCATTTGGCGGCATCATACCATCCACTGCCACAGCATCTGGACACCTGTATCGAGATTTGGCTGATAGACGGCCACCATCCCCCGCAAGCATTGGTTGCAAAGCCGCCAGCGCCGATTAAAATTCGGCGTTTCCCCGAATGTAAGACAGCGTTTCCCCCTATGAATATTCGCCAACGCCTCTCCGATCAATTCCAGGCCGCCATGATCGCCGCCGGTATTCCCGAAGACTGCGGCCCCGTCGTGGCACCTGCGAAGAAAGCCGGATTTGGCGACTACCAGGCCAACGGTGCCATGGCCGCCGCCAAGCGCATGGGCACCAACCCCCGCGAGCTGGCCAGCAGGATCCTTGAGCAGCTGGACAAGGGGGAGATGATTGAGAGGGTCGAGATCGCCGGCCCCGGTTTTATGAACATTCACCTGAGTGAGCCGTGGCTGGGTCGGCAACTGGCTATTGCCAAAGGGGATAAGCGCCTGAATATCGCCCCGGTGGCAGAACCAAGGACCGTGGTGATCGACTATTCCAGCCCCAACCTGGCCAAGGAAATGCATGTGGGCCACCTGCGCACCACGATTATTGGTGATGCCCTGGCGCGCCTGCTGGAATTCCAGGGTCACACAGTGATTCGACAGAACCATATGGGCGACTGGGGCACCCAGTTCGGCATGTTGCTGGCGCATCTGTCCGACAAGCTGGCCGATAGCAATGCGGAAGTGGCGCTGGCCGACCTGGAGGTTTTCTACCGGGAAGCCAAGGTGCGCTTTGACGACGAGGAAGGCTTCGCCGACCGCGCGCGCGATTATGTGGTGCAACTGCAAGGCGGCGACGAACAGTGCCTGAAGCTGTGGAAACAGTTTATCACTGTCTCCATCAGCCACTGCGAGGACATCTACTCCAGGCTGAATGTCACCCTCAAACACAGAGACATTTACGCTGAGAGCGAGTACAACGACGACCTGCCGGTACTGGTGAAAGAACTGCTGGATAACGGCATCGCCGTGGAAGATCAGGGCGCCATCGTGGTATTTTTGGAAGAGATGGCCGATAAAGAGGGCAACCCCAGCCCGATGATAATCCAGAAAAAAGGCGGCGGTTACCTGTACGCCACCACCGACCTGGCCGCCATCCGCTACCGCGCCAACCAGCTCAAGGCCGATCGCATGCTCTACGTGGTGGATGCGCGCCAGTCCCTGCACTTGCAACAGGCGTTCACCGCTTCGCGCAAAGCGGGTTTTGTGGCGGAATCCGTTGCCCTGGAGCACTGCACATTCGGCACCATGATGGGCAACGACGGCAAGCCGTTTAAAACCCGTACCGGCGGCACGGTAAAACTGGCAGCCCTGCTGGACGAAGCGGTGGAGCGTGCGGAAAAGCTGGTGGCCGGGAAAAACCCCCAGTTGGATGCAAACACCTGTGCAGAGATCGCCCGCAAGGTAGGTATCGGCGCGGTGAAATATGCCGACCTGAGCAAGACTCGCACCAACGACTACCTCTTCAACTGGGAATCCATGCTCAGCTTCGAGGGCAACACCGCCCCCTACCTGCAATATGCTTATACCCGTGTGCGCAGTATTTTCCGCAAAGCCGGTATTGCGCCAAGCGAGCTGCAGGGCGAAATCCTGCTGGAAACAGCGGAAGAACGCGCCCTGGGCATCAAACTGGCCCAGTTTGGTGAAGTGCTGGACCAGGTGGCCAAAGACACCTTCCCGCACGTGTTGTGTACCTACCTGTACGAGCTGGCCAGTACCTATATGCGCTTCTACGAAGCCTGTCCGGTGCTGAAAGAAGGCGTGGGCGAAAAACACCGGCAAAGCCGCCTGCAGTTATGTGCACTGGTAGCCCGCACCATCGCTACCGGTCTTGACCTGCTTGGTATTGAAGTGATGGAGCAGATGTAGTTGTCTCTGCCAGGCTCCAGTGCCAAAAACCTATTGCGGGGCAGGAGCTAAACCAACTCTTCATCGGCTCATTGGTAGTAATTAACGACCGGGCTAATAGGTGCAAATCAACAACTTTGGCATACAGAGTTTCTCGAGAGGCAATTGCATAAAAATTACACTATTAATTTTTTCCGGGTATGCCGACAATACTTATCATCTCTTGCAAATTTTTAACAACATGGTCGGGCTTTGACATAAATGGATACAGTGGCTTACCTGGGCGGGCGACAAAAACCGTTTGCAGACCCACATTCTTTGCCCCCATCAAATCCCAGGCGTGCGCCGCCACCATCATGGCCTCTGCGGGCTGCACACCAAGGTCCTTCAGTACCAGTCGATACGTATCGGGATGGGGTTTGTACTTCCGTATGGCTTCCACACTGTAGCTTTTGTCAAAAAAATCACTCAGTCCGGCATGTTTGAGCTGCTTTTCCACCCCCTTGAAAGAGGAGTTTGTCAGGCTGACGATCTTGTAGTCCCCCTTTGACAAAGTCGCCAAGCCAGGCGCAACATCCGCATGTGGTGGCAGTGAGCCCAGCGGCGTGACGATGGCATTTTTGGCTTGTGCATAGGTGAGCTTAATACCCTGTGTTTCAGCGACCATCATTAGTGCGGCAGTACCGATTTCACCAAAGTCGTGATATGTATCACTGAGGGTTTCCACTAGTGAATAATGCAGCATGGTTGTAAACCACAGCGGCAGCAGATCTTCGCGTTCCCCTAAAATTTTAGCAACAGATCGCCTGACAGGCTCGAGATCCAAAAGCGTTTCATTAACATCAAAAATAATCACCTTTGGCTTGGTTGTGATACCGGTTGCAAGAGATTGAGCGGGAATTACATAGGCTGTCATAGAAAAAATCACCCACAACATTGTGTAATAGAACTTCCAGTTCACCACAAGGCACCTCCGGCATCGGTTGAAAATCTTCACAGGTATTGATAACTCTGAATCATAGCTTTGTCTCCTCAACGCTTATTGTTTACTTCTGATATATTTTCGATTGTTCAATCACATCGCCGAATGTGACAGCGTAGTGGAACCATGCGCCACAGGATTGGCATTACCATCTGCCGATATCGATCTGCGTAAAGGCGGCAGGCATGTCACCCGCATAGAAGTGTATGACAATTCCGAAAGCGGTACATGAACCGCATCCTTTCTAGGAGGCATGTAGTTCATAAACCGCTTACGCGACGCAGCCCCTATTGAGCGGGTTTCAGACCCACAGATTCCGCCGAGGCCCCGCTTTTATATAAAAGATTAACGCTCTAATGGAAGCACAGGCAGTGCTGTTTCGTTAACTGACAGTCTAGGACGCACTGTTATTTCTAGCTCAGTTGGCTCTAATCCTACCCACTCGCGAAGTATATTGGTAGCTATTAGCCTGTCTTCTTCACTTAAAAAAGAGATGCGCGAAAGATTATGGTGCCCCTGGAACACATCAAATCGATATACCTCTTTTTCTTCTGCATCCATGGGCAACGGGTAGGCGGCAGCGCTAAAAGGATCAAAGTCAGCGTAAACGTACATAACGCGTTCAGCCTGGAAACGTGCCCAAATATCCATCATAGACATTGGCCACCAATCGTGGTTTGGCACATTGACACCCGCAGGGGCATAGACCAAGTAATCCTCTGGGTTATATTCGAGTAAGCCCGATAATGGATTGAGCAACAGGCTGGGATACCCAAGCTGAGTTAGCAGTTGCCAATAGTATGGTTCATTGCTGGAAAGGCCTTCATCCATATAGCTCTCAAAGCCCACTTTTGCATCTAAATGCGCAATAGCATCCTCCGCACTAACTCCGACAGCAGGAATGGTTTCGCACCCTGTAGAAGGATTACTAAATTGCCAAAAGATAAAATTATACTCACCTACAACATGTTCCAATGCCTGGTTTGTGCCTCCTGGCCAGCGATTAGCTGTGTATTTGCCATCTATGTAATTATCTAGTGCGCTTAACATTTCTATGCGGCGTGATAGAATATCGCGTTGAAAATCTATAATTTTGCTACGGCACTCTTCTGTACCCACCTCGCTTAGAAATATATCATGGCGAGCATCTCCCCTACCAAACATTAAAGGTGCCGCTAAAGCTACAGTGGCTTGAACATCGTTTGGATAGAAATTTCTGTAGTACGTAGAGGTCATACCACCTTTACTGTAGCCAAAAGAAATCCACTGGCCGCTATATAGCTCTTTTAACCTCTCAACGATAGTATGTATGTCGTTTGCGGCCTGTTTAATGGTCAACTTAGACCAGTCCAATGGATCGGCAGGCTTGGAAGTACCAAAATATCGATGCTCTACATCAATAAAGTTACCTTCGATCAAAGCGGTGGGTTCAATCGGGAAATATTTGAATGGCGAAGAGTCTGCATAAAGAGCATAACCACGGGTTCTTAAAGCCATAGGCGCATCAAATGAACGATGGATAATTCGTATCCGCTGTTCGAACTGCTTGCCCAAAGGGTGCAAATGATCGACTGGCTGCTCTAACATCAACGTAAAGCACTGTGCTTCGTAGGTCACATACTGGCCGCAAGGGTCTTCACTAGCACTTTTTATTCCTCTAATAGATTCAAATTTTTCTAACACCGTTGTATCTGCCCCGTGAGATAGTGACACCTCGGACATCAATACAATAGTGCCCACAATTTTTGACCATGTTTTCATTTTATTCTTCCTGAGTTTGAAGGGTTAGGGAGAACAGACACCATATTATCTAGTTGCCATAAAAGCAATCTTCGTTTTAATCACAAGACCACTTTCAGCAACATGCGAGGAATGTCACAAAGTTTTTACTTCTGATGATTATCTACAGGTAGAGAGTTTGATCAGATAGCTTGATGTGTCAGTAGAGGAGTTTTTGTAGGCCAACTTGACCTTGCGAGTATAGATCCGCTTGAATTGAGGTCTTTTCACATACGCCTCGGCATGGTTGTCCCACTGATACAGATTTATGATACTTTCCTCCGAAATAGATGGATGGGGTATCATGGCAGCCTGAAAAGCAAATTGAATAATGTGGTTCATGTGTCGCTTACGTTGCTCACTACAGACGAGGTTTTCTAAGAATCTTCTAATGAAGATTGTATGCCTGGAGTTAGGAAACAAATTTTCTAATCTTTGGTTTATGATTTGAGGTGAGTGTACTAGTTTGATGAAAATACACTCACAATGAAAGTTTTCATCGATTTTCTATACCATATGGCGCGGAAAACTCTTGTTGAATGTTAGCCGCCTCTGTACTCTCTTTAAAAATCCAAATACATTATTGGTGTGGTTGTACCTATAACGCTTCATGTAAAAAATGTATTTCCAGAAAAAGGTTACACTGCCTGAAGTAGTATTGGCCAAGCTCTTGAAATATTGAAGGATTTGCATGGCTAGTCTGAATTTACATAAGTAGCTATTCTGTAGTTGCTGGTAAATCTGCCCTGGCTAAAAAACGGATATGCCTGACTTCAAGTGGTATTTTTCTTCGGGCAATTGGGGCTATTAAGATGCTAAATACCATTTATCGCCGCTGGTACTGGCTTTCGTTTTTCTTTCTCTTCTCTTTTTCAGCGTTCGCCTTGGCTTTTGACCATCCTATACATGACAGTAGTGTAGGAAGTACCGGCTCCCAGCATGAAGTTGGAACCGATGGCAGTGCCAACTATAGCATCCCCATTTATGTCGTACCCGGCAAATCGGGCATACAGCCTGATTTGGCTCTCTCATACAGCAGTAACGCTGGTAATGGCCTGCTTGGAGTAGGGTGGAGCCTGTCCGGATTATCAGTGATTCATCGCTGTGCTGCGACTTTGAAGCAAGATGGCTTTATCGGCTCTATAGCCTTCGATGATAAGGACAAATTCTGCCTGAACGGGAAAAGGCTGGTCGCTTATAGCGGCGCCTATGGAAAACATCTCACAGAATATCGCACAGTTGATGAAAGCTTTAGTAAGATTGTTTCCTATGGACAGGCTGGTGGGGCTCCTGCCTATTTCAAGGTGTGGACCCGCAGTGGCCAGACTCACACGTACGGCTCAACAGACAATTCGCGCATCGAAGCTCAAGGCCGCAATAGTGTTTATATCTGGGCTCTTTATAGTATTGAGGACAGTTTCAGAAATTATCTAACCATCCAATATTTTGAAGATCAGGCCAACGGCTACTACCATCCTACACGGATAGACTATACCGGTAACCATGTTGTTGGTATCCAGCCTTATAACTCTGTGCGCTTCGAGTATGAAGACCGGTCAGATAAATTCATAGCGTATGTAGGCGGCTCACTGCAAAAGAACTTGAGACGTCTTTCAAAAGTGAAAAGCTACTCAGCTAATACCCTAGTTCGCGAATACACGTTAACCTATCAAGAGGCCGCAGTTACAAAGAAATCACAATTGCAAAGTATTAAGGAATGCAGCGGTGATCGCAGTTGCCTTCCGGAGACACGTTTTACATGGCAAAATGAAGGCACCGGCACATTCCAGGTATCAAAATACACTAAACCCAGTGGACACAATGCTAATCTTGACATGTACCCGTCAACAGGTGACTTTAATGGGGATGGTATAGCAGATCTAGGGTGGGCCGGGATTTCTGCTAACAATGGACAAATTGTAACCAAATCATATATAGCATTAGCTTCTGGCAATGGTCATTTTGGCGCATCAATAGTCAGCAGTATGGTTGGGAGTAACGGTCATGCTGGCGAATTTGACGGTGATGGAATCACAGATTTTGGCATAGCTCTGTACGACGAAAAAAAATCAACCTTGAATATTCGGGTATCTTTTAATAAGGGTAACGGTCAGTTTGAATCCCGCAAAAGTTATAATTTCAATATAGGCCTTGATCCTGTTTTTCTAACTATTGATAACTACGTTACTCGATACGAAGACCTTAATGGTGATGGACTGACTGATATAGTTCTGATCGTTCAAAGAAAAGACTTTACTTATATCGGCACTGTACTGAACGAAGGTGATGGCGTCTTTCGTAAGGTTAATCATAAGACCTTATATGACTCTCAGTTATTTAAATTTGCAAACCATACTACACAGAAGCCTATGACGGCGGATGTAAATGGGGATGGATTAGCAGATCTATTGTGGGCCTTTCGTTCTGAAAAGGGACTGCGCACCTATACCATTCTGAATGAAGGGGGTGGACGTTTTTCAAGGGTCACTGGCAGTAGTCCCAGTAACGGAAACTTTATAAGCTACAGCCCAGCAATCACAGCAGATTATAATGGCGACGGCTTAACGGATCTGGTCTGGACCTACAAATATAATGGGGGCTTAAGGGCCTATACAGCTCTGAGTAAAGGGGATGGTACATTTAGTACAGCAATTTATAACGCACCTCGCTCTAACGGTAACTTTGAAAACTATGATCCTGCTATAATCGGAGACTTTAATGGAGATGGTCTAACAGATCTGGTCTGGACCTACAAATTTAATGGAGGCATACGGGCTTATACTGCACTCGGTATAGGTAACGGTAAATTTGCCGCAGCTAGATACAATGCGCCACACACAAGTGGTAACTTCACCCCTTATAAGACAATCAGGGCCGGTGACTTTAATGGGGACGGACTAACGGATCTGGCTTGGATAGCTAAAAATAATGTCGGAATGCACTTTCATACGGCATTAGCGGTAGGAGAGGGATCTAATAGTTTGATGGTCAAGGTTACAAATGGTTTTGACCATCTTACTGCATTTACCTATAAACCCATGACCGACAGCAACGTCTATACCAAAAACACTGATGCCACTTATCCCATAATAGACTTACAATTCTCCCGTCCTGTGGTTAGCCGGGTTATCACCTCTAACGGTATCGGTGGGGTGTTTACCAACCACTACACTTACAAAGGATTTAAAGTTCATATAGCTGGCCATGGCAGCCTGGGCTTTCAGGAAATGACCACCAAAAATGTCAATACAGGTACTGCCACCACAACCACCTTCAGTCAAAACTACGCCGCCTATACCCAGGGCTCCGTGGATCGAGTAAAGACCGTTGCAGGCAATGGGACGGTACTGTCCGATACAAGCAATCAGTGGAAAGCGATCGAAGAAGGAACAGGGGCCAAAAGGCGCTATCGTACGCAACTGCAAAGGACCGAAGTTACCAAGCGCGATCTGAACAATGCCTTCCTGCACCGGGAGGTGAACAGCTATATCTATGACGGATTTGACAACCTGACTAGCCTGTCTTCCAAAACCTACGACAATGCCGGGCAACTGCTGCGCAGCGCTACGACCACAAATGCCTATGTCAATAATACTGGTAGTTCCTGGATATTAGGCCTGTTACAAAAAGTTACTGTGAAAGAGCAAACAACAGGTAAGACCCAAAAAATTCGAAAATCTGCATGGACTTACAACACCAATACCGGCAAGGCGCTTACTGAAAAGATACTACATCCGAGTACAGAAGCCGTGCTACAGCAAACCCACTTTGAAAATATTGACTACTTTGGCAACCATCGCCGAACCCGGATCACCGGCCCGGATTTTGATGCTAGGCAAAGTACCATGGCTTATGACTCCACAGGACGGTTTGTGGTGAAAGCAACCAACGCCCTTGGACATGTAGCCACCAGCAACTACTATCCCGATGGGCACATTAACGCGGGTATGGTAAAGACAAGCACCGACAGCAACCAAATTACGACTCATTATCTCTACGACAGCTTTGGCCGTGCTACCACGACCACTTACGCCTACGGCACAGACGAACCAATACGCAGCCGTACCAGCTTTCAATGGTGTCGCAATATGAGAGGGTTGTGTCCTGCTAGAGCGGTGTACGGTATCGTTAAATCTTCAGATGGCGGGTCGGCCAGCAGGGTTTTTATTGATCGGTTGGGGCGTGAAATCAAGCGCAGCACGCAAGCTCTGGATGGTCGGTTCGCTCACGTAAGCAGCCGCTATAATGCGCAAGGGCGCACTGAAAGCGTGTCTGAGCCGCGCTTTAATGGATCGCCTGAATACCTAACTACCATTGAATACGATGCTTTGGGTCGAGCTACACGCTCAACCGATGCTACGGGCCGCGTTGATACAGTGCAATATAACGGTTTAACACAGACGGCACGCACCGACATTAACGGCTTGAATCAAAAGAAAGTCGAAACGCGTGATAGTCTGGGCCAGTTGACCATGGTCCATGATACTGCTGGCCAGCGCATTAGCTATCAGTACGACAGTTCCGGCAATATGACATTGGTTACAAATCACGCCGGTAATGTCACCCGTATTGAGTATGATGCCCTGGGGCGCAAAGAGGCCATGGATGACCCCGATAAGGGGCTGTGGCGTTATACCTACAATGGCCTGGGTCAACTACTCACTCAAACCAACGCCAGGGGCGAAGTCACCTGTAATGCCTACGACCTTTTGGGCCGTATGGTAAGACGTGTAGATAATTATAAAGGTAATCTGCCTACCGGGCTGGGAGTAGCGAGTGATGCCAGCGACGGCTGTGCCAACCCCGGTTCGGACAACCAGACAACTAGATGGACATACGACGCGGTAAATGCCTTGGGCAAGCTGTTCCGGGTGAACAGCCCAGACTATCAAGAAACTCTTGTATATGACCGCTACGCTCGGGAAACAGAAACTCGGTGGTTTATTGCCGGGCCAACGCCATCGCAAGCAGTTACTTATAAAGTCAAAACTCAGTACGATGCCCTGCACCGGCCAGAAACAGTCACTTATCCTGGCATCGGTCTCAAGGTGGAGACGGTTTACAATGACATCGGCTTCCCTGTAGAAATTAAAAACGCTAACAACAACATAACCTACCAAAGAGTGGCACAAACCGATGCGCGCGGCAATATTCTGGAGGAGAATCTTGGTAATGGCCTGAGCACCTTCCGGGTTTACGATGCCATTACTGGCCGTATTGGAGGGATTGGTACCTACCGACCACTGGATACCAGCAGCCCCAGTGTGCAGCATCTGGAATTCGATTTTGATGCCATCGGCAACCTCACCGAGCGCACGGATTATCTGCAACAGTTCAGCGAACAATTTACCTACGACAATCTCAACCGCCTGCGCACCAGCCACAGCGACTTCGGCAATGGCGATATCCGCACTAATGCCGTTACCTACGATGCGCTGGGCAACATTCTCAGCAAAACCGGCGTGGGCAACTATAGCTATGGTGGCACCACCTGTGGCCGACGGGCAGGCCCCCATGCGGTCACCACCATCAGCGCCCCGAAGGCTACCAGCTACTGTTACGATGCCAACGGAAATATGACCAGTGGTGATGGCCGCACTATCCAGTACAGTTATTTCGATAAGCCCACACTGATTACTAAAGGCAGCAAAAGCACCGCCTTTAAATATGGCCCAGAGCGTAATCGCTTTCAACGTATCGACCGCGAAGGGGGCAATACCACCACTACCACCTATATTGGTGGCCTCTACGAAAAGGTGGAAAAATCCAATGGCAGCGTGGAAGAGCGCCACTTTATTGGTGGGTCGGCGATTGTCACCATCTACGACCGTAACGGCAATTTTGGGAATACCAAAACCCGCTACTTACATAAAGACCACCTGGGCTCAATCACCGCCATTACTGACGAACAAATGAATCTGGTGGAAGAGTTCAGTTTTGACGCCTGGGGCAAGCGCAGAGCCCCCAGCCTGGCCCGCCTGGAGCAATTGCTCAACAAGCCTTGGGCGAGCATGACAGCTTATGAAAAAGACAACTTGACCCTGAACCCCTGGGATCTAGCCTCCAGCATTACCAACAAGGGTTTTACCGGTCATGAACAACTGGACGGTGTGGGCCTGATCCATATGAACGGGCGGGTGTATGATGCCGAAATAGGGCGCTTTCTCGGTGCCGACCCGTTTATTCAGGATAGAACTAACCTACAGGCTTTAAACCGCTACAGTTATGTGTTAAACAACCCCCTAAGCTATACTGACCCTAGTGGGTATTTCTTTAAGAAATTGTTTAAAAAAATAGGGAAAATATTTAAAAAAGCCTGGAAAGGAATAAAGAACGTAGCCAAGGGGATTTTCAAGGGCATCAAGCGCCAGCTTCAGGCAGTGGGCAAAGTCCTCAATGCGATACCAGGCCTATCGACTGTGGTAGGGATCGCCATAGCGATAGTGGCTTCACCAGCTGCTGCAGAAATCTATTTTCAGGCGCTGGCATACCTCAATACGGCCATCAGTTTGGCCAACGGGGCTCCGATAGGGGATGTGCTGACGGGCTTTGCAGTGGGGATGGTGGTCGGTGGGATTAGCGGCGGCCTGGGGGACGTATTGGCGCAAACGTCGCTAGGGGTTGCCGGGCACTATGTGGCCAGTGGGCTTGTGGGCGGTGTTGCAGCCAAAGCTTTAGGCGGTCGTTTTAAGGACGGTTTTGCCGGAGGCTTGCTGAGTGCTGGGGTTCGGCATGCGATGGGGCATTTTGATAAAGTAGCGCAACCAAAATTGACCGCACAAAAGGGGAGTGGAGATGTTGAGATATGTGATTGTGAACAAAATAGCGGTCTTGATGCACGAGTAAAAGAAATATCTAATGCTATTGGTTTATCTGATTCCGAATTTGATGTAGCGTTCGCAAGTAAATCAGAAATTGAAATAGCTACTAATGGGGAACCGGCCTGGGGGACAGTGAATAAAAATGGTACAATTCTTATAGATAAATCTTTGGCAACTAGAATGAATGGTACCCGTTTTACGCAAACATTAGCAGAAGAAATGGTTCATGTAGTACAGATTCGGACAGGGTACTATAAACTGATTTCCCAAACTTACCAAAGATATGCTATAGAGGCAGAAGCAACTGGATGGGTTATTTCAAGAGGAGTTTCTCTTGGATTGCGAGGTTCGGACTTTGTAGAATATAAGAGGGTTCATAGAATGTGGACAAGAAAATGGAAAAATGAAAGGTATTAGCACCTGTTTACGCTAAATCTTGTATAATTACTGTATGGAATTTGCAGCACAACAATACAAAGTTATCGAAGGTTTTCTGCCTCTTCTACGCGGCAACGTGAACATATCCAGCTGACAGGTGCTGAACACCATTCTTTATATAGCTGAGCATGGCTGTTAGTGGCGAGGCCTGCCGAAGTAATTCGGCCGCTAGTACAGCATCTACATGCGGACAATCGCAGGGTCAAGAAAGGTGCACTGAATAGGGTCTTTCTGGCTTTTCAGGAACAAGTTGAACTACCGAGATTCATATGGTTTCAGCCAGTCACAACCGTGACGTAGTATTTTCTCTGTCTCCAAGACATGCTGAGACGCACTGGAGGTCCGAAAACTGCTAAATCGTTATTTTTTCACGCAAATAATGCATGTGTATATTGTGTACCTAATGAAGTTAACTTTGATAATTACCATAAAGATCTGTTAAAAAGTATAATCTAGTCGGAAAAATATCCGCATAGAATATCAGAGTGCAATATTTTTTGGAGGATTTTTACTAAGAAAATACAATTAACAAGTTATGGTAGAGAATTTTTTTGTTTAACAAGCAAAGGCTCGGAATTAAATGGAAGAGGAAGTAAAAAGAATAAGTCTAGCATATGCAAGCTATAAATACGCTCATCAGGCCGAAAGCCCTTGCTCTGCGTTTCGCTTAACTTTATCGAAAATTTTAGCTAATTCAAAGCGAATCTCTATTATCCTCGCAATGTTATTCTCCTGTGATCTTATGGCTACGTCAATTCGATGCGCTGAGCCAACTAATGCTCAAAGAGATACCCTTCATGCATGGAAACTTTACGGGAGTTCAGACTATGAGTTCAACGCAGTCATAAGTTATGGAGGTCATGAAATCAATAAGATTGTAATCTTGCTTAATGTATCAGCAATGGGTTTAGAAGCGGTTATCCCACTAGATTATAAAACAGGGAACAGTAAAATATCTGGGGAATTTAGTGTTCAAGGAAAGTGGAATGAAGCAGTGATCATAGCCTATTATGGAGATGGTATATGCGATCCAAAGCTCTTATTACGTGACTTTATCTCATCCTAATCTTTAGGAAAAATCAATATTTAGTAGACGACATCAAATTTCTGTGCCAGATGAGTAAATATCCACCGGCAAAGCCGGTGGCTTTAAGCGTGAACCGCTCAAAGCGGTCTGTACGGAACTAACGTTCCTTGAGCCCCCAAAGGGGGCTGCCTATATCTTCATACCAAGTTCAGTTGCTCTACTCGCCGATCTTCCTTCTCCTGATGACGAATATACTCCCTGATCACATTCTCATCACGACCAACGGTGGACGCAAAGTAACCTCTCGCCCAGAAGTGTTGCCCTACATAATTTCTACGCTGGCCAGAGTAGGTCCTCGCAATGTAAATAGCACTTTTACCTTTGATATACCCCACCACCTGGGAGACAGCATATTTGGGCGGAATCGATATCATCATATGGACATGATCCGGCATTACGTGCCCCTCCTCAATCAGGCTCTCCTTTTGCCGGGCCAACTGGTGAAATACCGTGGGCAACTCTCTGCGCACCCGTCCAAACAGCACCTTTCTACGATACTTTGGGATAAAAACTATGTGGTACTTACACTCCCATTTCGTGTGACTTAAACTGTCCACTTGTCTCATGGTGACTCCTTTGTGTGTTGCTTGGCGGCTCACACATTGGAGTTACTATGGGACTTCCGGATCTGTCAAACTATGCGTGCCTCCCCGGCAAAGCCGGGGGGTCTCCCTTTTGGACTAGCCTCACCAGCTGATGTATTTCCCCAAACGACTTGGGAAATGAATCGTGTAAAGACCATCGCGGGAAATGGGACGGTACTGTCCGATACAAGCAATCATTGGAAAGCGAACGAAGAAGGTACAGGGGCCAAAAGGCGCTATCGTACGCAACTACAGAGGACCGAAGTAACCAAGCGCGACCTGAACAATGCCTTCCTACAGCGTAAAGTGAACAGCTATATCTATGATGACTTTGATAACCTGATTAGCCTTTCTGCCAAAATCTACGACAATGCCAGGCAACTGCTGCGCAGCGCGACCACTACAAATGGCTATATCAATAATGGTAGTTCCTGGATATTAGGTCTGTTACAAAAAGTTACTGTGAAAGTACAAGTAACAGGTAAGCTCGAAAAAACACGGAAATCTGCATGGACCTACAACACCAATACCGGCAAGGCGCTTACTGAAAAGATACTGCATCCGAGCACAGAAGTAGTGCTGCAGCAAACCCACTTTGAAAATATTGACTACTTTGGCAACCATCGTCGAACCCGGATCACCGGTCCGGACTTTGATGCTCGGCAAAGTACCATGGCTTATGACTCCACAGGACGGTTTGTGGTGAAAGCAACAAACGCCCTCGGACATATAGCCACCAGCAACTACTATCCCGATGGGCACATTAACGCGGGTATGATAAAGACAACCATCGACAGCAACCAAATTACGACTCATTATCTCTATGACAGCTTTGGCCGTGCTACCACGACCACATACGCCTACGGCACAGAAGAACCGGTACGTACCCGCACCAGCTTTCAATGGTGCCGCGATATGAATGGGTTGTGCCCGGCTAGGGCGGTGTATGGTATCGTTAAATCTTCAGAAGGCGGGGCGGCCAGCAGGGTTTTTATTGATCGGTTGGGTCGGGAGATCAAGCGCAGCACGCAAACTCTTGATGGTCGGTTCGCTCACGTAATCAGCCGCTATAATGCGCTAGGGCACACAGAGAGCGTGTCTGAGCCGCACTGTAATGGATCGCCTGAATACCAACTACCATTGAGTACGATGCCTTGGGCCGAGCCATACGCTCAACCGATGCTACGGGTCGGGTTGATACAGTGGAATATAGCGGTTTAACACAGATGGCACGCACCGACATTAACGGCTTGAATCAAAAGAAAGTCGAAACACGTGATAGTCTGGGCCAGCTGACTATCGTCCGTGATACTGTTGACCAGCACATCAGCTATCAGTACGATAGTTCCAGCAATAGGATTAACGGGAATAGAGGATTTAAGTCGATATGATTTTATCGTAAAGGTTTTTAATATGTTACCTAAAGATAGCTTTATGAAATTCACATTTTTAATCGCTTTTGGATTTGTTGCCCAGTCAGCCTGGGCATTGAGTTTAACTTGCCCTGAAGGGCTTCCCAAAAGGGTAAGCTCAGAAAGTGTATCAATAGATTGGCGCAATGAAGGGAATTCTATAATCTTTGCGAATGTATTTGTTTTAAAGGAATATGAAGGCAATGAGTTATATGATGTGTCTCTAGAACTCGGTGAGTATGAGTTTGATGCCGAGGGGCGTGATGTTGAGGCTCCTTTATTATCGACTAGCTTGAGGTTTCGTGAAGTTAAAAATAAACAAATGGTTCAAATTATTTTCTCACGGGAAGCACCAAAAGTTAGCTTGCTAATTCAGTATGGTGAATTATGTGGCTATACGATGAACTATGAAATCACCCAAAATCTTAGTAATAAATAGATTACATCTCTTCAGTTATCCGCAAGAAATATCGCTAACTGACTCCTATAGAGGATGCGCTAACGGGCTTTGCGGTGGGGATGGTGGTTGGTAATATCAGCGGTGGTCTTGGAGATGCACTATCCCAGACGTCGCTAGGTGTTGCCGGACACTATGTGGCCAGCGGTCTGGCAGGTGGTGCAGCGGCGAAGGCTTTGGGTGGTCGTTTTAAGGATGGCTTTGCCGGAGGCTTGTTGAGTGCCGGGGCGCGTCATGCGATGGGGCATTTTGACCAAAAAAACTATCCAGGAAAGGAGGCGGCGCTTAAAGACTCAAAGAGTCCAGCGGCCCAAGAAGAAGCAAACATGAAGCTCGCTCAGAAAGAATTTAGGACACTGTATGAGAAGGGAGTTTTGCCTGATGAGTTTAATTTTATTGATAACATAGAGGGCGGGCTAGATAATAAGGTTTTAAGTTTGCTGATATTAAGGTCGCAGGGAAAGTCGCAGAAATGGATATATACGACTACACAGGGGCGACAGTTTTTAGAGGTGGCGCCACAACATTCGAGATTGCTTTAGACACTGTTGCACATGAAATATTTCACATGGAGCCAAACAATCAGATTCTTTGGAAAAAGGGCGGTTTTGGTAAAAAAATATCCCAAAGTCAAGCCACTCGAATGGGAAGGACTGTTGTAGAGATTTGGAAAAAGGGTTCTGAATGAAAATTATATATATAATTAAGCTGATATGTATGGGCCTTTTATTTTGTGTTCCTATACACTTGAAAGCATATACGGTACAAAAAAAGAGTTTAAGTGAGCTTTTTCAAGGATCATTCCAGGTATCAAAGATAGAAATTAATAGTAGTGAAAAAAGTTATATTTATCGTGATGGAAAAGTATATAATTGCGGTTTTAGATACACGGCAAACGCAATTTCTAACTATAAGGGTAAAGAGAAAAAGATTGTGTTCAAATCCACTTCCTCGCTATTGGCAGGAAGCGAGTACTTGATTTTCTTTAATGTGAAATATTTAGATGCTCAGGTTAATTACTTATCAATGGGTAAAGATGATATAAATGGTTACGAGGCATGCACTGAAGAAAAGCTACTATATGCAAGTACATTACATGATGAAATTTTTGAATTTGATTCCTTATGGAAAATAATCACAGGTAGTTTGGCTGTAAAAGCATTTTCAAACGCTCCATTTTTAGAGTCATTAAAAGCAAAAAGGGTTGCTTTCGAAAGTAACGAAGCCCCTAAAGAATATTTGGAAGCAATATCTTATTGGCGTATTTCATGGGAGATATTTGAGGAAAAATTAATTTCCTTAGCTTCAATCAATAAAGATTAAAATCAATGAAAAGAAGCTTGAGCGCATGACGCATCTTAAAGGGTGCGTTTTTGTCCGTCTAGAGGAAGTGTCAATTTCATAAATTAATATTTTTAATCGCTTTTGGATTTGTTGCCCAGTCATCTTGGGCGTTGAGTTTAACTTGCCCTGAAGGGCTTCCCAAAGGGGTAAGTTCAGAAAGTGTATCAATAGATTGGCGCAATGAAGGGAATTCTATAATCCTTGCGAATGTATTTATTTTAAAGGAATATGAAGGCAATGAGTTATATGATGTGTCTCTAGAACTTGGTGAGTATGAGTTTGATGCCGAGGGACGTGATGTTGAGGCTCCTATATTATCTACTAGCTTGAGGTTTCGTGAAGTTAAAAATAAACAAATGGTTCAAATCATTTTCTCACGGGAAGCACCAAAAGTTAGCTTGCTAATTCAGTATGGTGAATTATGTGGCTATACGATGAACTACGAAATCACCCAAAATCTTGGCAGTATGGACTAGCGGGGGCATTTGAACAAAAACTTACGGTTTCACGCTCGCAGATCCAGCTTAAACCGTATATTCCTGCGCAATTCCCCCCTGCCTCATTTTATTTTATGGACGAGGGTTGAGATTGAGCGGATACTTCATTAAATCAAGATAATCCCAGTTATTTCTGCACACCCAATTCATCACTGCACCTGGTGGATCAGGGTTTTTGGTAAAGGTCTCCACCGTCCTTTCGTACTGTTCTGAAGCGCAAGTGTCCTCACAAAATTGTTCCTGGTTGGTGCGTAGTCCCGCCAGGTCATGGGCCTCAAATTGTGAGCTGAATCCCCCGGGTTTCTCGGAGGCTAACTTTCTTGAGAGAATTAGCCAATGAGCAAACGACCTGGATACTCCCCCGAAGTACGGGAACGCGCAGTTCGCATGGTGTTGACCGGCGAGCACGAGCACCAATCACGCTGGGCAGCGATCACATCTATCGCTTCCAAGATCGGCTGCACACCCGAGACCCTACGATCATGGGTCAACAAGATGGAAGTCGACAATGGTACTAAACCCGGCACCACCAGCAGCGACGCAGCCCGCCTCAAAGAGCTGGAGCGCGAAGTCCGTGAGCTGAAGCGCGCTAACGAGATCTTGCGCAAGGCTGCCGCTTTTTTCGCCCAGGCGGAGCTCGACCGCAAACCGAAGTAATGGTGGCATTCATTGACCAGGAACGTGAGGCGCACGGTGTCGAGTCAATCTGTGAGGTTCTGCCGATTGCACCGTCGACCTTTTACCGCTGCAAGCATCTACAGGCCAATCCAGAGCAACGCTGTGCGCGCGCTCAACGTGACGATGAGCTGAAGCCTGAGATCCAGCGGGTCTACGAAGAAAACCACTGCACAGTTGAACGGCTGATGAAGGTACTGCAATTGAAAGGTGTTCGAAGAGGCAAACGTTGCGTTACGACTATCCCGGATGAGCTGGCCGATAAGCCGCTGGATCTGGTGAATCGCGAGTTTACGGCAGAGCGCCCCAACCAGCTTTGGGTGGCCGACATAACCTATGTCGCAACTTGGTCTGGTTTTGTTTATGTCGCATTCGTTGTCGACGTATTCTCCCGCCACATTGTTGGCTGGCGCGTATTAAAGAGCCTTCAAACCGACATTGTGCTTGATGCTCTGGAGCAGGCACTGTGGGTACGAGGTAAGCCCCGTGGCGTTACCCATCATAGTGATCGAGGTAGTCAGTACCTGTCAATTCGATATACCGAGCGGCTTAGTGAGGCGGGTTTTCAGGCGTCAGTCGGCAGTGTCGGCGACTCCTACGACAACGCACTGGCAGAAGCCATCAACGGTTTATTCAAGGCGGAGGTCATCCACAGGGCAGGTCCCTGGAAAGGGCTGGATGAGGTTGAACATGCAACCTTGACCTGGGTCGACTGGTTTAACCATCGCCGCATTCTTGGGCCAATTGGCGATATGCCTCCAGCTGAATACGAAAACCTGTATTATCAACAAACCGAGTCTGCCCAAGCGGCATGACTCAAATCAAATTGCCTCCGACAAACTCGGGATGATTCAGTTCTTGTGATTTGGCACTTGCCGGTTCTTCTCCAGCAGGGCGTTCACGCCGCCGCTGGATACAGCTTCTTTGTAACGATAGAAGGTGTCTCGCGATACGCCGAGCATCTTGCAGGCTTTGGAGATATTGCCGAGTTCTTCCGCCAGATCGAGCAGACCGGTCTTGCGTTTAATGATGCGATCGTTAGTATGAATCATGGGGTTTATCCTTGGTTTTGGTTTCAGGCTTCGTCACCTTCATCAAAACCAGTAAACCCCCCTCTTTTCAAGGAGATGTGTCAGATTTGGTCTGAACTAATACACTTAAGGTGATAAGCAAGATCTAGTTTTAGTTTGATCTGACGACAAACTTCCCCCTTAAAAGCTGCCATAGCCTCCCGAAGATATGGCGTCAGTACTTAATTTCTTAATCGATCATCGTGCTACTAATTCGGTCCTGAATAATCTGGAACTTCTGACTTAGGGAAACGTGGGACTGTGATTTTGACATCCTGAACATTGTCAAGTGCGTCATAATACACCGCTGTAATGACTACAACCTTCTCTGTAGCTGTAGTGTATTCTACTTGTGTCATCTCAACACTCCCGCTCCTATCTGAAGATGGATTTGAGTTTATTGAAGGTATATTGCTAGAGGATACCTCCGTAGCATCCTGACCAAGGTCTATAGGTATAACCTTGAATATCCCGCCATTCTTATCCAATACCACTACTGCATGGCTACCATCGGTCGTTTGCATAATATAGGTGCAATCTTTGACGCAGTCAGGTCCTGCAAATGCTTTAAATGAAAAAAAGGCAACCAGTAATAGTGAAAAAATTATAACTCGCATGTTTCCTCCTGAAATTCACTTAATGATAGTAATAACCCCAAAAAACATAATCAATAAATAACCTGTTGTTACCCCCATCACCAAGCCTCAAATCTGTGACCCTTGATTGTGGAACCTGACCCGTCAAGGGTGATGGGATAGCGGTGAAGGGAATAGCCCTCACCCTGTGGAATCGTGTGTGACGGGTATCCACAATAAAGGGCCTCTACGCTTCACTGATTTACTCCAGAATCGAAAACACCCAGAAGGTTTCACGCGTGAAACCTTAAGAATTATTTGGGTCCCTAAAAGGGGTGTCCGTGGTGGTTGCCGTCCCCGGGTATAAATATCTATAGCGGCCCCGTATAAATATTTAGAATCCGCAGGCTATAATGCTTGCGGTACTCGACCCGCTCGCTGCGGGCTCACGCTAAGTTCCTCAGCCTCTTCGAATGACTACTCCGGTTAGTTGTTGTGTGTAGGCTCCCGGGTGTGCCGACATCCGGGAGCCACCTTGAAATCAATGCTCTATGTCATGGCCCATAGCTCCCAGGCAAATAACCAAGTGTGTCATTGTGTCCTGGTCTACCCACTCAGAAACACCCTTCACGGACGAAAGCTCCTTGTCGTGACAGGCCCACATTCGTCTTGAATCGAGTCAAGCAAGGGAGCCTCTCCCTCAGCTGCTCACAGATCCGGACATGAAAGTCTTCTCTCATCGGGCTTTTTTATCCAGCCGGTGATCCACAACCGATCCATAGTGTGCCATTAAGCACAGAACTCTTCTAGCAAATCTTCTCAGACAGTGACTAGCCCGCTTCTTCCACCCCTTTCAATTTTTTGTATTTGCCAATTGTCCAGTGAACCCGTGTTGCTTTCACATGGTTCAGCAGCACGCCAACGTCTGCACTCCGTAGGGTATCAACTGCCCCTCCAACAAACAGGGAAACACCATTACCATGACCGTCAGGGCATTTTCCTAACCAATGACCAGAGACAGCTTTCCATTCAAAGCTTCAAACGCCGTCGGCAGGGGGCTCTCTGCGATCAACCCCACCCAGCCCTGCGTGGAATAAGATCGCCCTATCTGCGGATAAACAGGATTTCACACAGATTTTTCACTGGAATTCAGCAGTTTCCCCGCCTGAATCCCGCAGATTGCCCAGGTTCCCAACGGTTGCTAAGATGCGCGCCTGCCGCTATGGCCCGGAATCCCTGCAGCCCCCGCATCCCACCTGCGAGGCTGCCGTTGATCCGACCTCCCCATATGTCACCCCGCCTATCCGAAACCCGGAGAACCGGGGCTTTACACAGGAAAAGCGGCACAGAGGCCAGGTGCTATTTTTTAACCGCGAGCGCACTGCGACGACTCCCTGCGACTACAGGAACGAAGTTTATGACCCAACCATCGCTGCAGCAGTTGGAACAACACGACGCCTTTATCCACCGCCATATTGGCCCCGATACCAAGCAGGTAGTGGCCATGCTGGAAACCCTCCGGGTCGCCAGTCTCGACGAACTGATCGGGAAAACCGTGCCCGAAGCCATTCGCAACACCGATGCGCTGGACCTGGCCGATGCGGTCAACGAGGAGGAGGCCCTCGCAGAGCTGAAGGATATCGCGGCGCGCAACCGCATTTACCGCACCTTTATTGGTATGGGCTACCACGACACCATTACCCCCAACGTGATCCTGCGCAATGTGCTGGAGAATCCGGGTTGGTACACCGCCTATACCCCCTACCAGCCGGAAATAGCCCAGGGCCGCCTGGAGGGCCTGCTGAACTTCCAGCAAATGATCATGGACCTCACCGGTATGCAACTGGCCAACGCCTCCATGCTGGACGAGGGCACCGCTGCTGCTGAGGCCATGGCCATGTGTAAGCGCCAGGCCAAGCGCAACAAGTCCAACGTCTATTTTGTAGATCGGGATTGCCATCCGCAGACGATCGCCATCGTACAAACCCGTGCCGAGCACTTCGGCTTTGAGGTGGTTGTGGGCGATATGGAAACCGACATCCCCGCCGAGCTGTTCGGTGCCCTGCTGCAATACCCCGGCAGCACCGGTCGCGTACGCGACCTGACCGATATCATCGCCCGGGTGCACGAGGCCAGTGGTCTGGTGACCGTAGCCGCCGACCTGATGAGCCTGGTGGCCCTGAAAGCACCGGGTGCCATGGGGGCAGACGTGGTGGTGGGCTGTAACCAGCGCTTCGGTATCCCCATGGGCTACGGCGGTCCTCACGCCGGTTTCTTCGCCTTCCGCGAAGCCTACAAACGCTCCGCGCCGGGCCGCATCATCGGTGTTTCCGTGGACAGCAAGGGCAAGCGTGCCCTGCGTATGGCCATGCAGACCCGCGAACAGCATATCCGCCGCGAGAAAGCCAACTCCAATATCTGTACCTCCCAGGTTCTGCTGGCGGTAATAAGTGCCTTCTACGGGATTTACCACGGCCCTGAAGGCCTGAAAACCATCGCCGCCCGCATCCAGCGCCTGACAGATATCCTCGCTTCCGCCCTGCAGCGCGAAGGCTTCAACCTGACCCACGACAGCTGGTTCGATACCCTGACTGTCATCACCGGTGCCAAGCGGGAAGAGATCTACCAGCGCGCCCTGGCCTCCGAGATCAACCTGCGCAAAGTGGGGGAAGACGCCCTGGGCGTGAGCCTGAGCGAGACCGCCACCTTGCAGGATGTGTCCGACCTGATCGATGCCTTTATCGGCACCGGGCACAGCCTCGACCTGGACACCCTGGACAGCGAGATCGCCAGCAAGGGCTCTCTGGGTGTGCCCGCTTCCCTGCAGCGCGATACCGAATTCATGACCCACCCGGTGTTCAACTCCTATCACTCCGAAACCGAGATGTTGCGCTATCTCAAGTCTCTGGAGGCCAAGGACATCGCCCTGAATCACTCCATGATTCCCCTGGGTTCCTGCACCATGAAGCTGAACGCCACCGCCGAGATGATCCCGGTGACCTGGCCCGAATTCGGCAAACTGCATCCCTTTGCCCCGGCAGACCAGGCCCAGGGCTATGGAGAAATATTCCGCCAGTTGCAGCAGATGCTGGCTGCCTGTACCGGCTATGATGCCGTGAGCCTGCAACCCAACGCCGGTTCCCAGGGCGAGTACGCCGGCCTGGTTGCTATCAAGAAATACTTCGAGGCAAAAGGCGAAGTCCAGCGCGATATCTGCCTGATCCCCGCCTCCGCCCACGGCACCAATCCAGCCTCCGCCATGATGGTGAGTATGAAAGTGGTTGTGGTTGCCTGTGATGATAAAGGCAATGTGGATTCCGAAGACCTGAAGGCCAAGATCGAAGAACACGGCGACCGCATCGCCGCGCTGATGGTGACCTACCCCTCCACTCACGGTGTCTTCGAGGAAGGTATCCGCGAGGTGTGCGACCTGGTGCACCAGGCCGGTGGTCAGGTGTATATCGATGGCGCCAACATGAACGCCCTGATCGGGGTGGCGGCGCCGGGCCGGTTTGGTGGTGATGTCTCCCACCTGAACCTGCACAAAACCTTCTGCATTCCCCACGGTGGTGGCGGCCCCGGCATGGGCCCGATCGCTGTCGGCGAACACCTGAAGCCCTACCTGGCAGGCCACCCGGTAATAGAAGTACCGGAAACCCATGTGGAGAACGGCACTATCTCCGCCGCTCCCTGGGGCTCCGCCAGCATTCTGCCAATCAGCTGGATGTATATCCGTATGATGGGCAAGCAGGGCATGAAGCGGGCTACCGAAATAGCGATCCTGAATGCCAACTATGTGGCCAAGAAACTGAGCGAGCACTACACCCTGCTCTATACCGGCAGCAACGGCTTTGTCGCCCATGAATGCCTGGTAGACCTGCGCCCGCTCAAGGAATCCAGCGGTATCACCGAGGAGGACATCGCCAAGCGCCTGATGGACTTCGGCTTCCACGCACCCACCATGTCCTTTCCGGTAGCCGGCACCCTGATGATCGAACCCACCGAGAGTGAATCCCTGCAGGAACTGGACCGTTTTATCGAAGCCATGGCCACTATCCGCCGTGAAGTGGAAGCTGTTGCCAGCGGCAAGTACACCGCCGAGGACAACCCACTGCACAACGCACCGCACACCCTTGAGGATGTGATGACCGACGATTGGACCCACAGCTACTCCCGCGATGTAGCCGGCCGCCCGGCAGCCTGGCTGAAAGCGCACAAGGTATGGCCGGCTGCCAACCGTATCGACAATGTCTACGGAGACCGCAACCTGATTTGCTCCTGCCCACCGATCGAAAGTTACACAGAATAGAAGCCGAAGTGTTTAACAACCTGGAAAGCCACCGGGAAACCGGCTCAAGGCGGTGCAGGGAAGCACCGCTACCGGGAATAAGAATCTCCGCAGAAGCTATGTAACACCTTCTTACACTCCCATCCTGTCCCCACGCCAGTCACAGCCGCCAGCAGAAAATTTCTTATCCGGACAATGGAGTTTCACCAACTCTGAGATCGCGCGTACAGTTCCTGTAGTGAACAAAAATTTTTTGATGCAGGGGGACCCCTTGCACAAGGTAATTCATCTGTTTTTTGTACCACACCACCCGCCTGTACCAGAGGGGGGATACGCATCCACAAAGTTATGGCAGATATTGAAGTGCTTTGCGACCAAGGAGGCCGGGTGTGGGTGCATTACAGCAAATGCAGATAACCAAACAGACCTTCTAACCCTGGCGCAAACAGTAGGGTGGCACAGGGACCGACCAACAGAAGGAATCCAAGCCAATGCAGAGGGAGAATGAACAGCTGCGTTGAACAGTCGCGGACCTGGCTCTGGACAGATGGATTCTGTCAGAGGCCACCAGGGGAAACGGACGCGCTCTGGTTGAGAAATGGAGAAAGCGCTGCAATAGCAAGCGGCCACACAGCGCCTTGGGCTACCGCCCACGGGCTCCGGAAACCACCGTGGAGAAAGAGCCACGGCCCGCTATGCACTAACATTTAAACTGGACCACCTTGGTGGGGCTGATCAAAAATGGCTGACTTCGCAAGCAAACATTCGGCCATGAACACGATCTGGTGCTTGGGGCAAAGCTGGCAAGTCTTTTTTCAGAGCAATAACCAAACTGCGGAATAACCTACTCTCAGCATTGAAAAAACACTCTGCTTTCATACATACGCGGCACCTATCACCGCAGAGCACCTCAGGCTGCTGTGGAGTACTATTTCACGTTGTAATTGATCTGTTTCTCACCCTGGGCCTGTTTATCCGCATGGTATGAAGAGCGTACCAGCGGGCCGCAGGCAGCGTGCTTGAAGCCGATCTGCTCGGCATAGCGGCGGTACTCCTCAAACTCGTCCGGGTGCACGTAACGTTGTACCGGGAGGTGTTCCCTGCTTGGTTGCAGGTATTGGCCAATGGTGAGCATATCGATATCGTGCGCACGCATAGTATCCATCACCTGAAAGATCTCTTCCTTTTCCTCACCGAGGCCCACCATCAGACCGGATTTGGTCAGCACATCCGGGCGGCATTGCTTGTATTCCTGCAGTAACTTCAGGGACCATTTGAAATTGGCGCCGGGGCGCGATTCGCGGTACAGGCGCGGCACCGTCTCCAGGTTGTGGTTGAACACATCGGGCGCTTCCTTTGCGAGAATCTCCAGGGCAGCTGCCATTCGCCCGCGAAAGTCCGGCGTGAGAATTTCCACCTGCAGATTCGGTGAGAGCGCCCGGGACTGGCGGATACAGTCGGCGAAGTGCCGGGCCCCACCATCGCGCAGGTCATCGCGATCCACCGAGGTAATGACCACGTAGCGCAGCCCCATGGCTGCTATGGCCCGGGCGAGGTTTCCGGGCTCTTCCGGGTCCAGGGGATTGGGCTTGCCGTGCCCCACATCACAGAAAGGGCAGCGACGGGTACAAATTTCCCCCATGATCATAAAGGTTGCAGTGCCACCGCTGAAACATTCGCCCAGATTGGGGCAACTGGCCTCTTCGCAAACGGTGGCGAGTTTTTGCGAACGCAAAATACGCTTGATACGCTCCACCTCCTTAGAGGCGGGCACCTTTACACGAATCCAGTCCGGTTTGCGCAGGACCGTATCACTGGCAATCACCTTGACCGGGATACGTTCCACCTTGTCACCATCGCGCAGTTTTTCTCCCTGTTGCAGGCGACGGGTGCGTTTAACCGGCACCAGATCGGGTTTATTAGCCATTACTTAAATCCTGCTGTTCGGCGCTCAATCGAGCAAATACGGTGTTATCCAGCGGTTGCCACTGGGCAGCGGGCAGTTTCAGGGCAGGCAGCAACTCGCGTACAAAAATCTCTGCAACCTGCTGCCAATCGGGTGCGCGCTGGAGTAACTCGGCCATCTGCACCATCTGCAATCCGGCGTAACCACAGGGGTTGATACGGAGGAAAGGCGCCAGGTCCATGTCGATGTTAATGGCGATGCCGTGGAAACTGCAGCCGCGACGCACACGCAACCCGATAGAGGCGATTTTGTTGCCGGCGCGCTGGCCTTCAGCCAAATAAACCCCCGGCGCATCGGCGCGTGGTGCCGCTGCGATGCCAAATACCCCCAGCATGGCCACGGTGGCAGTCTCCAGCGCCGTCACCAACTCACGCACGCCAATTTTTGCCCGGCGCAGATCCAATAGTGGATATACCACCAACTGGCCGGGGCCGTGGTAGGTCACCTGGCCGCCGCGATCCACCTGCACAACCGGAATATCCCCGGTATTGAGCAGGTGCTCAGCCCGGCCCGCCTGCCCCTGGGTAAAAACAGGCTCGTGCTCCACGCACCAGATCTCGTCTGCACTGCTTGCGTCACGGAGATCGGTGTAACGGGACATGGCGCGCCAGACAGTTTCATAATCCCGACGGGCCAGGTTGCGAACAGTGATCATCAGAGCACCATATGTACCGAAGGGTGTGCTTTGAGTTCCTCAAACAGTGCCCTGAGTTGGTCTTCACCGGTGGCGAGAATATAGAAGGTCATGGAAGTGAATTTGCCAGTGCTGCTGTCGCGCAGGGTCATACGGTCCTCGTCCAGTTCCGGGGCGTGGCGACGCATCACTTCCAATACAAATTGATGCGCTTTTTCATCGGCGTCACGCACAACCTTGACCATGTAGTCTTCACAGGGGAATTGGATCTTTGGAGGTCGCTGACTGGTGCTCTGGTTCATACCACTCTCCGGGGGCGGGCTGGTCAGGTAAGGGAAAGCTGGGACACAGCCGGGCGGCGATTATACAGCGGCTGGTACTCAGTGGACAGGGAACAGCAGGAGGGTGTTGGTTTTACACAGCGGGCAGGACGGGGCAATGCCCGCCCGGAAACCCGTCAAAGTACGATTTAGTTAAAGAAGCCAATCACAAAGCGCTTGATGGCATCCCACAGGCGTTTGAAGATACCGGCACGCTCCACGTCGTCCGCGGTTACGGCTTTGACTTCGGAAACGGTCTCGCCATCCAGGATCACCACAACCTTGCCCACCGGCTGGCCTTTCTGGATCGGGGCCTCCAACTCGCCATCCACAATCAGATCCGCTTTGATGCCCTCCTCTCCACCGCGGGGGATGGTAACGAAAACATCCTTTTCAACCGCGATACCCACGCGGGGCTTCTTGCCACCCCAGACGCGCTCGGTCTGCAACACCTCACCCTGACCATACACTTTGTGGGTCTGGTAGTAGCGGAAACCATAAGCCAGCAGTTTCTGGGTCTCGGAAGCGCGTTTTTCATCGCTATCGGTGCCCACCACTATGGCAATCAGGCGCATGCCGCGCTTCATCGCAGAGGCCACCAGGCAATAGCCCGCCTCTTCTGTGTGACCGGTTTTAATCCCGTCCACCGAGGCGTCGCGCCACAACAGACGGTTGCGGTTGGGCTGGTTGATGCCCGAGTAATTGAAATACTTCTCGGAATATATATCGTAGTGCTCCGGATGGTCGGCAATCAGTGCACGGGCCAGAATGCCCAGGTCGCGCGCAGTGGTCAGGTGCCCGTCCTCCGGCCAGCCGGTGGAATTGACGAAGTGGGTATTTTCCATGCCCAGCAGTTCTGCCTGCTGGTTCATCACCTCCGCAAATACCTCTTCACTGCCGGACACATGTTCGGCCAAGGCGATACTGGCATCGTTACCGGACTGGATGATGACTCCGCGCATCAGATCTATTACAGAGACCTGGTCGCCGACTTTGACAAACATTTTTGAGCCGCCCTTGCGCCAGGCTTTCTCGGAAATGCGCACCAGGTCATCTTCCTTGACACTGCCTTTGAGTATCTCCTCAGAGACGATATAGACGGTCATCATCTTGGTGAGACTGGCGGGGGGAATCTGTTTGTCGGGTTCGTGCTCCACCAGAATCTGGCCGGTATTGGCATCCATCAACAGGTAGGAGATTGCGGTCAATTGCGGCGGTGCCGGGATTAGAGATTGCGCCTGAACCAGGCCCGCACACAACAATAGGAAAGAACAGGCGATAATCCGTGTGATCATAGGGGGAGTCTCATTAATCCTCGTGTTTTTTGGCTGGCTGTTAACCCATTATGTATTTTAATAGATTAGTCGGCAGCGCTGGGGAGGCACCCCATGCCGCAAGCCACTGTATACTGACAAAATACAAGAAAATTCGCGCCAATGCGCAGTATTTTGTGAACGGTGATCCAAATGACCGTCAAATCATAAATCAGTCACAGGTTGCCAGGAATTTTTCGCGCAAACCAACCGCCTGCTCCGGCAGCCATGTTGATGATCCTATTCATACACCACCTGGGGCTGCCCCAGCTGCTTCTGTGTCACGGTTTCCCGTGCCGTGGCGAGAGCCCTTTGCCGGGCGATGGGACCAATACGCACCCGGTATAATACCTTGCCATCCCGCTTTACCGGGCTGACCAGAACAGGGTAGTCAATCGCGTCAGCAAGCTGGGCCCTCACGGCCTCCGCCTGGGCAAAGTTGCTGTAGGCACCGACCTGCAAAAATGTATTCCCGGGCAGCTTCACGGAGGTATCCTTTGCCAAACCTTCCGGGCCTTTCAACCCGTCACCAGTCAGCAGTACCTCGGTGACCGGCGGCAATGCCGCGGGGTCCAGTGACTCCACTTCCACACGGGCCACACCCCGCTCCACATACCCCAGCTTCTGGGCAGCCGTATAACTGAGGTCAATAATACGCCCCTGCACAAAGGGGCCACGGTCATTGACCCGCACAATGATACTGCGACCATTGTCCAGATTGGTCACTTTGGCATAACTGGGCAGAGGCAGGGTTTTATGTGCAGCAGAGATGGCGTACATGTTATAGATCTCGCCATTGGCGGTATTGCGGCCATGAAACTTGGTGCCATACCAAGAGGCCTTGCCGCGCTCTTTATAGCCTTTGACCGCATCGCGCACATGGTAGGTCACACCGTTGACCCGATAGGGGGACTTGTTCCCGGCGGGGCCGATGGGCTCACGCACTGGCGTCGGGTCTGGGGTGGCCAGCATACTGACGGGTGTTGGCGGGCCACTGTCACGAATACTGTCACCGGGCCCGGCCTGCGAGCCCGGGTCAGTCTGCAGACCCCCACAGGACACCAAAAACACCGCGGCAAGCAACATCCCACACCGCGCATTGCACTGAACCATAATCCCCCCACACGGCAACAAAAGGTTGCCGCCCCCAAGACGCCGTTGGCTGACACTATCTGGTGAAATGAAAAAACTTTGACTGCAACCAGGACCATTGGTTTCCCAATGCCGGCTGTGATCGCCAGCTCAAAGCCTGATTGTCACTCTATTGACCGGGCCCGTGCCGGTGAGATACGGGCATAGTCCCCGCCATTTTAGAACGACACATCAAGGCACGATAAAAAAGCCCGGCAGTTTGTCCGATCAATAGGATTTTCCGCCACGGGCCTTGACAATCTCCTGGGCCAGTTCATTGACTGCCATCGCATAGAGGCGACTGCGGTTATAGCTGGTAATGGTGGAAAAATTATTGAGTCCCAGCCAGTACTGTTTGCCCCGCTCTGTCTGCAGGGAGAAGACCGTGGCAGGCATTTCCGGTGACACCTGGCTGGTGGCTGTGAATCCTTTTTCCGCCAACTCCCCTACGGTCCATTCCGGTTGCAAGGTATTGTTGACAATGGTCATATCCGCATTGGGGCGCGGGATCGACAGAACGGCAATGGGTTCACCGGACTTCCACCCGTGCTGGGCGAGGTAATTGGCCACGCTGCCAATGGCATCCTGGGGGTTATTCCAGATATCCACCTTGCCGTCATTACTGAAGTCCACTGCGTAAGCGCGGTAGCTTGAAGGCATAAACTGGCCGTAACCCATGGCACCGGCGTAGGAACCCTTCAATGTCAAAGGGTCTATACCCTGATCCCGGGTTAGTAGCAGATAGTGTTCCAGCTCTTTGGTAAAGAAGGCGGAACGACGCGGGTAATTGAAGGCCAGGGTAGAGAGTGCATCCAGTACCCGGTGACCACCCATATTGCCGCCGTAGCGGGTTTCAATACCGATAATAGCGACAATGATTTCCGCTGGCACACCGTACTTCTTTTCCGCTTCGGCCAGGACTTCGGCGTTGTTGTCCCAGAAGTCGACACCGCCGGCAATGCTCTGTGGGGTCAAAAACAGCTTGCGGTATTCGTACCAGGGTTTGGCCTTTTCCGCTGGGCGCTGGATGGCCCTGAGAATGGAGTCCTTGCGTTTGGCCTTGCGCATCAGATCCTGTAGCGTTTCGCGATCGAACTGGTGTTCTTCCACCATGTACTCGACAAACTTCTGTGCATTTGCATTGTCACCGTGTCCAGGCTCCTGCGCGCAGGCAGCGAGGGCCAGCCCCACGCCAAACAATAGTCCAGAGGTCCACTTCAAAACCAACGCTCCTGTCTTCATTACGCGTCTCTATATCCGGTTATCAACCAGTTGAACAACACCCACTAGAAGTGGACCCTGCGCCGCTCAGTCCCTACAGCCATGAGGATGCCGAATCCCGCCATCAGGGTAATCAGTGAAGTTCCCCCATAACTGATCATCGGCAGGGGAACACCCACTATTGGCAGCAGTCCTGTAACCATACCAATGTTTACAAACACATAGACAAAAAAAGTGAGCGTTATACTCCCCGCCAATAGCCGTCCGAACAAGTACTGTGCCATAAAGCTAATATAGATGCCGCGTGCGATCACCAAAACGTAGAGCAGTAGCAGTATAAGCACGCCGCGCATACCCCACTCCTCCGCCAAGACCGCAATAATAAAGTCGGTATGGCTCTCCGGCAGAAAATCCAGCTGCGATTGGGTGCCTTGCAGGTAACCTTTACCATATAGCCCCCCGGAACCAATAGCGGCCTTGGAGTTAAAAATATTCCAGCCGGCTCCAAATCGGTCATCGTGAGGGTTGAGTAGTGTCAGAATGCGCTGGCGCTGGTAGTCCCTCAACCCCCACTGCCAGATAGGCCAGGTGGAAGCCATGAGTGCTGCGGCCGCGGCGCCGATCATCTTCCAGCTGAGCCCCGCCAGATACAGTGCAAACAGGCCGGCGGCGGCGATCAGAATGGCTGTGCCCAGATCCGGCTGGCGCACGATCAGCGCAGCCGGTACCGCCACGATGACCAAAGCCCCGCACACCGTGGCAAACGCAGGGGGCTGTGCGCGCTGGTGCAGGAAGGCAGCGACCATCATCGGTACCCCCAGCTTCATCATCTCAGAGGGTTGGAAGCGAAAGCCGCCGATCTCCAGCCAGCGCTGGGCACCCTTGGCACCGGTACCAAAAAACAGCACCCCCAGCAACAGGGTGCAGCCACCCAGATAGGCCCAGATCGACCAACGCCGGTAAAAGTCCAGGGGAATCTGCGCAACAATGAACATGCCTAAAAACGCCAGGCACATAAAAACCGACTGGCGCTGTACATACTTGAAGTCACCGCCAGAAGCACTGTAGAGCACTCCCAGGCCGGCAGATGCCAACAGCAATAACAACACCAGCAGCGGCACATCGAGGTGCAGGCGACGGGCAAGGCTCACCGGCTTTCTGAGGCTGCTGTCCATATCGGAGAGCCGGTGCGAGTAGTCGCGATTAGCCATTGCCCCTCCTCCCAGTCAGATCGGTATCCCGCGCGGTTTCAACCGGTGGCTGCGGACGCGCCATCCATTCGGCGAACAGCGCCCGGGCTACCGGGGCAGCCACCTTGCCGCCGGCTTCCCCATTTTCCACCAGAACCGCGACTGCAATGCGGGGTTTGTTCACTGGAGCAAAAGCGACAAACAGCGCGTGATCCCGGTGGCGCTCCAGCAGGGCCTCGGAATCATATTGCGCGCCCTGGGCAATACCCACCACCTGAGCGGTACCGGATTTACCGGCAACGCGAAAATCCAGGCCCTCACCGGCGCGCTTGCCAGTACCGTCACTGCGATTGACCACAGCCTCCATGCCTTCAAACACCAAGTCCCAATGGTCCGGGCGCGCTTCCAGGTTGTGCAGCCTTTCCGCTGGCTGTACCACGCCATTGATGGTTTTTACCATTTGTGGCCGATAGTGGGTGCCGCGATTGGCGATAGTCGCGGTCATCACTGCCAGTTGCAGCGGAGTGGCCAACACGAAGCCCTGCCCCAGCACCGCATTCAGGCTATCCCCGGGGAACCAGGGCATGCCCCGCGCGCTGCGCTTCCAGTGCCGCGAAGGAAAGAGGCCGGCGCGCTCTGTAGGCAGATCAATGCCGGTCTTGGCACCGAGCCCGAAATGGGTGGCGATAGTGTGCATTTCGTCGATATCCCAGCGGTGCGCCATATCCCAGAAGAACACATCGCAGCTCTGTGCCATGGCCTGTACCAAATCCACTTTATCGCCATGGCCCCAGCGGATATGGTCCCGGTAGATACGCGGGTCGTTGGGCAGTTTGTAGAAACCCGGGTCCTGAATCCTGGTCTCACGGGAAATAATCCCGGCCTCCAGGGCCCCGAGCCCCATCACGGGCTTCAGGGTCGAACCCGGAGGATACTGTCCCTGTATGGCGCGATTAAACAGGGGGACGTCAAGGGAGTCACTGAGGGTGCGGTAGTCGACAAAACTGATGCCGGTGACAAACAGATTCGGGTCGAAAGAGGGCTTACTCACAAACGCCAGTACACCGCCGGTATTGACATCAATGGCGACCACGGCACCGCGGCGATCACCGAGGGTTTCGGAGGCCACCTGCTGCAGGCGCGCATCCAGGTGCAGGGTCAGGCCAACACCCGGTTTGGGGTCTTCGCGCTCCAGCACCCGCAGTACCCGCCCGCGCGCATTGATCTCTACATTCTCATACCCCACTTCCCCGAGCAGGTGCTGCTCGTAGCTGCGTTCCAGCCCCACCTTGCCGATACTGCGGGTACCCCGGTAGCGCCGCACGTCCTCCCGGGTGAAATTATTCAAATCTCGGTCACTGATACGCCCCACATAGCCGACACTGTGAGCAAACAGCGCCCCCAGTGGGTAATAACGCACCAGTTCGGCCTGAACAGAAACACCGGGCATGCGAAACTGGTTGACACTGATACGCGCAATTTCATCTTCTTCCAGGCGAAAGCGCAGGGGTACCGGCTCAAATGGGCGTCGGCGCTTCATGCGCTTGCGAAACTTGGCCACATCACTGTCTTCAAGGCGAATAAGGTTGCCGATCAATTCCAGGGTCGCATCCAGATCCCGCACACGCTCGCGCACAATGGAGAGATTGTAACTGGCACGGTTATCCGCAAGCAGAGTGCCGTTGCGGTCGTATATCAATCCCCGGGTGGGGGCTACCGGGCGTACCTGGATACGGTTTTCCTCGGATTGAGTGCGATAGTCTTCGTAATTGATAATCTGCAGATTGTAAAAACGCGCGACCAAAACCCCCAGCAGAACAATGACACCGGCGATGGCCACCAGCATGCGATTGCGGAAAAGCCGCTGCTCGATATAGGGGTCCTTGAGGCGATGGGCGTGGGGCATTTGGGCATTTGGGCTTATTTGAACAGTGTTGACTGGCGCTGAAAAAAACCAAGTGAACTACATTACCACAGGGCACAAGTGAACAGACAATCCGGGCTGGCCATTGTCTCCGTCACTTGTGGTAGGGATGTCCCACCAACAGTGTCCAGGCGCGGTAAATCTGCTCCGCCAATACCACACGCACCAGCGGATGTGGCAAAGTGAGCGGAGAGAGGGACCAGCATTGTCTGGCCGCATTCAGGCAATCCCCAGAGAGGCCATCGGGACCGCCAATCAGCAGGCAGACACTTTCCCCCGAGAGCTGCCATTCACGCAATTGCCGCGAGAGCTGCGCCGTACTCCAGGGTTTGCCCTTTACATCCAGCGCCACGACATGATCCCGGGGACCGAGGGCAGAGAGCATTGCCTCCCCCTCCTTCCTACGGGCTTTGTCAATCAGTGCCAGGGTATTTTTCCGGCCGCGCGGCCCCAGGGGGATTTCCACCACCTCCAGGAAAATATCTCGGGGCAGGCGCCTGGCGTACTCAGTGTAGCCCTCCTGCACCCAACGGGGCATTTTCCCTCCGGCGGCGAGAATTCGGATTTTCACGGTCTCATCCCCCGTGGGGATCACTGCCGTCCGCCTCTTCGCGCGTATTCGGCGTCATCGACCAGAGTTTTTCCAGGTCGTAGAAGCTGCGCAAATCCTCCAGCATCACATGTACCACCAAATCCCCATAGTCCACCAGTACCCATTCCCCCTGCTCTTTCCCTTCCACACCAATGGGGCGCACACCCTGTTTCTGCAATTCACCCACAACATTTTCCGCAAGGGATTTCACCTGGCGGCTTGAGGTACCGGTACAGATCAGCAGATTGTCCATCACATCAGACAGTTCGGAAACATCCAGGGCAACGATATCTTTGCCTTTCAGGTCTTCCAGTGCGTTGAACGCGATTTCTTTAATATTTGTCATAACACCTTGATGCTTTACCGGTCGCCGGCGGTATTCTGTTTTCTGTAAAGTTGATGGTCTTCAATATACTGCAACACCGCAGCTGGAAGGAGGTAACGGGGCGACTGGCCGTTGCCGAGCAATTGGCGGATATGGGTGGAGGAGATTGGCAGCAGGGTCTGTTCGCGCACCACCAGGCGCCCGCAGGGCTCCCCATGCAAATCGGCGGTGCTTCCGCGGTGGCGCTCGAGCACATCGAGCAGCGGGGAATGATCACCCCCTTTTGCCCGCTGGGGCGGACTCCAGCCCGGCCGGGTCACCGCCACCAGATGCGCCAGCGCCAGCAGGCTCTGCCAGCGGTGCCAGCGGTGCAGACTGAGCAGGGAATCCAGCCCCATACAGAAACTGATCGACACCTCAGGACCCAGCTCTGTACGCAATTCCTCCAGGGTGTCCACAGTATAAGTGGCTCCCCCCCGGCGCAATTCCCGCTCATCCAGCTGCAATTCGTCACAACCCGCCAGTGCCAGCACCAGCATCTGGCAACGTTGACGGGGGGACACCCCCGGACTTTCACGGTGGCCCGGCTGGTGGCTTGGCAGCAGGCGCATTTCATCGAACCCCAAAGCCTGGCGCAGCTCTAGTGCCATACGCAGGTGGCCAAAATGTATCGGGTCGAAAGTGCCGCCAAACAGGGCGATACTGTGCCGCTTGGTCGCCAAAATTACCTCTTGCGCCAGATGATTACACCGGGACAGTGTCTACTGTCGTATATGTCCATTTCCCAGCACGATCCATTTTCGGGAGGTGAGTCCTTCCAGCCCCACCGGACCACGGGCGTGGATTTTATCCGTGCTAATACCAATTTCCGCCCCCAGGCCGTATTCATAGCCATCGGCAAAGCCGGTGGAGGCATTCACCATCACCGAACTGGAATCCACCTCCGTGAGAAAACGCCGGCTGCGGCTGTAATCCTCGGTCACTATGGCATCCGTGTGGCCGGAGCCGTAGCGGGCAATATGAGCCATCGCCGCCTCCATATCCGCCACTACGCGGATCGACAGTATTGGCGCCAGGTACTCCTCAGTCCAGTCCGCTTCCATGGCTGCCAGGCATCGCGGCAGTATCTCGCGAGTGCGCTCGCAACCGCGCAGCTCCACACCTCTGGACTCAAAGGCCGCGGCCAGATCCGGCAGTATCTCTGCGGCGATTCCCTCTGCAACCAGCAGGGTTTCCATAGCATTGCATACGCCGTAGCGGCGGGTTTTGGCATTGAGGGCAATATCGAAGGCCTTTTTCGGATCCGCACGGTCATCGATATAGACATGGCACACCCCGTGCAGGTGTTTGATTACCGGTACACTGGCCTCACGGCTGACACGCTCAATCAGGCCGGTGCCACCGCGAGGCACAATCACATCCAGGTATTCCGGCATGGTGATCAAAGCACCCACGGCAGCGCGGTCGCTGGTCCCCACCACCTGAACGGCTGTCTCCGGCAGGTCTGACGCGCGCAATCCAGCGACAATGCAGGCGGCAATAGCCTGGTTGGAGTGCAGCGCCTCACTCCCGCCGCGCAAAATAGTGGCATTTCCGGACTTCAGGCAGAGGCTGGCAGCATCTATCGTCACATTGGGGCGGGACTCGTAAATAATCCCCACCACCCCCAGCGGCACACGCATTCTACCCACCTGGATGCCGCTGGGACGATAGTGCAGATTCTCGATTTCCCCCACCGGATCAGGCAGATCCGCGACCTGTAACAGGCCTGCAATCATAGCGTCGATACGGGGGTTATCCAGTTCCAGACGATCGAGCAGTGCAGCGTCCAGACCCTGTGCAAGCCCCGCCTGCATATCTCGGATATTGGCCTCGGTGAGTTGCGCCCGCTGCGCTTCGATCTGGGTGGCGATGGCCCTGAGGGCTCGGTTCTTGGCCGCAGTACTGGCCCTGGCCATCAGCCGCGCTGCAGCGCGGGCAGCCTGGCCCATCTGCCCGAGTCGCGTACGGATTTGGTCAGCGGTGTCGGTGGTGGTCACTTGGCGCTCCGTGCATAATCCGGTCGGCCGCGCAGTATACCCCAGGGGAGCGGGGTTTGAATGGCCAATCCCGGCCTATTCCGGAAAATAGGTCCACAGCCGGTCACTGCCGGGTCCATCGGTCCAGATTGTCAGCGATATTGGCCAGGCGTGCCAGCGGGTCCTCCAGGGCCAGAAGTTCTACCCGCACCTTGTCTTCCAAGGGCAGCAACTGCGCCAGCTGCCAGGACAGCGCATCGGCGGAATCCACCTGGTCGAACTTCAGCGACAGTATTTTGGCGCGCTCTTTCAGTTCATTGAGTACAGCGAGCAAGCCATCGCAATCGGCGGGTATGGGTTTCGGCGACTCTTCCGGCAGCCATTCCACATCCCCCAGCAATAGATCGTCTTCGGCCCTGTCCGTATGGGTAATGCGAAATCGGCGCCGGCCCACCACCTGTATATGCAGCAGCCCCTCCTCACCCTGGCCCCAATCGACAATATGCACATAAACACCTAGCGGCCACACCGAGGCATGCCCCACTTCGCCGCCGGAACGAATGAGCACCACGCCAAATCCGCTGTCGGTCTTCAGCGCTTCACTCACCAGATGCAGGTAGCGCTGTTCGAAGATACGCAGGGGCAGGGTAACCCCGGGATACAGGGCCACGCTCAAGGGAAAAAGAGGGATCTGTTGCAATGGGGTCACTCGCCGTATTGTGTTGTCTTCACTAAAGATACCACTGCACACACACCCGCCGCCCCGACAGAAGTGACGTTTTCGTGTCACTGGTCAAGAGTGCGACCAGGCTTGGGATTTGTTGCGGATATTACCGGTGGCAAATGCCGCGCACACCCAGTAAGCTGCTGCGGTCAATGCAATAGATGGAGACGATGTATGCCCACAGCGACAGCCCGTCATATTCTGGTGGAGAACGAAGCAAAGTGCCAGCAGCTGAAGCAGGAAATCGAAAGCGGTGCCGAGTTTGGCGAAATGGCCAAAGCGCACTCACAGTGCCCATCCGGCCGCACAGGAGGCGATCTGGGAGAATTCAGCAAGGGCGTCATGGTCGCGGAATTCGACAAAGTGGTTTTTTCCGATGAATTGCACAAGGTGCACGGACCGGTGAAAACCCAGTTTGGTTATCACCTGCTGGAAATCACCAGCCGCGAGGATTAATCCCGAACGGGAGAATACGCCTTGATCAAAAAGCCGGGCTTTCTGCCCGGCTTTTCATTACCCGGCGTGGGCATTCCCAATCAGGCACCTGCCGCAGCTTCTGCTGCCACCTGCTCGTGGCTCGGCTTACCCCTTCCCAGTGGCTTGAACATCACCAGCAGCAGCGGCAGCAGGGTGAGGGAACCGAGCAGTGCTGCGGACATAGCCAGTGCGGTCAGCAGGCCAAAATAAATGGATGGTACAAACTTTGACAACGCCAGAATCGAGAAGCCGGCAATAATGGTGATCGCCGTGTAGAACATGGCGCGGCCGATGGTTGCGTGGCTGCGGTGCATGGTGGCCAGGTAGTCGGCGTCTTTGGCAAACTCGGCGCGGAAACGGTACAGATAGTGAATCGCATGATCCACACCGATACCGACCGTTATCGCAGCGATGGTAATGGTCATCATATCCAGCGGTATGCCCGCCAACCCCATACCGCCAAGCACCACACAGGCTGCCAGCATATTTGGCACCAGCGCGATAATGGCCAGGGACAGGGAGCGGAACAGCACTAAAAACATCAGCAGGATACCGACAAACACCGCCCCCAGGGTAAGGATTTGCGACTTGAACAGGCTCTGCAACATATTGTTGTAAAGCACCAGCAGGCCGGTCAGGTGAATATTTTGCGGGGCTATGCCCATTTCGTTGTGGGCGTAGTCGTAGATGCGCTGGATCAATGCATCGCGGCGCAGACCCGGATCAGTTTCCATAACCCGCAGGGTGATGCGCGCCTGGTTGTCCTCCGTGGAAAGATAGGGGCTGATCAGCACACTGCGAATTTGCGCTGGCAGGCTGTTATTCGCCACCGCCAGTTCGAAGTCATTGAGCGGGCCGCCATTCAAATCGCGGGCCACCTTGTACGCAGTTGCCAGGGACTGCACCTTGCCGACCTCCGGCTGGGCCTCCAGGTAGTCATGCAACTGCTCCAACTCAGCAAGACCGGCTACAGTAAACCAGTAACTCAGCTCCTGAGACTCTTCCGCACTGCCGAAGGGATCCTCTGTGGCAAAGGGGTCTTCCGCAGCGAGGGCGTCATCACCAGCGGCCTCGCCGAAAGGATCTTCCTCCCCCTCAAAGGCCACTGCTTCCTCCTCGGGTTTGTCGAGGACAATATCCAGGGTGACCGTTCCGCCCAGGCGGCGGTCGATCACCAGCATCCCTTGATAGATCTCTGTGGCATCATCGAAATAATCGATAAAACGGTTTTCCACCTTCAACTGGGACACGCCCGCAATGCCGGCCGCGAAAGCCAGGAGGGAGACACCCAACACAAAAACCCGGTGCCTCTCGGCAAAACGGGAAAAACGCAGGGTAAAGGCGTGGGAGTTGTCCGTACTCACCTTGCCCTCGCGCTTGGGCAGAATCATCAGGCAGCAGGGAATAATCAGGAAAGACAGCACCAGGGCCAGGGTAACGCCCATGGTCATCATCCAGCCAAAATCGATTACCGGGCGTATACCGCTCACTACCAGGGACGCGAAAGCCACAATCGTCGTCAGTGCAGTGTACAGGCAGGGCTTGGCCATAAAGCGCACGGTCTGCAGAACCAGTTCCTCGCGGCTCCAGTGGGGGTGCTGTGCGATATATTCGCGGTAGCGCACCGCCAGGTGAATGGTGATGGCGAGAGTGATAATCAGCAACAGCGCGACAAAATTGGCAGAGATCACCGTGAGGCGCCAATCGAGCCAGCTGAGCAGGCCCAGCATTATCACAGCGGTGGTCACACAGGTGAGTAGTGGCAGCAGCACCCAGCGCGGCTGGCGGAAGATCAGCAGCAGGGTGAGGATGATAAAGGCGAGGATACCCACACCAAACACCACCAGATCGCTCTTGATAAACGCGATCATGTCCGCGGTAATCATGGTCACACCGCCGAGGAACAGCTCCGCCTGCCCCTGGTAACCGGCGAGAATCCCCCGCACCGTCTCCACTCTCTGGCGGGCCTCCAATTCCTGGGCGGTACGATGTTCCAGGTAAACCGCACTCACCACCTGCAGCCGCGCGGCCTCCTCCGCATTCAGGCCCTCACTGCTGCGTTTGCGCCGCAGGGCGTCGCGCTCGCGCACCAGTTCAATACCGCGGTTGTCCAGTTTCAGGTTGGCGAGCAGCGCAGTGGTCTGGCCGTCCGGGCTCAGGATCAATTCACGGTAAATGGGGCTGGAGAGAAACTCCTGGCGGGCCAGGTCCCTGTCGGTATCGGCATTGGACAGGGTGCGAATATCATCGCTGAGATCGGTCAAAGACAGCTTGGGACTATACAGCAGTGGCACATCCAGAATGGTCTGCACGCTGGTGACGCCATCCACCCCGCCCAGTGCATCGCGCAGTCTGCCCAGGGTGTCCAGGGACCCATCGCTGAACAGGTCACCATCCTTATAGCGGTAGGTCACCACCAGGAAGTCGCCACTGGCATAGCGCTCGGAAATCTCGCGAAAATAATCCAGGGACTGGTCCGCTTCCAGCGTGAGGGAATCCGCGGAGGCATCCAGTTTAAAGCGGGGCAGGCCCATTGCAGCCAGCAGGCTCAACAGGCCGACAACCATCAATACAGCCAATGGCCGCTTGGTCACCAGGTGTTCGTAACAGGTCTTGAAAGCTGACAGCATATATTTCCGCTTGTAGTGAATATCAGTGGGCCACAGCCGCGTACGTTTTGGCCGCCTTCGGGATACCTACGAGTACACAGTTTGCGTCCACCCCGTGGTATTGGAAATACATTCAGGGCATATCACTATGTCCCAGCGCGCGGTCCGGGAACAGCAGATCCCGCACACGCCGCTTGAGGGTCTTGGCGCCGGGAAAGCCGCCATCGCGCTTGCGCTCCCAGATCAAATTTTCGCCAATCCGGATTTCAAATACTCCCCCAGTTCCGGGTTGTAATGCAACCTGCTGGAGGTCATCGGCAAAGGTGGAGAGCAATTCCTGGGCCATCCAGGTGGCCCGCAACATCCAGTTGCACTGCACACAGTAATGAATCGTGACGCTCGGTTTCACGACAATAGCCCCCTTTTAGCGCGCTATTCACCCCAGTTCGGCAATAAGTTTTGCTCCACACCCAACTGATCGAGCAGGCGTGCCACAATGAAGTCGACAATATCGTCAACCGTGCGCGGTCTCTGGTAAAAACCGGGACTGGCAGGCAGAATGACCGCACCCATGCGGGTGAGCTTGAGCATATTCTCCAGGTGTATTTCCGAATAAGGCGCCTCGCGCGGGACCAGGATCAGCTGGCGGCGCTCCTTCAGGGCTACATCCGCGGCGCGCTCGATCAGATTGTTGGAAGCGCCGCAGGCAACCGCCGAGAGGGTACCACCACTGGCGGGACAGATCACCATACTGACCGGCGCGCCGGTGCCGGATGCCACCGGGGAAAACCAGTCGCGCATGCCAAACAGGGTCAGCTGACCCTCCTTCGCGTCAAAATGATCGGCGAGACAACCCTGCAGCGCCCCACTGTCGCCCTCGGGCAGTTTGAGGTCAGTTTCGGTATTGATCACCACCCGCGCGGCTTCGGACACCAGCAGCCAGACGCGCGCCCCGGAGGCGAGCAGGCACTGCAGCAGGCGCAGGCCGTATTGCGCCCCGGAAGCTCCGGTCATGGCCAGAGTCACGGTTTTGTCGAAGGTGTGCTGCTGCAATCTCCCAACCTCAATTTGTCCCGCAATGCATCTTCCCTACCCCTTCCCTGCCGGTAACATGGCTCAGACCGGTCGGCGGTATTTCTGTTCCAAAGCACCGATAAGGCGCTGGTGAATACCACCGAACCCCCCGTTGCTCATCACCACAATATGGCTGCCCTCATCAGCGAGTTTGAGGGCCGACTCCACACCGCTCTCAATACTATCGAAAATTCCGGCGGGCACCGAAGAGTGGCGGGCCACTTCCTCCAGTGACCAGTCCATGCCCGGGGGCTGATACCAGAGCACCATATCCGCACCGCTGCAGGCATTCGCCAGCTTGTCCCGATGCACTCCCATGCGCATGGTGTTGGAACGCAGCTCGATCAAAGCGATGATCCTGTCCCCTCCCACTTTGGCCCGCAGCCCGGTGAGGGTTGACTGGATCGCCGTGGGGTGATGGGCAAAATCGTCATATACCCGGATTCCTGCCACCTCGCCCAGACATTCCATACGCCGCTTCACCCCCTGGAAACGCCCCAGTGCGGTGCCACTCAACGCCGGTAACACCCCCACATGACGGGCGGCCGCCACAGCGGCGAGGCCATTGCACACATTGTGTAATCCGGTGCAGTCCCACTCCACCCGCGCCACCTCGGCCCCCTCGAACTGTATGGTGAAACTGCTGCCATCCGCGGCGATATCCACCGCGCGCCAGTCACCCAGGCCCAGCCCTTCCTGACCCTCAAAGCCAAAGCGCTGAACCTCGCTCCAGCAGCCCTGCGCCAATACCTGTTGCACATTTTCCTCTGCAGCGGCAACCACCAGGCCACTGGCCGGCACCGTGCGCACCAGGTGGTGGAACTGGCGCTGGATCGCCGCCAGATCTTCAAAGATATCCGCGTGGTCGAATTCCAGGTTGTTGATAATGACTGTGCGCGGGCGGTAGTGCACGAACTTGGAACGCTTGTCGAAGAAGGCGGTATCGTATTCATCCGCCTCCACCACAAAAAACGGGGACTCACCCAGGCGTGCCGATACGCCGAAATTACCCGGCACCCCGCCGATCAGGAAACCCGGCTGCATATCCGCCGCTTCCAGAATCCAGGCCAACATACTGGCGGTGGTGGTCTTGCCATGGGTGCCGGACACCGCCAATACCCAGCGTCCGCCGAGGCAGTGATCACACAGCCACTGGGCGCCGGAAGTATAGGGCAGGCCCCGCTCCAGCACCGCTTCCACCGCGGGATTACCGCGGGGCATGGCATTGCCAATAATCACCAGATCCGGCGCCGGCTCCAATTGCGCCGGATCATACCCCTCAATGATCTGGACTCCCGCTTGCAGCAACTGGGTGCTCATTGGCGGGAAGATATCGGCATCACTGCCCGTCACCCGGTGCCCTTCCGCCACAGCCAACTGGGCCAGGCTACCCATAAAGGTGCCGCAAATACCTAGAATGTGAATATGCATGGCGGAAATCTGTACTCCCGATCGTTGCGGCGCAAGCTTAACACGGCATCACAGGCCAGTAATTGCCAAATACTCCGGTCTCCATGCATTCTCCGTGCTATTCCATTAGACTCCGCCCCCACACTGCTCGACCCCACTCTCTACCAACGGATAGCGACTTAGCCGCAGTGGCCGGCAGCCGACACGAACTCCGGCATTCCCCGCATGCCACCGTAACGAGAACAGCCGCATAGCGGACAGCCGAGCAACGATGTATTTCAAGACCCCGATAAATACAGGATAACCATGTCGAAAAAAAATGCCTTTTACGCACAATCCGGTGGTGTGACCGCCGTGATCAACGCGTCTGCCTGCGGTGTCATCGAAGCCGCGCGTGTAAACCAGGACAAGATAGGCAATGTCTATGCAGGGCTAAACGGCATCCTCGGCGCACTGCGCGAGGAGCTGATCGACGTGGGCCAGGAGCGTGCGGAGGATATTGCCGCGCTGCGCTACACCCCTTCCGGCGCTTTTGGTTCCTGCCGTTACAAATTGAAGAGCCTGGAGGAAAATCGTGCAGAGTACGCACGTTTGATAGCCGTATTCAAAGCGCACAATATCGGTTACTTCTTCTATAACGGCGGCGGTGATTCCGCGGACACCTGCCTGAAAGTGTCCCAGTTGTCCGAGACCATGGGCTATCCGATCCAGGCCATCCACATTCCCAAGACCGTGGACAACGACCTGCCCCTGACCGACAACTGCCCCGGCTTTGGCTCTGTGGCCAAATATGTGGCCGTATCCACCCAGGAGGCCGCCATGGATGTGGCCTCCATGTGTGCCACCTCCACAAAAGTCTTTATTCTGGAAGTGATGGGCCGCCACGCGGGCTGGATTGCCGCCGCCGGTGCCCTGGCCCAGGAACAGGAAGGCGATGCACCCCACATTATCCTGTTCCCGGAAGTGCCCTTCGACAGGGAAAGGTTCCTCGCCAAGGTACAGGCAACCGTGGACGAGAAAGGCTACTGTGTCATCGTCGCCTCTGAGGGCGTCCAGAACAAAGATGGCACCTTTCTCGCCGATGCCGGGACCACCGATGCCTTCGGCCACAAACAACTCGGCGGTGTTGCGCCGACGCTCGCCACTATGATCAAGAGCACCTTGGGCCTGAAATACCACTGGGCTCTGGCCGACTATCTGCAGCGCGCCGCGCGCCATATTGCCTCCGCCACCGATGTGGAGCAGGCCTATGCCGTAGGCCGCGCTGCCGTGCAAATGGCAGTTGCCGGCAAAAATGCCATTATGCCGGCAATCATTCGCGCCGAGGGCAGTGAGTACAGCTGGTCTGTGGGTGAAGTGCCGTTGTCCCAAGTGGCCAATGTGGAAAAATTCATGCCGGGTGAATATATCAGCGAGGACGGGTTCGGCATTACCCAAAAGGGGCGTGATTATCTGCTGCCGCTGATCCAGGGGGAAGACTACCCCCCCTACAAAAACGGAATCCCGCGCTATGCCAGGCTGAAAAAACATCTGGTAGAGAAAAAACTGGCTGCGGATTTCAAAGCCTGATGTAATCACTGTGCAGCCCGAAGCCCCATAATACCGGGGGCTTTGGGCACAGCGCCCTAGAAATCCGCATCCGACCAGACGGCAAACTCATTGCCGCACGGCTCGGTAAAATGAAAGCGCCTGCCACCGGGAAAAGAGAAAATGGGTTTCACCACCCTGGCACCGCAGCCTTCCACCTTTCGCTGGGTTTCTTCCAGATCGGTACTGTAAAATACCACCAGCGCACCACCGCTTGCGGTAGAGTTGTGCAAGTTGGCCTGATAGAAACCCCCATCCAGCCCGGCAGCGGTAAAAGCCGTATATTCAGGGCCATAGTCGGTAAATACCCAATCGAAAGCTTCCGCAAAAAATGCCTTGGTTTTTTCCAGGTCGTTGGCCGGGAATTCGACATAATTGATTTTTTCGTGCTCGCTCACCCAACTGTCTCCAAAATCCATAAATCGCCAGGGGATACAACCTCTCCAGCAGCAGACTCCAGTCCCAGAAGCTCTCCGGGCACCGGCAAATGCTCCAGTCAATGCCGTCTGCCAGTATACCGGGTATTCCCTGTCTTCGGATCAGAGACAAAGCACTCGCCGGTAAGCCTCTCTATTTCAGCTTCCAGTCTGTCACTTCAACAAGTTGCACAGCGGTGGATACCGCACCGCGCTCATCTTTCACCTTCAGACGCACCGGATAGAAACCCGGAGCGTGGAAATGGTGGTTGGGATTTTGTTGGGTACTGCTCGAACCGTCGCCGAAATGCCACAACCAGCGCACCAGGTTACCGTCCGGATCATTGCTGGTATCGGCGAAAGAGATCGTGTTGTCCTCGGCTTGCCAACGAAATCCCGCCGAGGGCGCCAGGTTAATGGCATTCAACACCAGCTCCACAATCACAGGATCGTGGTCCGAAGCGCGAAAGGGACCCGGGGAATACAAGTTCGCCAGCTGCAGGTCGCTCTTGTACTCCGTATTGTAATCCAGTGCCCGCGGCTCATCGGCATTGATAGGCCAAACCACCGCAGCGGTTACCAGCGGTGCCAGGGCCGCACTGGCGAGGGCGTGATCGAGATACCCGGACTGACCATCGTACACATAAGAATAAGCCTTACCCTTACCGTACCACTGCAGCAAATCCGTGTAACCGGCATTCTTCAGGGCGGTGATGGGGTTCTCCTGTGCATAGCTGTTGAGGTCACCGAGTACCAATACCCGGTCAACCCCGCTGCCGGCGGGATCGCGGTCTATCCATCGCACCAGTGTTTCCGCGGCCCGGGTGCGCAGGGTGTTCCAACAGCCCTGCCCATCACCCTGGTCATCATCAAAGCCGCCATCATCGGGGCAACCGCCCTTGGACTTGAAATGATTCGCAACAATAACAAACCGCGCCCCGGAGGAAACTTCAGCAAAGGTCTGCAGCAGTGGCTGGCGATTGCCAGCCACAAACGGGTAATTCTGCAGAGTCACCGCCCTGCCCAGGGGCACAACCCGGTCGCTGCGATAAATCATTCCCACACTGATGTCGTCATTACCGAGTCGGGCGAGACCCGGATCGACAAACCGGTAACCCTGACCACCACTGGCGTTGTTGAGGCCGTTGACCAGATCCTGGATCGCGCTGTCAGTGCCGTAACCATCGTTTTCCAGTTCCATCAGGCCGACAACATCCGCCTCCATTCGCAGGATCGCGGCAATAGTTTTATCCCGCTGACGCTGGAACTCCTCCGGGGTATCCGCCCCGCGCAGTGTGGGGAAGCCCCCTCCGTTGCCATCACCATTGAAATAATTCAACAGGTTAAAGCCGGCGATACGCAAGCTGCCTTCGCCGGGCAAAACGGGCGTTTCTTCGCGTATATTCGCCGGGGTAAATTGCGGCACTTCAACCGGATGTACACGGTAGGCCCCAAACCCATAGGCCATGACACCACTGAGCCCCTGCAAGGTGTCACCACTGCGCAGCGGGTTGTCAGCCCTGAGACCTGGCGCCGGATAGGGCGGCACCTCGGGGTTCCGCACGGTGGCACCGTCATCCAGCACAATCCGGTTCAACTGGTTGGCCGCCGCTTGTGCCATGGCTGCTGCACCCGGTGCATGCTTGTGGGTGGGAATATACACGCGATCCTTGGAGAGAATCACCTCGCCATAACGGCCCAGGTTGTGGTGGCCGTTGACTGTCAGGGTCTGGGGGAATGTCACCAGCATCCCTTCAAGCTGTTCCTGCGCCTGGATAGAGTCAAACGGCAACTGTACGCTGGCAGCGGTTACCGCATAACCGCTGCCACAAATAGTAACGCCGTAGACCTGCGTGAGCTCGGTAAAACCATAGAACTCATCAACGATCCCCCCCACACGCACCAGATCGCCTGCCTGCACCGCCACACCGAAGGCATTGTCGTAGATAAACAGGCCCTCTGAGGTTTCGTTTAGCCCGTCCTGGTCGCTGCCTTCTTCCTGCAGGAAAAAGCCGGCAAGACCGGTGATGGGGTTCTGAAATTCCCCACTACCACCGCTTCAATCTCGTGGCGCTCTCCCTGCAGGTCACTCACAAAACCGGGGCCCTGCACCCGACTGATCAAAGTGGCTGCTTCGCCGCAGGCAGCCAGGGCGGGAGCAGTGATTCCGCGACCATCCGCACCTGGCCAATCCGGCGTTTCTGACTCAACCGGGCCGGTGCCAACCCCCTCCAGTGACACGGTACCGGCGCCGCCATCCCTGTAGAGAGCCAGGGCCCTGCTGTGGTCACTGGCCGCAGCAAAATAAGACATACCGGCACCAGTGGCACAGACCACCTGGGCCGATAGCAGGGCACCCGCCAGGACCGCTGCCGGGGCCAGATCCAGTACCTGCATCTTCTCTTCTACCTGTCGACACTAAAGGGTATCAATGCTGCAAACAGTTACAGGGCATTCCTGAATCCTGATGACAAAATCATGAATTTTTGGTTTCACCAGTACCGTACACCGACAAAAGCACGCCGGATTGACTCGACGCTCACAAACGACTCCATGACCTTGTGAATTGACATTGCGGGGATACGGCCAAACGCCATGGCACTGCTTGTATTTCACAGGCCCCATCTGGCCAACACCCACAGCACCGCCCAAGGCCAGGTCTCTTTTGGCGCAGTTTTCATTTTTTTGGATATACTGGCTCTGAGTGCGTGCTGATCCCGAAGCCCCGGTCTGATTGGCATTTCTTTCAAACCGTCAGCAGCACGGGGCAGATGGCTTTTCTCCAGGTCGAGTCCCACAGTGCCATCAACATGCACCCCGCCGGGCGACCGGACAGTGGGTTGGGGTAGGGCAAAAAAATCTATAAAACAAAGCGTTATTTTGCAGTCAGTCACTTTTCCCTGGGGTGCCGGACACAGCCCCGCCTCCGCCCCCTCGGGGGAGGATGTGGCGGGTTGTCACGAAGCCTAGGATGCGACTCATCACCATAACGATAATTCCGGGAGAAGATGATGCGTCTATCCAACAAAAACCCAGGGGGGTTTCGGCCCGCATTGCTGTCCATCGCCATTGCGGCTACCGTCGGTATGCCCCTGGCAGCGCTCGCAGCGGACGAGGAGGCCGCTGGTGCGACGATCGAAGAGGTCACTGTGACCGGTTTCCGCAAGAGTGTGATGGACGCCATCGGCACCAAGCGCGACGCCAAGGCTGTGGTTGAGGCCATCTCTGCCGAAGATATCGGCAAGCTGCCCGACTCCTCCATTGCAGAAGCCATTGCCCGCCTGCCCGGCCTCGCGGCACAGCGCCTGGACGGCCGCGCCAGCCGCGTGTCCATCCGCGGCTTTGGTGAAAACGAGAGTGCCACCACCTTTAACGGTCGCGAGCAGGTCTCCATTAGCGACAATCGCGGCGTCGAGTTCGATCTCTACCCGTCCGAGATTATGAGCGGTGTGACCGTTTACAAGACACCCCAGGCCAGTATCGAAGCCGAGGGTATCGCCGGGGTCATCGATCTGCAAACCGTCAAGCCCCTGGCGCGCAACGAGCGCGTGATTCAGCTCAACGGCCAATTCGAAATGACCGGCTTCGATAAACTGAACCCCGATGGGGAGGATCAGGGCCACCGCGCCACCTTCTCCTATATCGACCAGTTTGCCGATGACCGCATCGGCGTGGCCTTCGCTTACAACACCATGCGCTCCCCCAATCAGGAAGAACGCTGGAATGCCTGGGGTTATCCTGAAATTTTCGTTGATGACCAGGGTATTTATCATAACTGGCCGGGTGACGAGGATAATCGGAACAGTGATGGCTCTCCCTGGGAATCCACGGGCGGCAGCATGCTGGGTGGCGCCAAGCCCTTTGTGCGCTCCTCGGTACTGGAGCGCGACAGCGCGATGCTGGTGGTGGAGGTTCAGGCAAGCGAGAAGTTGCATACCACTTTTGATGCCCTGTATGTGGATTTTTCCGATGAAAAAATCCTGCGAGGGATTGAGGTACCGTTCGCCTGGGGACAAGGTTCGTTTATGCCAGGTGAATTGGATGCAAATACGGGCTTCTTCACCAGCGGTGTTACCGAAGGCCAACGCGTGGTGGTGCGCAATGATATGGAAAGCCGGGATGCCAAGCTGAGCGCATTCGGTTTCAATGCCCAATACGATCTCAGCGATGCACTGCAGCTGGAATTTGACGTCAGCCATTCCAGCGTGGCGCGGGAAACCTGGAGCTTCGAAAGCTATGCGGGTACCGGCCGTGGCGACAGTGAGGGTGTCGCCGACAATCTGGGCTATGCCTTTAACTCCGGCAATACCGGAGCCAAGTTTACCCATGGACTCGACTACAGCGACTTTGGCTTGATCAAGCTGGGCGGCCCTTTAAGCTGGGGAGCGAGTACCGCGCTGAATAACAAGTATGGCCTTAAAGACGGGGATCAATACCTCAACGCCGCCCAAGACGGCTTTATTAACGCCCCGGAAATTGATGACGAGCTCACTTCACTCAAGCTGGCCGCCACGCAGATGGTGGAAGCCGGTATCGTCAATGAAATCCGCTACGGGGTTTCCTTTCGCGAACGCGAGAAAATCAAGCGTTCCCAAGGCTTCTATATGACGTTGCGGGATTTCCCGCAGGTGCTGGAAGTACCGGAGCAGTACCGCCTGGGTACCGTTTCCTTGGACTTTATCGGCATGGGCGACATGATCGCTTACGATTCCGCTGGCCTGCTGGCGGACGGCTACTACGAGCTGACCGATGAAGCGCTGACCGGTATCCAGCACCTGACCAAATCCTACACTGTCAACGAGAAGATCACCGCCGCGTTTGCCCAGGCGGATTTCGGCACTGAAATTTTCGGTTTGCCACTAACCGGTAATGCGGGCCTTCGCTACGTCTACAGCGAGCAAAGCTCTCAAGGTTTTGCTGGCCAAGTCAATGAAACGAGCGGGCTTGTGATTGCCGAGCCCACCAATATCAGCCATGACTACAGTCACCTTCTGCCGAGCCTGAATCTGGCGCTAGAAATTGACGATCAGCAGACCGTACGCTTCGGAGCCGCCAAGACCATCTCCCGTGCGCGCATGGACGAGATGAATGCATCCTTGGAGGTTTCCTACAACCCACAGGTGGATGGCAACGGTAACAACTGGAGTATCAGCGGCGGTAACCCGACGCTGGAGCCAAAAGAAGCCGTGGGTGTGGATTTGACCTATGAAAATTACTTCAGTGACGAAGGCTACTTTTCTGCAGCGATTTTCTGGAAAGATTTGAGTGATTGGCACTTCGACGACACCTTCACTGTCGACCTCGTGGGTGTTGCCGATCCGGCTACCGGCCAGATACCGGAGAACCCCACCGCAACTGCTTCCGGTAAAGTAAATGCTGGCGGCGGCACGCTAACGGGTTATGAACTCTCTGTGGCCCTACCGTTCAATCTCTTTACCGAGCATCTGGATGGTTTCGGTCTGCTCGCCAGCTATACGGGCATTGATTCGGACATTCAGGACCAGCATGGTAATGATTATCAACTGGCAGGGCTCTCAGACAGTATTCAGAATATAACGGCTTATTATGAAAACTATGGCTTTTCCGCCCGTGTCAGCATGCGCAAGCGCGACGACTTTAAAGGCGAGGTCTACGGCATCGGCTTTAATAGCGAGCAGGTGGACGTGGTGGGCGAAACCCTCGTCGATGCGCAGATCGGATACGATTTTGCTGAGTCCGGCATTACTTCTCTGGAAGGCCTGTCGGTATTCCTGCAGGGCCAGAACCTGACCAATGAGCCCTTCACTACCTTGAGTGGCGATAACCCACTGCAGGTGCGCGACTACCAGAACTACGGCAGAACCTATCTGCTGGGCTTTAGCTACGCGCTATAGGCCGCCAGTTACCTCACAGGTACTGCGCCCTTGTGATCCTGTATTGCAAGGGCTTTTTTTACGCTTTTCTACCGGGGGCATCCATTGAACGGCGACACTATCCGCAAGCTCATCATTCTTGGAGGCGGCACCGCCGGCTGGATGACCGCAGCCCTGGCGGCCAGGGTGCTCGGCAAGGTAATCGACATTACCTTGGTGGAATCAGAAAAAATCGGTACCGTCGGGGTCGGTGAAGCCACCATCCCGCCAATAAGCCTCTTTAACCAGTCCCTGGGGCTGGATGAACAGGCATTCCTGAAGGCCACCAAAGCTACAATCAAGTTGGGCATCCAGTTTGAAAACTGGTTGCAGCAGGGCAGCAGTTATATGCACGCCTTTGGCGCTATCGGCAAACACTTGCCGTTTTGTGATTTTCATCACCTCTGGCTAAGAAGTCGTCACAATGGCGACACTTCGAGCCTGTGGGATTACTCCCTGAACTACCAGGCCGCCATCCGCAATAAGTTCGCCCCCTTGACGCAGATTGCAGGTACCAATTTGCCCGGCCTGTCCTATGCCTATCATTTTGACGCGGCACTCTATGCCCGATTCCTGCGCCGCTACAGTGAAAACAACGGCGTAAAACGTGTGGAAGGTACCGTCAGGGAAGTACAAGTGCGCGCAGACAACGGCTTTGTGGACAGCCTGCAGCTGGAGAGCGGCCAAACGGTTGACGGCGACCTGTTTATCGACTGCTCCGGCCTCTCCGCCCTGCTGATAGAAAAAACCCTGAACACAGGATTTGAGGACTGGTCTCACTGGCTGCCCTGCGACCGGGCAATCACCGTGCCCGGCACCGCGAAAAAACCCATAGTGCCCTATACCCGTGCCATCGCCCACGCAGCGGGCTGGCAGTGGTGCATTCCCCTTAGGCACCGTACCGGTAACGGCATGGTTTATTCCAGCCGCTTCTGGAGTGACGAGCAGGCTCGCAATACGCTGATGCACAACCTGGATTCCAAAGCCCTGTCGGAGCCCGGGGTCATTCGCTTCCGCACGGGGCGCAGGCGCGCGCAGTGGAATAAGAACGTGGTCAGTATCGGCTTGTCGAGCGGCTTTCTGGAACCCCTTGAATCCACCAGTATCCACCTGATCCAGTCTGCGGCCACCCGCCTGATCCAAACCTTTCCCCACCGCGGCATCAGGCCCTGCGAGGTGGAGGAATTCAATCGCCAGTCGCAGGTGGAAATGGAGCACATCCGCGACTTTATAATCCTGCATTACAAAGCCAACCAACGCCGCGACGGTGCATTCTGGCAAGCTTGTGAAAGCATGGACATTCCTTTCGGCCTGAGCGACAAGATCGCCCTGTTCCGCGACACCGGCAAGATATTCCGGGATTACAATGACCTGTTTTCGGAAATGGCCTGGCAGCAGGTGATGATCGGCCAGGGCGTTCTGCCTGGGGATCACCATATCATCGCCGATAGCCTGTCTCAGGCACAACTGCAGGAACTGATGGCAAATCTGAAGACGCTGATCAACGGCAGCGTAAATCGCCTGCCCGACCATGAGCAGTTTTTGCCCGATGAGCGGGAATGACAGGCTCTGGAAATACACCTGCCGCAACCGGGCTACTGGCCTGGTAAAAACCGGGGACATATCTGGCTGCAGTAGCCCCCTTAGCGACAGGTTGCAAGAGACAACCGGCTCCACCATTGCATCAGCACCGCACCCCTAACCTGCCCATCCGCTGGCGGGGTAAAAACCCTGGCACCGATGCCCGCAGATACAGGCTTCTCTGCGCTGCTTCGAACGGTGCCAGAAGCCAGCACCGGCACGGTGTGGCCGCAAAAGATCTATTCCCCGGCCCCCTCGCGACACTCTCCGCGCACTTCACCACCGTATTTGTAAACCGTGCGCTCTATTTCAAAATATCCCTGCTTGCAAAAGCCTGTTTCGGCAAGTTGCCGCGCCAAAGCCCGCTCGAAATAGGCGATATCGCGGCGGCTGGCGCCTGCACCCGCTCCAGCAGACCCACGCTGCATACGCCTCTGGCCCTCAGGATGGGCCAGTACCGGTGCAGGGAATGACTTGTGTTCCCTTTCCAGGGTAAATACAAAGCGCTTGGCACCGTTGGGCGCAATTTCAGTGTGAAAGGATTCCTTCGCCCCGGGCATGAGCCCATCGCTGGCACAGGCGGCCAGAAACAGCGGGAGTAGCCATAAACCCCGCAGCTGCGGCGGAAAAAGTAGACCGATATATTTTTTATCAACAGCCAAAATACGCCCTCCTGATCTCTATGTATTCTCAATGTGCAGTGCAACAGTAGCCCGGTTATCCCATTGGCCAGATTATCCGCTGGTTATTTGAACACCACCGTTTTATTACCGTGGATAAACACCCGCTCCTGCAACACCATCAGCAGGGCTCTGGACAATACCAGTTTTTCCACATCGCGGCCGGCCTCCGCCATGGACGCAGCGGAGTGGGCGTGGTCCACATGAATCACGTCCTGCTCAATGATCGGCCCCTCATCCAGATGGTCGGTGACGAAGTGCGCCGTGGCGCCGATGATTTTTACCCCGCGCTCATAGGCCTGCTGGTAGGGTCTGGCACCGATAAAGGCGGGCAGGAAGGAATGGTGGATATTGATCATTCGCCCACTGTAGCGGGTCACGAAAGCGGGGGTGAGTATTCGCATATACTTGGCAAGTACCAGGTAATCCGGCCTGTACTCGTCCACCACGGCTGCCACCTGTTGTTCATGCTCGCAGCGTGCCAGCTCTTCGGTCGGCACACAGTGGAAGGGAATATCAAACTTCTGTACCAACCCGGCCAGATCCGGATGATTGCTGATCACCGCAGCGATTTCCACATCCATTGCACCGGAGTAGCCCTTCATCAGGATATCCCCCAGGCAATGGGGCTCGCGGGTGACCATCAGCACCAGGCGCTTGCGCCCGGCAGATACCAGTTGCCGCTCGGCCCCCTGGGGCAGGGCCATATCCAGGTCTTCCAGGAAGATGATATCGTTGAAGATGCCCTCCAGGACAGTACGCATAAAGAAGCGGCCCTGCTGCCGGTCCACAAACTCATGGTTCCTGATGATATTGAGCTGGTGCTTGTAGCAGATATTGGTAATCTTTGCGATCAAGCCCTTGTCATCGGGGCAGTCGGTCAGCAGTATCTTCTTTTCCATCGTCAAATTTCAGGCCAACTATCCAGAGCCCAGACTATACACTATGCCGATTCAGCGATTCATACCGGGGAGAACATGGATAACAACCTTTACGCCGAGCATATGGCCACCCTGTGCCGCCGCTACGATACAATACTGGAAGCCTGCGGCTTCGAGACCCTCAATGTGTTCAGCGGCGCACCCAGGCTGCAGTTTCTGGATGACAACCCCTACCCCTTCAGGGTCAATCCCCACTTCAAGGCCCTGGTACCGGTCACAGACAACCCGCACAGTTGGGTGATCTATCAGCGTGGACGCAAGCCAAAGCTGCTGTTCTACCGCCCGGTAGACTTCTGGCATTATGTCCCGCCCGTTCCCCAGGCTTTCTGGAGCGGGTTTTACGATATCGAGCTGCTGGGCAAACCCAGCGATGCCAAGGCGTTCCTCAGTGCAGACAGCGCAGCCTTTATCGGTGAGAGCGACAGCCTGCGGGACTGGCCCCTCGGCAGTGACAATCCGGAACTGCTGATCAACCGACTGCACTGGGCGCGCGCCTACAAGACCCCTTACGAAATCGCCTGTCTGCGCGAGGCCAACCGCATCGCCATGGCCGGCCATCGGGCTGCAGAACAGGCTTTCCGCAGCGGTGCCAGCGAATTTGAGATCAACCAGGCCTACCTGGGTGCTGCCGGCCAGGGCGAGCACCGCATGCCTTACGGCAATATCGTTGCCCTGAATGCGCACGCGGCGATTTTGCACTACAACCACCTCTCCACCGAGCGCCTGCCGGAATCGGAACTGAGGACTTTCCTGATCGATGCCGGTGCAGACTGTCACGGCTACTGCTCAGATATCACCCGCACTTATGCTTACGCCGACAACGCATTCGCGCAGTTGGTGGCCGCCATGGATGAGAAACAACTGGAACTGGTGGACGGACTCAAACCCGGCCTGCCCTATCCGGCCCTGCATCGCCAGTGCCACCTGAAAGTCGGCGAACTGCTGGCCCAGTTTGGCGTCATCAAGACCTCGCCAGAGGGCGCCGTGGAATCGGGCCTGACCCGCCCGTTTATGCCCCATGGCCTGGGCCACTTCCTCGGCCTGCAGGTCCACGATGTGGGCGGCCACCAGAGTGGTCCCGATGGCGGTACCACGCCCCCTCCGGCACAATACCCCTTTTTGCGAAGCAGCCGCACAATAGAAGAGAATCAGGTATTTACCATTGAGCCGGGGCTCTACTTTATCGACAGCCTACTGGAGGAGTTAAAAGCCTCCCCCCTTGCCACTGAAGTGCACTGGGAAAAGGTAGAGGCATTCCGCCCTTATGGCGGTGTGCGGATCGAGGACAATATTGTGGTGCACGCCGCGGGTAATGAGAATCTCTCCCGCGAGGGTTCAGTCCCAACCGGGTTCAATAAAGTAACTGAAACCACTGTTACACCCAGCAATTAACCGGCTTGGCGCCAGACAGGTAGCGGGGCCTGTTTGGCGCCAACTGCACCCGCATTTAACCTGCCGGTTTGAACGCAAGTGCAATATCTTAAAATCGAAAATTGTGGTAAAAAACCAATAACCGGCCTCAGCGCCACGGGGAAAAGATTCCCTCTCCATACAAAAAACCCGCAATCCCAGCCATTGACGGGTTTATTCAGGCCAACTCGTCACGCACTGCGCGCGCCGCCGCCACCATATTGAGCAGGGATGACCCCACCTCGGCCCAGCTGCGGGTTTTCAGGCCGCAATCCGGATTGACCCAGAGCCGTTCCACCGGTACCACCTGGGCAATTTTCTTCAGGCGCTCCACCAGCTCTTCCCGCTCGGGCACATTGGGGGAATGAATATCGTAAATCCCCGGCCCGATCTCATTGGGGTAGCCGCCAGTCTTGTCCGCAAAGGCGCTGAGCAGGCGCAAATCGGAGCGTGCAGATTCGATCGTAATCACATCCGCATCCAGGGACACAATCGCATCCATGATGGCATTGAAGTTGCTGTAGCACATATGGGTATGAATTTGCGTTTCCGGCTTCACCGCACTGCAGGTATAGCGAAAGCAGCCCACCGCCCAGGCGAAGTAATCGGCGTGTCCGGCCGCCCTTAGTGGTACCCCTTCACGGAGAGCCGGTTCATCAATCTGGATAATGCCAATACCCGCCGCCTCCAGATCCAACACCTCCTCACGCAGTGCCCTGGCAATCTGCAGGCAGCTCTCGCTGCGGTGGATATCCTCCCGCGGGAAAGACCAGTTGAGTATTGTAACGGGGCCGGTGAGCATGCCCTTCACCGGCTTGCTGGTGAGGCTCTGCGCATAGCGGCTCCACGTTACGGTCATGGCCTGCGGGCGGGAGATATCACCGAAGATAATCGGCGGTTTCACACAGCGGGAGCCGTAGCTCTGTACCCAGCCGTTGCCGGTGTGTACAAATCCAGCCAGTTGTTCGCCGAAATACTCCACCATATCGTTGCGCTCGGCTTCACCATGCACCAACACGTCCAGGCCGAGAATTTCCTGGCGACGAATGGCTTCGGCAATTTCCGCGCGCAGGTGTTCCAGGTAGTCCTCCTCGCTGATCTCTCCGTTGCGATATTGCCGGCGCACCTTGCGCAACAGATCGGTCTGCGGGAAGGAACCGATGGTGGTGGTGGGCAGCAAGGGCAGTTGCCAACGTTTTGCCTGTACCGATGCCCGCTCCAGGTAGCACTGTTCCCGCCAGGTATCCCGCAGTTTTTCTGCAACTGAGTGGGTGCTCTCCCCCTGTTCTGTTCCAGCCTCAGCTGCAGCGGCCTCTTCTTGCAGCAACTGTTGCAACTGCGCGAGCTCGGCCAGTTTCTGACGGCTGTAGGCCAGTTTTTGTTTTTGCGCCTGCGGCAGGGCTGTTTCGGTCTTCAGGTCTACCGGGCTGTGCAGCAGGGAACAGCTGGCAGAGAGCCACAGGCGATCTCCCAGTTGTGCAGCCAGGGGCTTCAGGGTTCGCTGCCACTTGTGCAGGTCCGCACGCCAGACGTTGCGCCCGTTGAGTACGCCGGCAGACAGCACCTGCCCCTCACCGACAAGCGCCACCGCAGACTCCAATTCTTCAGGCGCGCGCACGCAATCGATATGCACGCCATCCACCGGCAGTGAGAAAGCGAGGGGCAAGTTTTCTCGCAGGGGGGAAAAGTAGGTGGTCAGCAGTAACTTCGGATTGCCTGCAGCGGCACTGATCTCCTGGTAGGTGCCACTGAATGCCGAGCGCCACTCAGCAGGCAAGTCGAGCCCCAAAATTGGCTCATCCATCTGTACCCACGCCACGCCCAGTTCCCCAAGCTGCGCCAGCAGCTGCTTATAACAGGGCAGAAGGTTGGGAAGCAGATCCAGGGCATTGTCGACACCCCGCCCCAGCCACAGGTAAGTCAAAGGGCCGATAAGCACCGGCTTCGCCCTGTGTGCCTGGGCCTGGGCCTCGCGCACCTCTGCCAGTAACCACCCACTATCCAAGCAAAACGCCTGCTCCGCATCAAATTCCGGCACCAGGTAGTGGTAATTGGTATCAAACCATTTGGTCATGGCACTTGCGGCCACCGGCTGACCCGAGGGCGCGCGGCCCCGTGCCAGGCGAAAATACTGGTCCAGTTTATTTTCTGCTGCGCCATCGACAAACCGGTCGGCAACCACACCAAACATCAGCGAGTGATTGAGCACCTGGTCGTACCAGGCAAAATCCCCAACTGCCACAAAGTCCAGACCGGCATCACTCTGCGCCTGCCAGTTGGCGCGGCGGATATCAGTGCCCACCTGCAGCAATTGCTGCTGGGAAATATCCCCACGCCAATAAGCCTCCTGGGCTTTTTTCAGCTCGCGATCGGCCCCGATCCGGGGGTAGCCGAGAATATGTGTCTGCGCCATCTCTGTATCTCCAAGTCCATGTCTGTGCGTGGAACAACGCCACATTGGCACCCTCGCCCGCAGCGTTGTCACCGGTGCCAGTGCCAGCCACACCCTCTGCGAGCATCCGGACTTGATTGTGTCAATACAATGTTATTCAATCAATTTCATATTTTTTGCAATAAACATGAATAAACCTAAAGATGATTGAACTGCGCCAATTACGCGCCCTAAGTGCCTTGAGAGATACCGGCAGCCTGGTACGGGCCGCAGAGCGCCTGCACCTGACCCAGTCGGCCCTGTCACACTTATTCCGGGAGATGGAGCAGCGCCACAACCAGCCGTTGTTTGTGCGCAAGTCCCGCCCGCTGTGCTTTACCACTGCCGGGCTGCGCCTGTTACAACTGGCCGATGCTGTACTGCCACAGGTGACCCTGGCCCAGCGCGACCTGGCACGGCTGGCCTGCGGCCAGTCCGGTCGTTTGAATATCGCCATTGAATGTCACAGTTGCTACCAGTGGCTGATGCCAACCCTGAACACCTATCGGGACGACTGGCCCGAAGTGGAGCTGGATCTGTGCAGTGGCTTTCACTTTGCTCCGCTGCCGGCGCTGGTGCGCGGCGACCTGGACCTGGTAGTTACTGCCAATCCGGATACGATGTTGAAAGACATCCACTACCAGCCCCTGTTCAGTTTCGAGATGTGCCTGGCGCTGAGCCGCAAGCACCGGTTGCTGGAACACGGCAAGCGGCGCTGGATCGCGCCCAAAGACCTGGCCGGGGAAGTGCAGATCACTTACCCTGTGGAGCGGGAGCGGCTGGATATCTTCCAGCGCTTCCTCGACCCAGCGGGAGTGGAACCTGCGGAAGTGCGCACGGCGGAACTAACAGTTATGATGGTGCAGCTGGTGGCGAGCGCGCGCGGCGTCTGTGCCCTGCCCGACTGGGCCCTGCACGAATACCTGCAAAAAGGCTTTATTGCCCAGCTGCGCCTGGGAGAAAAGGGCCTTTGGAGCACTCTGTACGCCGCCGTGCGGGCAGATATGCTGGATCAGGCCTACATTGTCGATTTCCTGCAAACCGCACGGGATACCTCATTTAGCCACTTAAACAGGATACGCGCAGTTACCTGATAAAATGGCAACCCTCCAACAGGACCAGCACAGAGATCTCCACCGATATTCACAACCAGAAACCGGGCACCGTATTTTTACCGGTAAGTGCCCATTCTCCGCCATTATCCCCAGAGCCCGCGGGGAGACCGGGAGCACGGCTTGGCAGCAGACTCTTGCCGCCCCATCAATCCTGCCTGTCAGCACGCCTGGGCTTGCGCCTCCCTTTGGGCTGACCACCGGGCTTTACACCCGCATCACCGGAACGGGAAATCCGCATGGGCTGTCCCGCTACCCGCACTTTTTTCAGGTGCTGGAAAACCTCTTTGGGCATGCCCTCTGGAAGATCGACCGTGGTGTAATCCGGGTAAATCTCAATACGGCCGATATATGAGCTGTCCAGCTCGACCTCATTGGCGATTGCGCCCACAATACCGCCCGGACGCACACCCTGCTCGCGGCCGATTTCGATGCGGAAACGCTCCATGCCCTCCTCCGGGGGCGGCATCTTGCGGTCCTTTTCGTAACCATCCTGCTTGCGACGGCCTTCGAACTCCCCGCCCCGCTCCTGCCGAGCCTTGCGGGGCTTCGGCTTCTGCTCCCTGATCAGCAGGGGCTGGTCACCCTGGGCCATAGACGCCAGTGCTGCGGCAACATCCAGCGGATCCACTTCGTTTTGTGCCAGGTACTCCTCTACCAACTGGCGGTAGGGGGCCAGGTCAGCCTGGCCTTCCAGGGTTGTGGTGATACGCTCGCGGAAGCGCTGCATACGCGCGCTGTTGACCACTTCGGCGCTGGGCAACGCCAGTTTCTCGATCGGCTTTTTGGTCGCCTTTTCAATAATGCGCAGCATACGGCGCTCACGGGGTGCCACAAACAGAATGGCGTCGCCCTCGCGACCGGCGCGGCCGGTGCGGCCGATACGGTGGATATAGGCCTCTGCATCATAGGGAATATCGTAGTTGATCACGTGACTGATACGTTTCACGTCCAGTCCACGCGCTGCCACATCCGTGGCCACAACAATATCGAGCTTGCCGTTTTTCAGCTTGTCGATCACCGCCTCGCGCAGATTCTGCGCCATATCCCCGTTCAGTGCTGCACTGGCAAAGCCCCGCGCGGCCAGCTTATCCGCCAGCTCTACGGTGCTGTTCTTGGTGCGCACAAAGATAATGGTGGCATCCACCGGCTCCGCTTCCAGGATGCGGGTCAGGGCATCCAGTTTGTGCAGGCCACCCACCGGCCAGTAACGCTGGCGAATGGTCTCTGCGGTTTCGGTTTTGACGCGGATCTTGACCTCAACCGGATCCCGCAGGTGCTCGCGTGCGATGCGGGCAATCTCCCTTGGCATGGTGGCAGAGAACAGTGCGATCTGGCGCGTTTCGGGAATCTGCTCCAGCACCCATTGCACATCGTCGATAAAGCCCATGCGCAGCATTTCATCGGCTTCATCCAGTACCAGACTGCGCAGGTTGGACAGATTCAGGGAGCCGCGGCGCATATGGTCCATCACCCGGCCCGGGGTACCCACCACCAGCTGCACACCCCGCTTCAACTGCTGCATCTGTCCGCGGTAGTCGGCGCCACCGTAGATGGGCGCCACATGGAAGCCTTTCAAATGGGCGGCGTAAGACTGGCAGGCCTCGGCCACCTGGATGGCCAGTTCCCGGGTCGGCGCCAGTATCAGCACCTGGGGACGGCGATTATTCAGGTTCAACTGGGAGAGCAGTGGCAGCGCAAAGGCCGCCGTTTTACCGGTGCCGGTTTGTGCCTGGCCCAGCACATCCCGCCCTTCCAGCAGGGATGGGATAGTCTGCGCCTGAATCGGTGACGGCGTTTCGTAGCCGAGCTTTTCAATGGCATCGAGGATTTCAGGCGGCAGGCCCAGCTGGCTAAAGCCAACCGGTTGGGAAATATCGGTCATTTCGGGAGTCACTTGAAGCCCCAGTGCCGTTCGCAGAACTGGGGTGCTGGATAAAAGGTGGGGCAGTCTAACAGGTTAAATTGCAAAGAACAGCCTGTTTTTTGATCAAAATTTGCTCCCTGAAGCTGGGTTTGGTGTAAGTTCTTTGCTCGTGGATTAGTGGCTGAGCGATACGTTTTCCTGGGGACAGCGCTTTGAGGCTCAGTAAACTGAACCCCCTCTCAGCCCGTGTGCATGTTTCTGGCTTCGACCAGCGTATCGCTAGGCCCACTGTTCACAGTCTGCAGCAGGCGTTCGTTAACCCCTTCGACGGTCTTATTGATTCCCTTGAAAAAGCTACCATCCAGTTGGGTTTGCTCATATAAATAGGTCCGAAAGCGCAGAAACAGCTTATGGTCAACCACAGCAGGGGCCTTCCAAAAGCTGGAGAGTGAACCCTGGTGCGTTAGACCCCGCAAATCGTAGAACGCGCGCCCCAGCACCTTGGTTGAAACCCTGTGCAGAAGCGCTGAAATGCCCACGGTGCTGTTGATGGTCACAACCCCCCTGGCATGATCCAGCAAGGTGGGCAGATGCAGATCATGGCAGTAAATCACCCTGCCGGAGAGTCCATAGCGCACCTCCAAGGCATCAACAAGCTTTTGGTAGTGACAAAAGCCCCGATCCATTGGGTGGTGTTTGATCACAAGTACTGTATTTGCCGGGGCATAACGCGCAAAGGATTTCAATACTGCGTCAATTGCGTTTTCCATAGAGAGCAGGTCCGAGTGCTCACGAAGTTGGAAATCATCTCGGGTTTGTAACGGAAACAGGAAAAACTTACGACTGAAATTCGTCGTCAATTTTGGGGTTAAGGAACGCTGGGTAACCCTGTAGAGACCCTTTCGGAAAAAGCTTCTGATCCAACAAGCCCCCTCCGCTTTCCAGTCTCGGCTTCGATGATGCTGATAGTGCGGATACCTGGACCTGGCAAAACGCATCGCCAGATAATAGCCCATAGCAAAACGGGCCCGTTGAAAGAAAGTCCGACCTACAGGCGCCCCGGGTTGACGCCCGCGGCTCTGGTAACGCCCAATAGCCTCATGAGACCAGTCTGTATGGGAAAAAGCATTCACACCACCCCACTCAAAAGTTACAAAATCCGGGCGTAAATAACCCTCTTCAAAAACACCAAAGGGTATACCCAGAGACTCGCAGACTGCTCGGGCCCTGGTATGCAAAGGCCGGCAGTCACCATAGACAAATACGGCTTCTGCATCATGCTCCAGCAAATAGCGACGAAAAAAGGATGGCCAGTCATGTTCACAACCGCTGAAATCGGCCTGGAAATCGGCCCAGCCAAAAAAACGGTCACCGCCATTAAAATTGATCTTGTGGGTGATCACCCCTTGCTTTGACAGTTTTTTTGCCAACTCGGCAAAGAATAGGCCATGAGGCCCCTGTAAAAATACCGCCACAGGCATGAATTTCCCCTACCCAAAAACTACAACACGCAACAGCATATGCTGCCAACACCCAGGCAATTCCCCTTTCAAGTTATATTTGAGTAAATTGTGCCTGTTTTCGCCACTTTCACACTGCTGTTTAGCTTGAGAGTGCCTCAAAAATGAACCGCGCATTGCAACACTAATCTTCGCAAATGTCTATATACAGGTGAATTACTTCTATAGCGACTGCTTCAAAACGTTCTATATGTCGGTCAATCACAAAAACCCATGCCTGCTGCAAAGCTGCATTCAAGGAATCATTTCATAAATAATAGATTTACCAGACCAATCAAAGTGCGTGCATTGATTATTATTTTTTTGTTTGAAATCACATAATACCGTTTTGCCCATGAGTGGATTTTATTTTTATGGATCTTAAACTGAGTCTTGGATCCGTGTAAATCTTCCAAAGAAAGTATTTAGCTCTCCACTGGCAATTTTGCGCTTGTCCAATCTTTGTAAAACCTTTCCCCAACCCCATTCAAACAACCTTCCCGTGTATTTTGGACAAGGGGTAAACAGTGGGTTGAAGGGGTTATCCCGTGCCTGCATCCAGATTGTCATTCGGTTGGATTTCGCACTGGCCTCACCACGGCGATGAAACCCGAACACATTGGCTATTACAAGCGTGTTGGGAGGCACACACAGTTTCTCAACCGACAGCCCCATCTTAGCAAGTGCAAAATCACTGACCCGAAATGACCCATCCCAATATCTTCCCTTGTCCCGAAGTGCGCCTTTCTGACATGCCTTCAGGCTCTGACTGTATTCCCACTTTAAACGCCCCCAGGAAAGGCGATGAGAGCCTGGTACATAAATATAGGGCCCGTTTTGGTCGTCGGTGCCGTCAATATACAACCAGGCTTTCACACAGGGGTGGAATGTATCCGCATGCATATCCCGCTGTGGATCAGGGCGGGGTGTTACATTGGCATGATTGCATAGATTTTCTATGAAAAAAAAGGGGGGACGATTTTTAGAGGAGCTGTAACGCATCAACCTATCAAGATAGGGATTGTCCGCTAGCTGACAAAATTCCGGTGCCTGTCGTCTGCTGGCGTGATCCATAAAAACACGCTGCGTCAAAGTCGTCCCCTCAACAACTTCGCGTATCATCCCCTTATAGCTATTGAGTTCAACAGAGAGGTTAGTGAACTGCGCCTCTGGTAAAAAATTCTTTTTCAGGATAAATCCTTTTTCAAGAAAGTCTTTTCTATCTTTTTCAGATACCAATGGGGACAAGAGTAAAAGGCGCAACCTGAACAGCAAATGGGCCACTACGACCCTGATTACATGCAATCCACAACGATTTAACCAATAGCTCCCTATAAGCGGGTTGTTCCTAAAGCTTTTACCCCAACTAAAAATTTCAAAAACCCATTTTGGCAATTTCCAGACCAAATCTATGAAATCACGAATTCGCATAAACCCTTCATCCCAGGATTAATATAGTAAAATTCCACACAAGTATTTTTTATAGATAAGTTATACAAAATTCACATAAAGAAAGTTAACTTATACCCTCACCACCATTTATTGACATAATCCAAAGCCAGGAATAAATCCCTATTTGAACAGATATTTATTCCGGTACCAACGATAGATTTTCTGAATAACCCCGGCTGGACCTATTGTATTCCTGTTATTATCCAGCAGCTCTACCGCTGTCTCAACATCAATATATTCTCCCGAAGAGGGATCTATATAAAATGGATAGAGAATCAGGGTTCCGGCGATTAGTTCATCCAAAGTCAGCCTTCGACTTCTTCTGGCTTTGAAGGCTTCAAGATCAATGCCAGCCAAAACATCGCCAGTGAGGAGTTTATCGTCTGTTAGGCCCCATCCTGCATAAAAAGGCAATCCATAGGTTACTACTTTCAGGCCACGCAATAATGCCTCAAACCCTGTCAAAGAACTCAATGTATGAACTTCATTTACCTGCTTGAGCAATACAGACATTTCGATATTTTGAATCAAGTGATCATAAACTGCCTCTGAGTCAGGCTGCAGTGCTCCCAAACGAGCTCCTACTTCAACATCTGGATGGGGCTTGTAGAGTATATAGGCATCGGGGTTTTCAGACCTGACCTTTTCCAACAGAGATTGATTGCTTTTTATTCTCGGTGATCCAAAAGCAATCGATGCATCACTCTCAACCTGCCCTGGCACCAGTATGATTTTTCGATCTCGGGGAAAACTAAAAGAGTCCAACCCACCAGAGCTTCCAACATTATATTTACTGATACCCTTTTCAAGAATCATTTTTTGTAATTTTCTAGCACGATTAATTAGCGTAAGAGAGAATTCTGTTTTATTCAACAATACCTCTAAATCACTGGAACAGTGTGCATTAAAGTATATCCCTCTTGCATCAAATACCAATGATATAGGAGCAACCAGATCTGCACCCAAACCAACTGAGCGCAGAAATCCATCTTCAGCCTGCCAGAGGTTTAATTCGGACTTCTCACAGCTGTTGCGTAATTCTTCCGTAACACTGCTGGCCCATACAAGCGCATTCACGCCCTCAGTGGCCTTGTGTATTTTCTGAAAATCACTTATAAACTGTATATTTTTACGCCGCTCCAAAAAATCAGCAATAAACCGCCGCTTCCAGGATGAGAAACCTACCCCTACCCAACGTCCATTCAAATGGGAGAACATGCGTTTTTGCTCCGCAATTAAACGGACAGTATCCTCAAATTTGCAAGGGCGGCCAGTATAAGGGTTGATATAGCGGCAATAGAGATAATAGGCTGCAAAAAAAATCTGAGCCAGGGAACGAGAGACATTTCGACGGTTCAATTTTTGACGGTCTTTGGTTAATCCCCATCCCGCATAAAAGGGAATACCAAAGCAGTGCACCTCTTTGCCGGCAATCAATGCATCAAAGCCCAACTGGCTAGTGACGACATAGACCTTTTCTATATCATCAAATAATGCCCAGGGGGAAATATCTTCTGCAATTACGCGACAACCCTGCTTGTGAGCTTGGCTGAGCAAGTATCCCTTTTTCTTGCCAACAATTACATCCGGGTGTATCTTTACAAGAATTTCTGCATCGGGATTTTCCCGTATTGCGGAATCCAACATTGTATAAAACTGTTGCCTGGAGCCATAGCCAGCCTGTACAGAGATATCATTATATGTTTGGTCCACCACCAGCACGCGCCTTGGCTTGCCGAGCCAGCTTAAGGGCAAATCTGTAGAGTTATTATACTTTGACAGGCGATAATGCTTGAGAAGCTCTATTCCCCTATTCGCTCGCTTAATATTCTCTTGGCTAAAATCCGCCTCTTTGATAAGGTTTTCCAGGTCACTGACTTGCGTGGCATCATAATAAATTCCCGTATTATCCACTACAAGGCTATGGGGCAGTGAACCTTCAACACCAAGCCCCAAAGAACGTAAAAATCCATCCTCAATACAGATATAAGGCAAATGATATTTATTGGCGATTTTTCGCGCTTTAATTGCAGTATCCTTGAGCCCCCAACCAACCATATGGGTTATTTCATTACCAGGGTAAAAGGGGATATAGCGGCACTGTGCCCTGAGAAACTGATCCAGATTTTTCAAACGACGCAAGCCGAGGGAGCAATAACCAACTACAGGCACTGTCGTGCCTCCTCTAACATACGCTGACGCAAGCCTTGATCTTCTGCCAAGCGTAATATGGCTTCTACCCAGACCTCTGGTTCCATTGGTAATAACAAACCATTTTCCTCATGCCTGACCACTGTGGCATAAACAGAACCTTCTGTGTATATTCCCACGGCGCCCGCCTGGGTAATATCAAAAAACTTGGTGTGTGATCTTGCCCGGTTGAAAGGGGTATCAAGCAAGGGTGCCAAACCTATATGGCGGCCAGGCCGCCGAATTAAAGACCGGTATGCCGGCCATTTCATTGGATACAGTACTTGGACCCTGGGCAAACTGCGAAAGAGCTTATTAACCCTTTTGTCACCTATGACCTCAAAAATCATATTTTGGTTTCTTTTTAAGGATTCCTCAATGATCGGATATAGCCAGCACAGATCTTTATAGTGTGAAGCAGAACCATGGTAAAAAACAGTCTGCGGTTCATCGACTTCGAAATTAATAGGCTGTGCCTTCAGCAGGATTGGTTCCCATTCTGTATATTTCTGTTGTAGCCAGGGGGTAGACACCAGCAGTTTAGCACCTATAGATCGCAGCCATTGTTGATTGAACCAACTATAACGCAAGAGTTTGGCCTGGTATCGCAACGGCATGCCGTTAAAGGCTCGCCAGCTCAACAGATCATCGTCCATAAAAAGGTAAATTGTGGAAATAGAACTCCGATATTTTTCGATCACAGCCTTCCAAGCTGGGGGCACATAGCGTACAAAAAGAATGGTTGCCCCTTTAATTTTTTCTTTTGAAGGAATCTGGCCAAACGATACACGCTCGAATTGTATTTTATTTTTATGCAAGTAGGGAAGCACAAAATAATCTGTAGAGGGATTCCCTCCCTCCTCCACAACAAAATATTGGATATTTTTCTCCAAAACCAAAACATCAAGATTTAAATAAAAAAACAGAAAAAAATGCCAGCACTTCAAAAATCTTATTCACCAGGACTTCTTTCCGCCAAACCCTTAAAACCATCATATTTCATTCTTCCTCCCTGCATATGCTCACAGATACGCTAGTAGTGCAGTAATACCAATGCCCTCTGCAGAATCAGTCTGAAACCTATAATAGATGCATCCTCAAATTATTCTTTAAAACCGCATACTTTTCAAATTTTTTAATTTTCCTATGGGTGTATATAGAGAGTTCAGGCATTTGGGCTTGGCTTTAGTGATTTTCACATTGTTTAATATTACGCGCCAGTTATTTAAACTCAATAGTTGAATCACACCAGAAGTAGAAACTTCCCACACCAGTGCAAAGCCATATTTTTAATTACTCAATGAAGAATCTTAACCCACGAGTTATAAATTCGCAATGTCTCACCATATAGTAATTAAAGTGCAAAAATAACGTAAACTTCAATATTTTGTAGCCTAATCTGGATTTGTATTGACAAATTTCTTTGGAAAAACCACCCCAGTATAAAAGCTTAAATAACCAACTAAAATTTCAATTATGCCAAAGAAAAATCCTCAAGTGCCAAAGTCAAATTGGGGTTGTAAGCCGGATCCCGATCCAACAGACCCCCCCAACGCTTGCGCATATAGGCAGTCTCCGCCGCCATCCGGCGCCGCTTGATCAAGGTATCATCCGCGCCGCGAGAGATAGATTCATGATGATAGAGTTCCGCATAGGGCGTCCAAAGATTCCGATAACCCAACTCGCGTACTTTCAAGCACAAATCTACATCATTAAAGGCTACCGGAAGCTTCACCTCCTCCAAGCCACCTGCCTCCTCAAATACAGATTTTCTCAGTAATAAACAGGCGCCGGTGACCGCTGAAAAATTCTGCACCAGGCTCAGACGGGCAAAATAGCCATGCTCACCCCGACCAAAATGCTTGTGCGCATGGTTAGCAACGCCCCCGATACCAAGAATGACACCGCCATGCTGGATAGTATCGTTGGGGTAATATAGCTTGGCACCCACACAACCTATTTCCGGGCGGCAAACCTGGCTGACCATCTCCGTCAGCCAGCTTCCGTTTATCGGTTCAATATCGTTGTTGATCAGGCCGATGATCTCCCCTCTCGCCTGACTTACACCGAAATTGTTAATGGCCGAATAATTGAACGAATAGTCCCAGCAACAAACCCTTACCCGAGGGTCGGTACGGACCTTTTCCAGATAGTTAAGAGTCTTTTGACAGCTACTCTGATTATCCAGAATTAGTAACTCAAAATTTGGATAATCCGTGAGAGACAAAATTTTGTCTACACAGGGCTGGAGAATGTCATAATGATCTCGGGTTGGTATCAGGAGGCTGACAAGAGGCCTTTTCTTCGGCAGGTTCCAGCATATCCGGTATGTATTCGGCACAAAGCCCTGTTCCACCTGCGCATCCAGCTTCTCAGACTCCAAATAGTTACTCAGCACTTTCATACCGGCTTCTGACGTGTAGCTTTTTTCACTACAGTCCAGCGCCGTGGATCCCTCTATCGCCCGCCAATGGTAGAGAATTTCCGGAATATGCACCACATTGCCAGCATTCAGATAGGGCAAACAGCGCAGTAACAGGTCATGATCCTGGGCTCCCTCGACGCCGCTACGAAGCCCGCCAACTTTTCTGACCAGATCTGCCCTCAGCACAGTGAAGTGGCAGATATAATTATTCGACAGCAACAGGTCCGGATTCCAGTCTGGCTTGAAATGCGGATCAAAGCGATAGCCGGCGCGATTAATCTTATCTTCATCGCTGTAAATCAGCTGTGCCTGTGGAGATTTTCCGATCTCCTCACAAACTCTCTGAAGTGCATGTGGCGGTAAAGTATCGTCGTGGTCCAAGAAGGCAATATAGTCTCCTGTTGTCAGCTCCAGTGCACTGCTACTTGCCACAGAGATATGGCCATTTTTGGTGCGAAACACAACTTGAATACGTGAATCTTTGTCTTGGTAGACAGAGAGACACTCCCTAACCTTCAGGTCTGTCGAAGCATCATCGGCAATACAAAGCTGCCATTTGGTGTAGGACTGCGCCAGTACTGAATCAATGCAGGCACGCAAGAATTCGATTCTCGTGTTGTAAGTAGGAAGCACAATGGAAATCAGTGGCCCATCTATCTGAGTCGCGAACTGTGCAGAGGGCAACTGTAACGCCTCCACTTGATCTATCCACTCCCGGTAGGCCCGCCCTCTGCATTTGCGGTTAAAGGTCTCCGCATAGCGAGCAAGACCAAGATTGATCCAGTTACAACGCAACGCACTGGCATCGGCTTTCAAGCGCACCAATACCTCTCCCCTATTGAAACTCCTGAAGCTGTGGTGCCTTGCAATCAGACGCTTTGCCATCAAACCATGGGCAAATCTGGGCAATAGAAATATCAGCTGTAGATGCCCGATACTGAACAAGCCCGTATCCTCCATCGGGTCAAAACGAAGAGTACGCACTCCTTTTGGAAAATACAGCAGTCGTTTCACTATTCGATCAGAACTACAGTTGAGTGAGTAACGCTCCTCCTCGCTGAATCCAAGACCGGAATCGACATATAGGCTGGCATTTGCACTCACTTGATTATGGACCAGTCGCAACTCAAGCATATACCAACCCGGCAGAAGTCGGCGCCCGGGTAAAGAAAACTGTGGGTCCGCACCGAGAGAACGCCACTGAAGACCACTCTCCCATCCATTTACCAGCTCTATCTCGGCAAATGGCTCGAGATGGGGCATCAAATCAACCTTAAAAAAGGATTTTATAAATTTAACCACGACATTTGTCTTTTCTAATTCATGCTTCAAGTATCCAGACCCGCAATAGCCAATGAAAGTCCGACTATAATAGCTTCACAGATATATTCATATCACTTCACAAATAAGGGGCCGGATTTATACTCATTATTACTATTGATAAGGTTAGGAAGCAGACTCCAACGAGTAATTGACCTTGGCACTGATCGAAGTACCGTAGATATAGGCTTCTATCTTATCTTGTGATGTCAGCACCCTATCTGGCCTGAAACTGAAACCACAGTGCCGACGGTTGGAAATCCCTTTTCGAAAAACATCCGGGCGCTCGTGGTCGACATTTACTAAATACTCTTCACCATTTATTAACAGACGAATTTTTAGAGGCCCTTCAAATTCCGATACAGCCCAGCCCCCAACTAATTTCGGCATCACATTCACATGTGCCTTTCCAAAGCAAAGATAGGGGGATTCTGTAGACAATCGTTCACGTAGATTTTCGATTCTCCTCTTTACGTCTCCGGCGAAACAGGCCAAGGCATCATCAAGTTCGTCGTTCAGGTCATGGTCTTTAAAATAGGCTTCTCCTTTTTGCCTACGAGCACTTCCCCCTCCGGAACCCTTCCATTCTTTATTCATTATATGTTCCTGTCGAGACTTTACCACATAGTGGTTAATCCTAATCCTGTCGTATAAAACTTCTATAGTTTTCGGCTCGAACGACGTACCTTTCTCGAACACGGTAGGTTCCAAGTTGCCCGAATAATAGCGACCAGACTCTAGTATGCACTCGTGTATGTTCATTCTGCGAGCCATGCTAGGTTTCAAAACTGTTTTGATATGGCGATTAGCTATGTGATTCTTCTGTGAAGCACGTAAAAAGCGCTCAATAACCAATCCCTCCCCCTTGAATTTACGCCTCGATGAACCAAAATTTCGCCAATTGAGCGCCAGAGCCCCCGCATCCTCAATAGAAGCAAAATCGAATAAATTCTCTTTTAGCGAAAGGTTGTTCGTACTGACCATAAATTCGTCGGCATCGATAAATCCCAGTAAATCCACTTCACTGCCATATCGATGCAATATGTGATTGTAAGCTGGAGCCTGGGGACCGCCATCGCCAATTCTAGGGAAATAGATTCGATTGATTACTCCCAAATAATCCAACGCCTCCAATAATTGGGAGGACCCATCATTACTGATATTATCTGCAATAAAAAATCTGTCGACACCAGCGAGCTGATGATACGCAATCCACTCCAAGATATAATCGAATTCATTCTTGAAGATTCCAGCGACACCTAACTTCATTCAACACCCCACAGTCATCAGCAATAAGATTAAGTAACACTTTACATAAACATCTTTTTGCTGTACTAATTAATTTGAAATATTTTTTAAGTAATCAAAAAACCCGGAATGCTCACCATTCTCAGTGCATCTATCAACAATTCAACAGGCAGTTCTGTGTTCATGCCTGTAATATGAAGCATTAATCTTAGAACAACCGATAAAATTCTTTATTTTTTCACCATCATCTTTTTCTATATTAAATAAAAGAAAATTTTTACGGCCATAAAAATATTGCAACACATTAGAATGATGTCTATGCCATTCGTACTTCCAGCGTTGGACCACTTCTTCACGATCACAGGAGTAGATTTCCTTAAATCGTCGCAGGTAACTCCCTAGACCATGATTAAGCCGGCTATTTATCCATTTTTCTATAGGGCGTGTATTCAATATAAAAAGAGAGCCCGGATACTGCCGATCCAATTCTTGATAGTATTTTTCAAAAGCATATAGGCATCGGGTTGAAACCAGCTCCATATCACTAAAGAAATTATATTCTTCATATCCACTCAACAGTGGCCGCCCATGTAGACAATTAGCCTCAAGCTGCAGAGCCAAGTTTCCATAGTCCCAATGAATGGCTTTATAACCATTGCGCAAAAAAAAATGGTTCAGACTTGTTGTACCGCACTTGTTAAAGCCGATCTGAAATACTCTCATACCAAATATTAAAATCCTAGATAACGTGTTAAAAGCAAGACGGTGCTATAACAAATCGGTAGCTCTCCTTACCACAGATCCGGGCCGGCACCATGTTAGAGAAAACCCGCAGGAATCCCCTTACTCTTGACTACACTTAGAGTAATCAATGGTACATTATACAATCAGTTAACCAACGATGTCGCAATTTCCACCTGCTTATCGCTATCGGCACTCCGGTAACCATTTGGATTACCGCTCTGCCAGCGCCAAGTGTCGGCCATCATTTCCTCCAGCCCCAGGTTCACCGCCCACCCTAGCACTCTCGCCGCCCTGGAAGCATCAGCCCAAAAGGCTGGTAGGTCCCCGGTACGACGCGGCGCCATCTGATAGGGTACAGACACACCTGAAGCTTGCTCAAAAGCTCGAATTATTTCCAGCACCGAAGTGCCCTGGCCAGTCCCAAGATTAAATGCTTCTGCACCTGTGTGATCCGCCAGCCATTCCAGAGCACGGACGTGTCCCAGAGCCAAGTCCACCACATGCAAGTAGTCCCGCAGGCAGGTACCGTCCGGTGTAGGGTAGTCGTCACCAAATACTGAGAGCTCCTCACGCTTGCCCACCGCCACCTGAGCGATATACGGCAGCAGATTATTGGGAATTCCCTGGGGGTCCTCTCCAATCAGTCCTGAGGGGTGAGCTCCAACCGGGTTAAAGTAGCGTAGCAACGCGATAGAAAGCTCCGGGTCGGCAGCGGCAGCGTCGCGCAGAACCTGCTCTACGATCCATTTACTGGTACTGTATGGGTTGCTGGTATTCCCAGTTTGCAAAGTTTCCACATAGGGCACCGGTGCCTCACTACCATAGACAGTGGCCGAAGAACTGAACACCAACCGCTTCACACCGAACGCACGCATAGCCTCCAGCAGCACGAGACTGCCGGAAACATTATTCTGGTAGTATTCGAGCGGCTTCTGGGAGGATTCACCCACCGCCTTCAGGCCGGCAAAGTGAATCACCGCACAAATAGCGTTCTCAGTAAATATCCTATCCAGTAGCATTCTGTCCAGAATATCCCCTCGATAGAAACGCACCGACTTACCAGTGATTTCCTCCACCCGTTGCAATGCTACCTCGGAGCTATTACACAGGCTGTCGATAACCACCGCCTCAAACCCTGCCTCCTGCAGAGCCACCAGGGTGTGCGACCCTATATAGCCAGCGCCACCCGTAACAAGAACCTGCTGCATCCTAGAAAAACCTATGTAAATCCTACTTAAGTCAACAGTTAACCTGAAACCATCATTAACCTATCACCATAGATGGTTTATGAAAAACAAGCTTTCTGAATTTATGTTCGCTATAGGCTGTAAAAATCATAAAATTAGCCTTTGAACAACTTTAAAAACAGCAACTAACCTCAAAAGTCATATCAAAACCGCTAGTTTGAACTAATGATTTCAATAATTTCAGTGGTTGAAACCGAAGGTGTTCTTGGTAAATAACAAACTTCACAAAGGGACTGTAAATGATCAAATTTCCCGACCCAATCATCTCCCATCACCAAGACATCAGCACTGTAAAGAGAAATGTAATGAGCCTTTTTTTCAAGAGTTTCCTCTTCAAAGCAAAAATTAACATATCTCAGGCTATTGATTATTTTCATTCTGTCATGCTGGTTATATATAGGATTTCGTCCTTTTTTTGCCATATTAAGCGCGTCAGTAGAGACACCTACTATCAACCTGTCGCCGAGCGCTGCGGCTCTCTGAAGTAAATTTGCATGCCCCACATGAAAAACATCAAATGTCCCGAAAGTTATTACTGTTCTCATCCCTCCCCCAAAAAATATTTCTCACAACTTTAATTCTCACCTCTACCAATCAGCTCAACAAAGGCCTCCGAGCTACACTCTAGTGTAGTAACATACTCGATTCCCATTGCAACCATCTTTTTTAGCGACGCATTGTAACAATCAACACCTCTAACAGTCTGATTCGGACTCAAACCACTAGAGTGTGGAGGCGTCCAGTTCTGACCGTGAATAAAGCACATGGACTTCAAATCGCGTCTTTTTATCTGGTACATACTTTCACTTATATCCTCATCATAATGTGGATACATAAACATAATGCCATCTACACCATACATCCTCACCTGATCAAGAACTAGTGGGTCAATCTCCCAAGCTTGAGTGTAGAATTTCCAAAACAATAAACTTTCTGGAAAATGCCGAATCAATGGTTCAACTTGTTTTTCGTTGTAAACACAAAAAATAAGCATCGAAGGATCAAATCCTGCATTATCAATACAATGCTTGAGCTTCGAATAGTCCTGAGGCTTGAATCGGGCATCCAGTAGTACCTGCTTACCACTGAGATCTTGCAATGCTCGAGACAACGATGCCATAAATACATCTTTGCCCTGAAAGTCCCCCAATCTAAAATTGACTACTTGCTCCAATGAAGATTTAGACAAATAAATTTTTTCTCCTGCGTTATTCTCAACCAAATCATCATGCGCCAGTACTATTTCCCCATCCCCAGTAACCCTAAGATCAAGCTCTATAACATCAAATCCATAATCAATAGCTTGGAGCAACATGGGAATTGAATTGCTTGGTGGCCTTTTATTCTTAAGGACACACTGAGACCATGCAACTAGACGTGTACGCGTATACCCGTATCTATATTTTCTTTGCTTTTCCCTTTGATCATATAAATCCGATAGGTTTTTATCATTAAAGTAAACTCGCCTCTCTATATGCCAAGACCATTCATGATAAGGATTACTGCGACTCCAGCCCTCACCATATCTATCAAAAAGAAACTCATCCACTTTTGCAGGGCAAGGGTAACGTCTACCATGTAATTTTATTTCTGAAGGCGGCGTCAAAATTTTACAATCAATATCACGGTACACTAAATTTTCCATGACAACACTTGCCTTACCACTAGCAATAGAGGCCCATGCAAAAAATATGTCTATACCAACCGAAGCTGTCGATGAATTAACAGTAATATGAGGAAATGACGATCGAGAACCCACTGTAAACCCAAGCCTCCTCAAATACTCTATAAGAGAATTCCTTTCTCGTTCGCAAGCGCACTCCTCTACAATGTCTGGATAGTATAAAATAATATCAATATCATCATCAAACGGAAGAAAAGCTTCATTTCTAAATGCCCCAAGCAATGTACCATATGCAACCATCGGAATAGCATTTACATCATTCAAAGCACTCATCAGCTTATCAAGATAATCCAAATGAGAATTGCGCTTCGACACAAGAGTATCGTAGTGCACTCTATGCTTAGCAATTACAACCTTCTTATCTTCACCATATTTTCTGCTAATCTTTCTAGTTGCATATTCCCTAAGACAATCTATCGACACATCATCGCACAAGATTGACCCAAACTCTTTTAAGTTACGAGTATTAAAATAATTTTTTGACTGCAACTCTCTATCGATAACTTTCGTTAAGTAATATGCACCCAAGCTATCCAATCTTGGCTTTGCCCCCCCCACAGGAAAAAGAGCACAAACTAATTCATCACTAACCTCTACACCAGATTCAATTAGTTCGTAAAGCTTCAATCTGAGATACTTAGAAGACTGAAAGACATTTTCAGGAATACAAGCTTCACCATTATATTTTGATAAAATCCCATATAATTCATCTTGTAAATTCTGCTTTAACAGATCAGGGACATTTTTATATGAAAACCCCAACTCTCCATCATTCATTCCTTCCAGGGCAATGAATCTGGATCTTAAACCACAGTCACCTTGCCTGTTAAAAACCCTAATAACACTAACATTTCTTTTTTCTTTAAACTTAATCTTCAATCTTGGCCTAAGTTCACACTTACTATGCAATAACTTCCTTTCATTCAAACGCGCCTTCACGCAGTTAGATCCATCCACATCAAAATAGTAATTCGAGCTTAACTTCGCACTCTCAATCAGTCCTAAAAAAACTAAATCTTTTCCGTCATCCATTATAATTTCTATTGCTTGAATGTTTAGAAACTCCCGAAAATCAGAATCAATGTACACCTCAAGCTCAGAAAGATATGTATTGCATTGTATTTCTAATGGCACCCCACTTAAACCCCAAGCACCTAGACTTTCAAGCAACCCAATATTTATTTTTTTATACATTTAAATTAGACCAACCATGATAACTGAAAAACTCTAACCACTTCATTTTCAATGAACGCTCAATGCTTACCAAAATCATCTACAAAAATCTGAGACATCTTATTCAAATTGGTTGGAGACCTAGACCGTGTAATATTCTTTTTTTACAACTTTCGCTGGAACACCCACCGCAATTGAACACTGGGGGATATTTGATGTTAGAATTGCACCAGTACCAATTACAGAACCCGATTTCACCTCAACATCTGGCATTAGTGTTGATTTCTTCCCAGCCATACATGATCACCTAGTGTAGTCACCCTTAACATCTTATTAAGAATCTCCCCACTCTCTAGGCTTACCAACGCATGCTGATCTGCTGATTGAATCAATACCTCACCAGAAAACATGCAATCTGATCCATTTTTTACTTTAGAATTGTCACAAACAATCCGGGTTCCATTTGAGCTTGTGCCCGCACCTATCTCTATCTCACTGCTTCTCCAAAATCTTATCTCATATGAATCAATGCAACCCCTAGAAAAAATAACCCTAGAATCGTTATTACCAACAAAAATAGAAAAAACACCCGCCAGATAGGAAATATCAAAGTGAAATCTATCTTTACAGGCCATCTCACCTTGCTGCATCACAGATATTTTTAGCTTACCGGCAGCGATAGCCTTTTGAGATTCATCACTTATACTGGCCGTACAACTTATACCAAACACTCCCTTAACCTCTACTTCATGAGGAAGATTAAAAATAGAATAATTCAATTTTCGTAAAATCCAACCTTAGATAGGTACTTCAATGAAAAACATGAAAAATTTTCACTTTATTTCTCGGGAAACAAAGAACTCAATAAGCTGATCAAACCCAACCAATGGATCCCACTCAAATTTTTCAACATTCCCAGCATTACTAGTAGATGAAATAAAATCACTCATATCTAAGCCCACACAAAACTCTTCTGAAAATCTTTTGTTAGAGCCTGAGTAATAATCCATCACTATTCGCTCAAAATGCTTTGGAAGAGAAAACCCTATATCTTGATTATTAAATGCTATAAATTCCTTCATAAGGTCTGGCGCCTTAATGCCTTGCCGATTCAAAGCCAAATTCAATAAAACCTCTCTTCTTTTCAGAGAGTAATTAACTCCTCCCGATCCTGGAGTTGCATAGCTTGATAGATCCCCATACACACCACAAGTCTCAAGGAAAATATATTCAATATTTTGGTTGCACTTTCGAACATGATCAAAATTAATAATCGATATTTCAACACCTAGGTCTGCCCATTCTTGACAGTTGACATAGTAGTTTAATAACTTGTCATTTTTTGACCAAACGAGATTTGAAGTTCGTCCCAGAGCTTTTACATCCTGATTAAACCCCGAGGCCAGTAATTTGTCTTGCCTGCGAACAGTATAGATTACCTCCACCTTATCAAAATAAGTCAAGAAATACTTCAAAACTGAGCTTTTTTCAGAAAGGGTAAAATATTCAGAAGAGCAGATAACTACAGAGTCTGCACCAAAGGTTTTTAGCTTCTCAGATATTTCAGATAATTTTTTTTCTTGCAACAGCCTATTAATATCTTCCCGTTTTTTCAAACGTGTATCACTGATGTGCTCACAGGCAATAATATGTGGGTATAGTCCGGACAATACATCAACTCTATGTTCCACTTTCAACCTTTCAGCATTCAGATTCATATAGGCCTGAATAAAACTCGTGCCTGTTTTTGGCATTCCGACATGCAGATACAATTTAGCCATGATAAATACCCCTATGCTTATCTGCGCACTCAAAAATAGTCAGCGGATTTGGAACTTCTTTGACGACCAAGTCCCAATTGCCTTCTCCCCCATAAGCTTTCAATATCGCCTGCTTTAGTGAATTGCTACTCCCGTTGCGGAAGCTGTAGCCATTGACATCATCGGTGATTTTCTCAGCTATTCCGCCAATATCACTGCCAATCAGCGGTCGACCGTGGTTAAATGCCTCCTGAATGACCATCGGCGAGTTTTCCCACCACACTGAGGGAATAATCACCCAATCAGCCTGCTCCATCAATCGACCTATTTCGTGGGATTCATAAGAACCGTGCAGGGTCACCAAGTCACCGAGATCCTCTAACAACCCAAAGATCTTCTCCTGGAACTCCTCTGTTTGCCCCTGCAAATTGGCGCCGTGAATATCCAGGTACACCTTCTCTTGAACATCTTCTGGCAACAGTTTGAAAGCCTCCAGCAAGACATCTACGCCTTTGAACGGGTTGATCTGGCCGAAGAAGGCAAATCGACCACGTACCTCGCCCTCGGCCAATGGTCGCGGTGCCGGGGTTTCGATCTCAGGCTGGCCATTTTCGATCATAACCATTTTGTCCTCAGGAATTCCCCAGGCCTTGTAACGCTCAATCAGGAAATAGCTGGGTGATACAAACCTATCCACCAATTTGAAAATGGACTTGATGTATTTCTCGCGCAAAAAGAAGTCTGCCGCAGAGCGCTCCGGGAAACAGCGTGCGCAATCTGTTGGTGAGGATTTATAGCAAAGCTTCATCTGCTCACCAGGCTTAACCATTTGTCCATGATTGGCACAGATGGCCAAATATTCGTGCAGGGTGAGTACTATACGAGTATCGGGCAGTGTATTCTTGACCTCGCGAATCAATTCCAGGCCCATATGAATATAGTGATGGAAATGCACCACCGTCGGTCTGTAGCGCTGCAGTAACGCACGAAACTCCTGCCATACGTGCTTTTTGTAGCCGGACTGAAACAGGAAGAAGTCCGACATATGGGTGTGGAAAAAGATTTCCCTGTCCGAATTAATCGTGGAAAAAGCGGAACCACCATGGGAAGGCTGGTCGGTACGCGCTAGAAAGATGGTATCCAACCCCTGTCGTTCATATTCCTTGAATAGGTTATAGGCAGCCATTTCAGCACCGCCTTTGCTGTGATCCGGATGACCGTGGGAAACAATCAGTATTCTTTGCTCTGTCATGGTAAGTCCTTAACGCACCAGCTGTTCAATCAGACTTCCCCAACGCTCGGTGTGCTGCCAAGCGTTGTATAGGGTGATCTTAAATTTCCAGTCACAGTTTTCGAACAAGTTTTGCGACAACCTCTCCAGGTGATAGAGCTTTTCATCCGTGAGCACATAGTGGCGGTAACCCGCCTTACGCAATTTCAGGCAGAGATCAGAGTCCTCAAAATCCCCAAGTACATAGGTTTCATCCAGGCCGCCGATAGAGTCGTACAGCGCCTTACTAATAAACATGCAGGCACCGGTAACGGCTGGCGACTCCATCACTGGATCAATATCCATCAGCCATTCCGGATTGCCCTTGCCAGGATGCTCGTTCACCCACAGGTTGCCAAACTGCGGGCTCCTGGAAAAATTCATGCCCACATGCTGGATGGTGCCATCGCCAAAGACCAGCTTCGGTGCGACCACGCCAACGGCTTCCAGCGAAACTGCCTTTTGCTCGATGCGCGAAAGCCAGCCGTTACGACTGGGGATAATATCCGAGTTGAGTAGTACCAGTTTATCTGCAGTGGCGTAGCGCGCACCCAGGTTGTTGGCACCGGCATAGCCCCGGTTGTGCCCGCCGTAAATCACCTTGAAGCCCACAGGGAAGAGCATGCTGGTGTCGTAGCAGAATGGTATAAACGCATCGTAAAGCCTGGGATCATCCAATACGTAGATCAGCTCCGTCTCGGCAAAATCAGCATCTTCGGTAAACTGGGCCACTTGGTGCAGCAGAAAGTCATAACGGCCGTACAGTGGTACTATTACACTACGCTTGGGATCCTTTACTTCGCGACCAAACTGCAATACCTCGACTTGCGGCTCGTCCAGAAGGTAGTGTCGGTTCGCCCAGAGCGCGGATAGGGCCGGGCCGATATGTTTGCGCATATTGCTCTGGACTTCACCACCGCTGACATTGAAATTCACCAGTACCTGCTGACTGGCCTTGGTGATGTCCTCACGGATATTAGTCTGCTGCAGGGGGAAAATACCCAGGCTTCCTTCTTTGGTAAAGAACAGCAGTTCCAAATGGGCTCGCTCCATCAGATGCGGCATGGGCACCCAAGTAAAAAAGCCCGCTTTGTAACCCTGCGCCGCCTTGCCGGGAAAAGCTTCCAATACATCCGGGCGGGCATAGCGCACGGACTCCTTGAGCAAATTCCGGCTGTAACTGCCATCGGTAGTGCGCAATACCAGATTGGCCAGATCCAGATGGCCGTCCAGTAGCCAGCCGGACAAAAATAGCCCGTGACCGGCCACCGCCAGGACATTGTCCCAGTGCCAGTTGATCTTAGATTGGAGTTGACTTTCTTCCAACTTTCTCAATCCCGGTATTCCAAAGATTCCGTTGCCCATGCTTTTAAACATCACATCCAGCAACTCTGCCTTTTCCTCGGTACGCCAGGTCATGCAGTGGCCAAACACCGCTTCGCCACCCAGTTCTGCAAATGGCTTTAACTCCACTTCTTTAACCTGGTCAGCAGCACTTACGGTCATGCGAAGGGCCTTGTTGTCCACGGCCCTGTCGTAGGGCCACTCCACCAGCAGACTATATCCCCAGCGGCTACTACCTTCGAAACCGAAATGTCGGTTTACATCCAGCCGGGTGGTACGCAAGGTAAAGTAATTGAGGCCTTCAATGCCGTCGGCATTGGTATCCACTTCACTGCCGATATGTTCCAGGTGAAATTCCAGAGACTTATGACGCGGGTGAAACGCCCACCCCTGTATCAACAGATGCCGCTCGCCAATCATTCCGCAAACATCCACCCACACTTGCACCAGTTCCGAGAACGCCTTTTCCGGCTTGTCGCCGGTGGTTTTGAAGCGCTTTCGTATCTTAATTCCCATTGTCTATTTCCATCCTTCTCTAGCTGTACTGCAATGCTGCACTATCCACTATCGATATCCGCCGTCCATCACCGCCATCCACCAGCTGTCGTTTTCCAGATACCATTGCAGCGTCTTGCGGATACCAGTTTCAAAGCTTTCCTGCGGTTGATAGCCAAGCGTGTTGTTAGACTTTTGTGGGTCTATAGCGTAGCGGCGGTCGTGGCCTACCCTGTCCTTCACAAAGGTGATCAGTTCCTGCGCTTTGCCAGCTATGGCGGATACCGCTTGCGGGTACTTGTCAGAGAGCACTGGATTCTTAACAAATTCTCGATTCATCAGCTCGGAGATTAACGTGACAATATCAATATTGGTCCATTCGTTGATCCCACCGAGGTTGTAACACTCACCCAGTTGCCCCTTTTTGATCACCAGATCAATTCCTCGCGCGTGGTCCTCCACATAGAGCCAGTCCCGGATCTGCTTGCCATCACCGTAGATTGGTAGCGGCTTGTCCTGAAGAATATTGGTGATCACTATTGGAATCAGTTTCTCCGGAAAATGGAAAGGGCCGTAGTTGTTTGAGCAGTTGCTGGTAGTGACTTTCAACCCATGGGTGTGGTGGTAGGCACGCACCAAATGATCTGACGCAGCCTTGCTGGCCGAGTAGGGGCTATTCGGCGCGTAAGGCGTGGTCTCACTGAAAGGGGAATCCGCCGGGCCCAGGGAACCATAAACCTCGTCGGTGGAAACATGGTGAAAGCGATGTTTCTTTCTGTTTAGCCCTTCATCCAACCAAGTTTTCTTGGCGGCCTTAAGCAGGCTATAGGTGCCGATGATATTGGTTTTGATGAAAGCGTCCGGGTCACTGATGGACCTGTCGACATGACTTTCGGCCGCAAAGTGTACCAGGATGTCTATGCGGTATTTCCTGAGCAGGGTTTCCACCAAGGGCGTATCACAGATATCACCTTGGCAGAAGGAGAAGTTTTCATTGTCATTTACCGGATCCAGATTGGTCCTGTTGCCGGCATAGGTAAGAGCATCCAGCACAACGATCTTGTCTTGCGGGTAGGTTTTCATCCAGTAGTGAACAAAGTTTGCGCCTATAAAGCCGGCGCCGCCGGTTACCAGTAGATTGCTCATTTTCTTGCTGTAGTTTCACTTCAATTTGTTAACTGGCTCAAAGTTTTTCTTGTCCAGAGAGTTAGTATTTAAATTGCAGCAATTTTTTTGATATTGATCACTGCCACGGATCACCCCCACACTTTCTTCTGGTCTCCTCTCCCCCAAGCGGAAAAAGGAGTATGTGGGCTTTTGCGGAGCTAAGGCTGCACAGCCCTTAAGCTCTTTGCAATCAGGCTTCTAGATACCTGCCCTTTCCTTTAGGACCCAGCGCAGTGTCTGACGCCAGTGTTGCAACTCTATTCCCAGGTCCTTCATCAGGCGGGCTTTATCCAGAACACTGTAAGCTGGCCTTGCTGCCGGGGTTGGGTAGTCGGTAGTTCCTATCGGTTGGATTCGCACAGTCTTTTCCAGAGGGAGCAGGCTCACTTGCCTGGCCTCTTCAAAAATAGCCACGGCGAAGTCGTACCAGCTGGCGACACCGGCGTCGGTACAGTGGTAGATACCCCTTGCGTCTCGCTTGTTAACCAGGGCGTAGATGGCACCAGCCAGTGTGCGGGTACTGGTTGGTGTACCTATCTGGTCGGCAACTACACCCAGTTGTTCCCGCTCGCGCATCAGGCGCAACATAGTGTTGACAAAGTTAACCCCGTGGGCGCTGTAAACCCAGGCGGTGCGCAGGATTACAGCTCCCGGCAGCAAAGATTGGACAGCCCTCTCGCCCGCCGCTTTGCTTTCTCCGTATACGCCAAGGGGGCGGACCACATCTTGCGGCTGGTAGGGGGTGGAGCTTTGGCCATCGAATACAAAATCAGTGGATATGTGGATCAGGCGTGTGCCGAATGCCTTGCAGGCTTTCGCCAGGTTTTCCGGGCCACTGGCGTTGACTGCGAAAGCCTGCCCTTTTTCTGTCTCGGCTTTATCTACCGCTGTGTAGGCGGCGGCATTAATGACCACTTCCGGTTTGTACTCGGTGATGGCTTCCGTGACCTGGGAGGCGCTGGTGATATCCAGCTCATTGCGGCCCAAGGCTATCAGTTCGATATTGTCCGGATTGCACTTCTGCAGTTCCAGGGCCAACTGGCCCTTTTCCCCGGTTATAAGGATTTTCATTGGTCGATTTCTGTCATTCTATTCATTCTTTGGATGAATCCGGGTTTTGCATTGCTGGCGACTTCAAACGCGGAAACGATCACTCCTGCATTGATTGCAAACCTACAATCCGTTGACAGGTTATAGCTCAGCGCTTCCAGTGCAGCTTTGTCGATCTGTAGCTCCACAGTTCTGGAGTGACCTATGATCAAGTACCTACATAAACATACACACCACAATCTACGGGAAAGTTACGGCTTTTTTCAGAAGCTTCCCTTCCGCATCTTTGGTAGAGAGTCTCGGGGCTTCGCCATTTACCAGAGGCCATTCGATGGCGAGTTCCGGGTCATCCCAGCGCAGTGAATGTTCGTGCTCAGGGGCGTAGTATTCCGTGCATTTGTAGACGAACTCGGCCTCGGCACTGGTGACATAGAAACCATGGGCGAAACCCTCCGGGACCCAGAGTTGGCGTTTGTTTTCTGCGGACAAGGTGAAGCCAACCCATTGGCCGAAGGTAGGAGAGTTTTCCCTCAGATCAACGGCTACGTCAAAGACTTCACCTTTAATGACGCGAACCAGTTTTCCCTGGGTCTTCTCGGTTTGGTAATGCAGGCCTCGCAGGATTCCCTGGGTGGACCTGCTGTGGTTGTCCTGGACAAATGCACGTTTGGCGCACTCATTATTAAACAGGTCCTGGCGGAAAGACTCGAAGAAAAATCCACGTTTGTCACCAAAGACTTTGGGTTCTATGATTTTTACATCGGGAATGGCTGTTGCAATTACATTCATACTGTTTTGTATTCGTCTTGTTTTACCCGGCAAACACAAGGATCGCCCCCACGGATCAGGCCAATTGTTCAGCCAGCGGCGGCGAAACGTTGCTGGTTAAAGGGGGAGCTTTCAACGGTTTCCAACAGTAGGTTCAGCAGATATTCGCCATAGCCGCTCTTTCGCAACAAGTGGGCCTGCTTTTCCAGCTGTTCAGCTGAGATAAAGCCCTTGCGGTAGGCCACTTCTTCCGGGCAGGCGATTTTCATTCCCTGGCGCCGCTCGATGGTCTGTACAAAGTGCGCGGCTTCCAGCAGGTTGTCATGGGTACCAGTATCCAACCAGGCGCTGCCACGGCTCATCAGCTCCACATTGAGCTGGCCGCGTTCCAGATAGGTTTTGTTGATGTCAGTGATCTCCAGCTCACCGCGGGGGCTGGGTTTAACTTCCCGAGCAATGTCACACACCTGGTTGTCGTAGAAGTAGAGACCGGTGACTGCATAGTGGGATTTCGGCTGTGCCGGCTTTTCTTCCAGGCTGACTGCCTTGTCTTCCTTGTCGAATTCCACTACACCATACGCACTCGCATCGGCAACGCGGTAACCAAATACCGTAGCGCCGACCTCCCTCACATCGGCATGCTGTAATAACTGACTGAAATTCTGCGCATAGAAAATATTATCCCCCAGTACAAGGGCACTATTTTGGTTACCCACATGTGCTCTGCCAATCAGGAAAGCTTGGGCAAGGCCATCTGGTGAAGGTTGTACCGCATATGAAATATTGATGCCCCACTGAGCACCATCTTCCAGCAGGCGTTGATACAGGCACTGTTCTTCAGGTGTTGTAATGATCAGAATATCCTTGATCCCCGCCAGCATCAGTGTCGTCAAAGGATAATAAATCATAGGCTTGTCATAAACCGCCATCAGCTGTTTACTGACGCCTTTAGTCAGAGGATACAAACGCGTACCTGATCCTCCTGCCAAAATTATCCCCTTTCTATCGGAAGAGCCCGGCATTACCATTTCACTGCCCCCAACTTTTTTAATAATTTTCATTACATTTATGCGTTGTAATTTTGTCAGTACAAGTACAACAATCCGCCTAATTAAAAAGACAGGACAGCTGCGGTGCCCACCGCTATACGGTACAGTATTTCCGTAATATCTTTAGTTACCTGTAATTCACTGGAGTGAATCTTGGGCATTACCATGATTTCATCACCGGGACGTAACCGGTCACCCAGGCGATTATCGAAATCTCTGTCCTCAATTCGACTAATGGTTCCATCCAGATGTAAAATGATCAGCTCCTCCTGGTTGGCATTGTTGGCAAACCCCCCTGCCAATTCGATATATTCTTCCAGGGTGCGCTTTTTACTGTAGACGAGGGAAGTCGGGAAAATAACCTCTCCCACAACAGAAACCGTGGAAGGCTTTAACGGTACAACAAGTTCATCGCCATCTTCCAGTAACATCTCTACAGCATTGGGGCTATTTGCAATCACAATTTGTCCCCGAGGTTCTGCTTTACGGGCCTGCTCGATAAAGTTTTGTATCATGGCTGCATTATCTTTCTGCGCTGCCTTTTCGAGATCTGTATTGGGCTGCCTTGTCAGCACCTCCATTTGTAAGGCATCCAGAGAGCGATCCAACGCTGCCCGCTGCTTTTCTGCAACACTTTTGCGATAAAGCTGTACCGCGGATTGATCCGCGTTTTCACGAAAATTCAATCGTATCATCAACTCATTCAGTGTGGCGCCATAGGGCATTACATAAGTAGCCGGACCATCCAGCTCACCGGAAACACGAATTGAAATCGATTTGATATCGTTGTCACGTACAAGCTCCACCTGGGCACCAGGATAGAGACGCATTGTCATCGCCTCAGTCAGAGGTAAATAACTCGCCTGCCGCAATCCATCAACTACCTGGGTGATACGAGCAAAATTGGCTTGAGGGTCCGGCTTGGTTACCAGAAGTACTTCTCCCAATTGTGTATAAGGACCAATGAATTCCATTTGTGCCGCCTGCTGCACAGCGCCCTTAATAGTCACTGAACCTTTGCGCGAGCCTACAACCACCACATCTCCACTGCGCAATTGCAGTGAGGGCATGATCCCTTTTACCAGAAAATTATAGAGATTGATCTTTTGTATCGGTTTACCACCGCGCATTACCGTGATATCAACAAAACTCCCACTTTCTGGATCTATACCCCCAGCACTATCCAGGTAGTAGAGAACCGAATCGGAGGAAAAGCCATTATATAAACCGGGATTATTGACGTATCCGGTAACAAATACTTTTACCGGTTGGCTGGCTTCCAGGTTTGCATAGGCCTGTACATTTTTCTTGAATACACGTTTTACATAGCGCAAGACAAAATCATTGAGCGCACCGTTTTTAACCCCTCCCACATGGATCGGTCCTACCTCCGGTACAAAAATATTCCCCTGAGGATCTACTGGCAAAGTCGCATTAAAGCTATAGGCACCCCACAACTGCAGCGTTATTTGATCGCCCACCGTAATACGATAATCCGGATTAAAACCACTGAAAGGCTGATCCTTGAAAGCCCCTCGGAAAAGAGATTGACCAAAAACAGGCACACCAGGTTGTGGCAATTCCGAATCTTCTTTATTGCCTAACAGCTGCGTTTCAAGAGCCATGGCCTGCGAGCATATAAAAAATGCCAACAGGACTAGACCTAAACGATAACTTCTTACTTTTCTTGCGGTCATTTCTGCCAATCTATTTAACTAAATTTACTCTTTCAACAAGCAAGACTGCTGCACCACCCTTGCAACCTCTCCTACATTCTATGATCACGAATACTGGCAACCAGCATTTTTCCAATCCCATACAGCAGCAGCAAAATAATGGACAAACTCACCAAATTATATAATTTACGCGGATATTCCGGCTCTTCTGCCAGAGAAGGCTGTACAATCACCATCAAATGCTTCAGCTTCCCGGAAGCTTCCATACGGGCAGTCTCCAGAGCCTTTAAAGAAGCAGCATAGGCATCTGTTGCAAATTGCAGATCAAGCTCCAGGTTTTGAAACTGTGCCCCCAAGCTATTCAGCCTTTGCTTCCCTTCCTTATCTATACCCACCAAACGAACTTTTTCCATTTCAATTTGGTGCTCTAGGGCATCAATTCCCGATTGCATGGAAATAATCTGGGAGGAGTCCGGGTTCAAATAGGTCTTTGCCGCCGTATACTCGGCACGCCGCTCTGCAAGCCTGGCTTCAAGTCCCTGGATAATACTACCAATTCCTTTGGTCAGCTCTTCCGGGCTCACAATTTTATTACGATTCTGAAAATCCAGAATTTCCTGTTTTGTACGGCGTAGATTCCTTTGGGCTAACGCCAATTCGCTTTTTACAAATTCAACCTGCTTATCCGCAAGCTGATTACTGATCGCATTCACAAAATCTTCTGATTTTTGAATAACAGTCTCAACTAAATGCTGGGCAAAACTCGGATCAAACGCTTGCATCTCAATGGTAATAATGCCTGTAGTCTCATCCATAGCAACCCTAATATGCTGTCGATAATACGCCAGATAATCTTCCTGGGTTGCATCTGCATCAAGACGGGAGAATACGTCGTGGCGATTGCTCTTATAATAATTTGCGAGATCCAATTTTTCATCCAGATACAATGCCATATCCAAAGACTGGATATAATTGACCACCAAAAATACATCCTGATTATCAGATCCCATACCCGGAACCAGAAAGCCCAGCGCGTGGGATGCCGTTTGAGAGGCGGCGCTGTCTTTCACTATTAGCTGCGCATGACTCACATAACGCTCCGAAACCAAAAACACATAATAGGCTCCAACAATCAACAGGGGGGCTGCGACAAAGAGCAACAGGCCACGCCAACGGCGTAAAAACTCTGCAGGCTTTCGGTGTGTATCATTTACATCACCCGAGAGATCTCTTACAGCCTTCCTTACCGTATGAACCATCCCCCGCAGAGCCTTGCTTGCCACTATTTCGGCTTGCTCATCTGTACGCGATTTTTTTGCTTCCATAAAATTTAATTTACGCTACTGATTTGAGTATTTACGATGCTGTTTTGCTATTCTGCTGAGGAGCTCCACCTTTCAGATAGAGAGCAATAGCTTCATCCATAGATTTACAAATCTTTACTCTTCCCTCTTCAAGATAGATTCCTACTTCACAATTTTTTCTCAGCAATGGCATCGCATGAGCAACAATAATAAAAGTGGAGGTCTTGCGCTTTTCGGCAATTATCGCCTCACACTTATTCTTGAATTGGGCATCCCCTACTGACATCACCTCATCCACCAAGTAGATATCAAAATCAATAGCAATACTCAGCCCAAAAGCAAGACGTGACCGCATTCCTGAAGAGTAATTCTTAATCGGGGCATCAAAATAATTCCCAATCTCGGCAAACCCCTGAACTGTATCCATCACCTTGCGCTGGCCAGCACCCCAGACGCCATGGAGCCCGCAGACAAAAGCGACATTCTCCCTACCGGTCATACTCCCCTGAAAACCACCGGCCAATCCCATTGGCCAGGATATTCTCTGGTTAGTAATCACCCGTCCGGAATCGGGGTAATCAATTCCACCCATAATTCGCAACAGTGTTGACTTACCGGCTCCATTACGCCCAAGAATGCCTATATTTTTGCCCTCAGGAAAACTAGCATTGACATCCTTGAACAGGACATTACGCCCTTGGGGCGTCCGGTAGGACTTTGTAAGATTCTCCAGCTTAATCATTGGCTGCGTACCAAGTCACGCCAGCTCACCCTATAAACCAACAGCCCAAATGCCAGCATACCGACTGCAGTAAATGTAAGATGCTGAAAGCTGGCATACATACCATGGTAATTGGCAAACAAGCCCTGGCGGGTCAGTTCTATCACATGCAACAGGGGGTTCCAGATCAAATAGGGGTGATACTCCTTTGGGATCTGGTCGAGCGAAAAAAATACACCTGATATAAAGTACAGGGGTCGCACAAGCACAGGCAGCACTTTAGAAAACTCTGGATACCTTTCTCCCACAACACAAAGGACCAGACTCAGGCCCAGGCAAAATCCAAAAAAAAGAATATTGACTTCAACCAACAAAAGAAAATTACCAAAGGCAGCTTGCACACCGCACCATGCCAGTACAACAAGCAAGGCGATCAGGCTTAACAGGTAAATAATGAACTCCAGCAAAACCCTGCTGAGCACAGCATCAAAAGGACGCAACTGGCGATAATTAAATAACCCGCGATTGGAAGCTACAGTAGCCAGGCTTTTGGAAAAGCAGTGACTAAAAAACAGAAATGGCGCTATCCCTCCCAACATAAATAACATGGTAGGGATACCCGGATAAAACTCCCTGCCCAGAAAGCTGAAAACTGTTGCCAGGACCATGATGTGCAGTGCTGGCTCGAGTAGAGCCCAAGCATATCCCAGTCGCCATTTGCCAAAGCGGGTTTTCATCTCCCTAACCAGCAGCGCATGAATCACATCGCGCTGGATCTGCCAAACGGTACGCTGAACTCTAGGACCCATATTTTTCTATCTGCTTGAATATATGTGAACCAGTTCCTTCACAGCCAAGAGGAGGAACAATTAAAATCTAACCAAGTTCATGCAAGAGAGATTGATTTTGTAGCCGAGAGCCCTGAGCAGCTAAAGCGTGCCAAACCTAGTTCTCTACCTGTGAGCAACATTTAAACTGCATGTTATATAGCCAGTTTTCTTGAAGCGTTCACCTCACACCTCATTTTGCGCAGCATCCTACCACAGCCCACTGCGTGGGTCACACTGTGCCTATTGCATGCCATTACGTATTTACTACAACGTTCAACGTTCTTATCAGTCTGTTTGGCTTCTCAATAATAGAAGCGTTACGCAATCGGAAAAGTCTGACAAGGAACCATTCTTAGTGGTCACCATTAGGCAAATGGTCTATGGCGTTCAAAAAATAAACATCCGGACTTGTAAATCAGACAAGATACCATGGCTGATTTTCAACACAATCCCACCTGCGATTTACAGCTATGGGTTTCATTGACAAGAGAAATAGTTACCACCTGGTAAAGAGCAAGCGGGATTCCGACCTCAACACTGACAGAACCAATTGAGCAGAAATACAACCCTTTGCGATGCACTGTTTCTCTGCGATGGATTACTCCGCGCTCAGGCAGTACAATTCCACATAGTCAAACTATAATCCAGTCAGTTAGCGTCTATGTCACAACCTCTGGCAAATCCCCCCACCTGGTTGTATAGGCCGGTGACGTGTATGCCTGCCGCATTTTCCACTTCTTCTGAACACCTTCAGCACCCAGGAACAAAGTGCCCCGGCCAAAACGCTGGTTGACCTGGTCCAGGACCCGCATCGTCCTTCCTATGTGGGCTGGCTGTCCTGAAGTAAACAGGTCCCCCTGCCCCAGCGACCCCGGCACCAGTTCAACCAGGCCAATGCCAGCTTTCATAAAGTGACGACCAGGGCGATACAGTCCAGCAATCGCTTCCTTTGCCAGCTGCACGATCAGCCGGGTGTCATCAGTTGGATACGGCATCTGTACAATGGTACTACGACTGTAATAGTTGGGCTCGTGGGGCGATGTATGCAGGAACAGATGGATCGCCTTCACCAGTGACTGCTGGGCACGCAGCTTCTCTGCCGCCCTGCTGGCATATAGGGTAACTGCCTGCTGTATTGGCTGTAATTCACTCAGCTTTGTGCCAAAGGAGCGGGTGCAATAGATCTGCTTCTTTACCGGGGGCTGCTCCTCCAAGGGAATACATGGGACACCATTCAGCTCTTCAATAGTCCGCTCAATATTCACATTACTATAACGGCGCAGGACCTTGGGATTAGCCTGTGCCAGATCATAGGCGGTCTCAACACCGAATCCGGCCAGCCGTCTGGATAAACGACGACCGATACCCCACACCTTGTCCACGGGTGTACGACGCTGGAACCATTGCCACTTCTCGGGTGCGTCCAGGGCGCATACACCTTCGCACCCAGGCAGTGTCTTTGCTGCCCTGTTGGCCAGTTTGGCCAGGGTCTTGCTAGGGGCGATACCCACACCCACGGGCATGCGAACGTCCCGCCACAGCGTCTGGCGAATCTGTCGTCCGTAATCCAGCCAAGGCTTTCGTAGGCCCTGAAATTCAAGGAACATCTCGTCAATACTGTACACCTCCACTTCCGGGCTGAACTGCCGCAAAGTCGTCATCACCCGGTGCGAAATATCCCCATAAAGAGGGTAGTTACTGGAGAAAATAGCCACCTGGTGCAGCCGCAACCGATGCTCAATCTTAAAGAAAGGCTCAAGATCGCCGATACCCAACGATTTGGCCTCTTTGGAACGTGCCACAACAAAGCCGTCGTTATTGGAGAGTACCACTACCGGCTTACCGCGAAGATCCGGTCGAAAAATTTGCTCACAGCTGGCGTAACAGCTGTTGCAATCCACCAGTGCCAGCATTCACAGAAGCCGATGGTAGCGAATGGAAGCCTTGACCACCCCTTCCACAATGAATTCCTGCCCTTGCCGGATAGGGATTGGCGGATACTGGCTATTTGCCGATAAAAGGCGTCCACGGTGGCGATCCAGCACCTTGCAGACCAGTTGTCCATCCAGGGCGACCACCACCACATCGCCCTGTACTGGTTCCAGGGAGCGATCGACAATCAGCAGATCCCGGTCAAAAATCCCAAGTCCCTGCATTGAATCACCATTGGCACGTGCCATAAAAGTTGCCGCGGGGTTAGTGATCAAGTGTTCATCAAGACTAGGGCCGGGCTCTTTGTGATCATCTGCCGGGAACGGGAAGCCGCAAGCAATACTACAGCCATATAAGGAAACACGCTTCATCCAGGGGGTACTACTCAGATACTGTACATACGTACAGTTTAGCCTTGTAAAGCATTACCGCCAAGGTTTGAGACTGACCGGTAGGCCGGGTATTATTCACATAGCCAGCCTGATTGCTCTCCTGCCTTTAGGCTTTACCCACAGCGCGTTTTACCGACCATAGATTCCCTAAAGTCAAATCCACTACCGGCAATGCATGCCATGCTCAAAGAACGCCACCAGATTAGGGATTTCCAGAAGTTTAAACAGCATTCTTATTCCACTGGGCAAATCACTGACCGAAAGCCACTTTATACCAGCAGGGGAGGGACAAACTTCAAAACCGGAGTAACACGCCAACGCCCCCCTGATAATCATTGTCATAGGTGGCGGCAAAGGACAAAAAATCCGAATGCCAGTAAGTAAGTGCCACGAGGTACTCGGATTTGGAGAAGGAATCGTACTCGTACTCAAAGCCTAACCCGAACCGGTCGATAATCGCCAGTTCCCGACTAATCGTGATCCGCCCGTTGCCGCGGTCATCCGCCCACAACAGGGCATTAATTTTGAAAGGCAAAAGGCAGTAGAAGCCCGCCACGGCACGGGTGCGGTGGGGCGCAAGGTCGGTGTCGGTATTAACGCCCACAAAACCGGAGAAAAAACGGTTCACAAAACGATAATAACCAAGCGTCGCCTGATACTCATTGCTCCAGTTGCTCTCCCAAGTCAGGAATACATCGTTATGGTTATTGCGCGTAATCATGAAACCTGTGTTCATATTGGTCTGCAGGCCAATATCTGCCCAGGCATACCAGGGGTCTTCCAGTGCTTTATAGCGAATCGCCTGAATCTCCGGTGACACTTCCGTGCCTTCGTAATGAACAATTCGCGCCATACCGGATTCCAGGTGATACAAAATATGGCAATGGAAGAACCAGTCTTTCTCCTCGTTGGCTCTGAACTCGATCATGGTAGTGCTCATCGGTGCCACATCCACCGTGTGTTTTAAGGGCGAATAATCGCCCTGGCCATTCACTACCCGGAAAAAGTGGCCATGCAGGTGCATGGGGTGGCGCATCATGGTGTTGTTTACCAACACAAACCGCACATTTTCTCCTTTCCTGATCCTGATATACGCATCTTCACTCAGGGTTTTGCCATTCATGGACCACACATAGCGTTTCATATCACCGGTCAGCATCAACTCCACAATACGGGTAGGAGCGTGTTTGGGCAGGGCAGTGGAAGTCACCGAACGCAGTTGCTGGTAAGGCGCCGGTGGACGTTGTTGCACATCGCCACCGGTCAGTATGGGGCCTTCGATATTGGTGATATGCCTCACATCAGGTTTGGGCATCCCCCCGGGGCTTTTATGTCTCTTCTGGATACGCTGAATCAACTCGGCACCCACATTGGCTGCGTAGGTATAGATATTGGGTTTCTCGATAACCGGCGCATAGACTTTTTCGCCCCGCCCGATCCAACTGGAGGTATGGTTGGAACCATCGTAATTGGTGGCACGAAACTCCAGGCTTTTGCCCTCGGGCACCGTGACCAGTATGTCATAGGTCTCCGCGACAGCGATTAACATGCGCGGCAACTCAACCGGTTCAATGTCTTGGCCATCGGCAGCAATAACGGTCATTGGGCCACCTGCATAGTTCAGGTAAAAATACGTGGAGGTACTGCCGTTAATAACCCGCAGCCGAACCTGCCGACCGGCTGGCTGATCCACATCCCAGTCCTTTCGGCCATTGGTGATGACCCTGTCGTAAGCGATATCAGAGACCTCAGCATTGACCAGGGAATACAAGTTGCGTTTCGTCACATTGCCAATGGTTCCCGCCTGAATGGCGCCAAACAGGGTTTGCGAGTTACCGGTGCGGATGGCAAAGCCTTCATTATCGCGTTTGAGCTTTCGCAGTGTCTCTTCCGGGCGCTCATCATTCCAGTCTGCCAGCATAATGATCTCATCAGCTGGTGCATTGGGGGGGCGCTCTTTGGGGTGAATAAGGATGGAGCCGGTCAGGCCGTACTGCTCCTGCAACCCAAAGTGCGAATGATACCAGTAAGTGCCACTCTGCTTGATGGGGAATTCATAGGTGAAAGCACTGCCAGGCATAATGGGGGCGTTGGTTACGTAGGGCACACCATCCATGTTATTGGGTACCAAAAGACCGTGCCAGTGGATTGTAATGGGTTTTTCCATGCGGTTTTCCACATGCATTACGGCGTAATCGCCTTCGACAAACTCCAGTGTCGGGCCAGGTAACTGGCTGTTAATGGTGATCGCCTGAACTGTTTTTCCTGTAATACTCCTGGGCTCACGATCCACAACCAAAGTGTATTCCACACGTTTTGATAACACCGGCAATGATATCAATACCAATAGAATGCAACTTATCCATAAAAATAGAATTTTCATGCTGTTATCTCTGAAATACACTCAACCTCAACGGGCAAGGGTCACTCTTAAATAAGCCGGAAAATTTAATCGGCAACTTGTACAATAAAAGTCACTTTTTCTCTTATTTATTATTTAAGCTTTTATTTTCCCAAAAAATATGCCATGGGCACCCCAGTCCATTTTGCATCCTTCCTTTTGATCGCTTTGTTATTGATTCCCCCGGGATTCTATCCAATCGCCATGGAAATCGTGTATGACTGCATGTATTTATTCGATCACTGTGTAAATATTAAAAAAACGAGTTAGCCATCATGAAATACATCTTCTGCACACCAACAGTCCACACTGGCTTGCAAACGGTGCACTGTCGATCATCTGCCTTATCAATACTCACTCACCAGACCAGCTATCACTTGAGTCAGCAGAGAAAACAACAGCCATCTGCCAGCGGTAGCACAAAAAACCTCCAACCTTAGAATCAAACATGAATATCCAATTGTAGTTGCGACATCGGCCCCATGGGGAATTGCCCTGGCTGAAGACGGACTGCTTCTGGAAAGACAATGTCAGGGGGCAACAGGAAGCACGCCCGGACAGGTTACTATCGGACTACCCGGAACCCCCATAGTAGTATTCCCCAGTACTCAGGTGTCTTGTGACAGATACAGAGCCTCCCACGCCCTACACCGGCCCACCAGAGTTGTGGTGCTGTACATAGCCGTGGCTCTATCGGCTGGCAGATAATGGAAGCTAGCCATCATGCTCCCGCAGTGCTGGCAAGAATTGAAGCGCCAGTTCACCTGTCAAACCATCCGCAGACCCGGTCCTTGCTTTCCCCAACCCCGGCTCCATTGGCAGCAATCTCCCTTATATAAGCAGTAGCCACCAAGTAGAGCCAACTGAGCAAATGTAAGTGCTGCCAAACCCTGGCAAGAAACAAAAACCGAGGTATTTCCAGCATAACCGGCGACAGCGACCGCCTCCGTTCAGATGCTCGACACTGGGACACAAACAGTCATGGCTTATATCGCCCAAACCGCACTTACGGGACCGGCTTCAACAGGATCTGTACTCTGGAGGACGAGGTACAACTGGAGCCGGGTTCGACAGGGTTCTGGCGGAGATATATCCGCCTGATAGGGGTCAAACTCAGGAAGCGCCGCTGGTGCGGAGTGCAGGGATATCTCATCAACCGAGAAGGGATACAGAAAGTGTTGAATTATGCCAGCCGTACTTTGGAACCCATCGACAAAGTTATTGGTCACTTCTGGCTATTCGATCTGTATGTGTATGGCGTTGAGCCGCATTTGCTGTGGGAGACCGAACAGGCCCCAAGCATCGCGAGGTCCAATATGGGCAGAGCCAAGGTCACCCCATGGATGTACTGGTTACGCCCTATTGGAAAACTGTGGCGCAGTGCCGGGCAACCTTACTATCTGATCCGCCACGACGCATTTTATCCGGCACAAAAACCCCACCGATATCGGGCGCACAGTGAGAATAAAAACCTGACACCCGCTTCAGAGAGCAGCAGCGCTAGTGCTCCCAGTGTCTTTGCATTTTCACGAACATAAACGAAGCGGTCCAGGTAATCATCATCAGTCCCGTCAGCGCCTCCAGGCCCGCAGTGAAACGCAGGTGCCCGAGAGGTTCAATATCCCCGAAGCCGAGTGAAGTATAAGTGGTGAATGAAAAATAGGCACAGTCGAGCAGGCTGCCATTAAAGTTACCAATCAGCGTGCCAAAATACGGTGAATTCACCATAAAGTAATAGCTGTAGGCGAACAGCCAGATCTCTGCCACATGGGCCAGCAGTGCGCCAAATACCCCGATCATAAGCCCCACATTGTACCGCAAGGAGTGCCATTGCCCGATACGAGCAAGCACATTAAGGGCTGTCTGGTGAATCAGCACGACGACCGCAATAACAATACAATTGATCACAAAGGCAAAGGCCGTCTCAGCGTCGATCATGAAAAAACTCGCGCACCAGTTTTCCGGCTTCCTCAGCCATAATCCCGGACTCTATATAAATCTTATGGTTAAAAAACTCCATCTGACCCAGCCTTAAGTGGCTCTCTACAGCACCCGCACGAGGTTCGCAGGCACCATAGACCAGGCGTCCAACCCGCGCATGTACCAGTGCGCCAAAACACATGGTACAAGGCTCGATGGTGACATATAGCGTAGTATTTGGCAGGCGGTAATTTTGCAGCCTTGCGGCCGCACGGCGCAGGGCGATAATTTCTGCGTGAGCGCTGGGATCGCAGTCTCCGATAGGGCGATTGCTACCCTCACCGATCACCTCACCATTATGCACCAACACTGCCCCTACCGGTACCTCGCCAAGCGAGGCCGCAATTTCTGCCAGTTCCAGGGCCCTGCCCATAAACCCGTAATCTTTTGGTGTTGCCATGAATCCTTCTGGTTACCTCTGTTTCACTCACAGACAGCCCCGAAGCGGGACAGACTGCCAGCGACGGGCTCACACGCGCTCTGGAATACAGGCAGCTTTGACAATTGTACCGATGTTTCAATAGCAATCATCAAACAAACCCTGAAAGCGCTATTTGGGTGCCGGATTAATAAAACGGCGCACGACAAAGTCGGCTTCCAGTGTCAGGCGGTCCTGCAGCGCCAACGCAGCGCGAGCCTCCCGGTTTCCCTTCCAGGCGAGTGGTGTCATGGCGAGGAAGTCGGCAATTGCCGAACAGCCTCGCAGCTCAAGTGGGAAGCAGCAGCGCAGATCCACTTCGGGATAAAGCCCTTTCACAACCCTGGGCACAGGGTGTTTGCGCGGCTCTTTATATAGTCGGCCTTTCAGGGTCCACAGATGCTCAGGACCGGGGGACACATCCAACAGGTATCCCCCGACTTTTAAGATCCGCAACATTTCGCTATCCGGCGCTGGTGCAAAAATACGCAACAGATAATCCACACTATTCGGGGCAACCGGCAGATTGGCACTGCTCGCCACAACAAACTGGGCGCCACTGTCCGACTTGGCCGCCATGCGCACCCCAAACTTGGCAATATCCACACCGGCAAGGGCATGCCCGTGCCAACCGGCAGACTCCAGTTGGCGCAGATAATAGCCCTCACCACAACCGATATCCAACAGCTTGCGCCCCGGTCTCTGGGGGAGCAGTGCTGTAATCGCCTCCACCAGCGGGCGGTAGTGCCCTGCCTTGAGAAAGCGCCGCCGCGCCCGCAGCATTTGTGCCGAATCCCCGGGTTCTTTGCAGCGCTTGCGGTACACGGGCAGGAGGTTGACGTAACCCTCCCGGGCACAGTCGAAACTGTGCCGGTTACTACAGTGCCAGGACTTTTTACCCGGTATCAATGGCTTTGCACAGAGAGGGCATTGCCAGATCATTCAGTTTCCTGGAGTTGTATGTGTTGCATCAAGGACGGCGACGTGCGCTGCAGGATAAGGTCCGCCGCCTTTTCTGCAATGGCAATTACAGGCGCATTGGTGTTGCCGCTGATCAGAGTGGGCATTATGGAGGCGTCTACAACCCGCAGTCCATCCACCCCATGCACTTTTAACTCGGCATCAACCACGGCAAGTTCATCACTACCCATTTTGCAGGTTCCCGCCGGATGGTAGATGGTCTCAGCATTCTGGCGAATAAAGTGCTCTATAGCAGCTTTGTTCGTGAGCTTTTGCTCCGGCAGCCAGTGGCGTTTCTGATAACGCAGTAAATCCTCCTGGGAGAGAATATCCCCGGCCATCTCAAATGCCTCCAACATCACCTGCAGGTCCTCGGCTTCACTGAGATAACGGGGCTGAATACGCGGCAGCGCCCGCGGATCATGCGTATCCAGGGTGATTTCTCCGCGGCTTTTGGGGCGCAGCGCACAGGCGTGCAGGGAATACCCATATCCGGGCTTCTTGATCAGGCCGTGTTGGAATAGCGGTGCCGCAGTGAGATGAAATTGAATATCCGGACAGCCATTGGCCAGGGTGGAACTGGCGAACCCCCCGGCTTCGGCGACGTTACTGGTGAGTGGTCCCCGATTCAGAAACCAAAACTCAGGCGCGCGCAAGGCGCTTTGCAGTTTGGGCCACAATGACTCAGAAAAGCTCACCGGGGCCGAAGCCTCTATGACCTGGGTTATATCCAGGTGATCCTGCAGATTCTTCCCGACACCGGGCAAATGGTTCTGGGGCAGCAGATCGAATTTGCTCAGCTCTTCCTGCGGGCCAATACCGGAAAGCAGGAGAATCTGTGGCGACTGGATCGCCCCGGCACAGAGCAGAACCTCCTTATTCGCCAAAATCTGCTTGCCGCTGATCAATTCCACCCCCACCGCCCGATCTCCCCTTAAAATCAAGCGGGCGACCGGGCTTCGGGTACAGATGCGCAAATTTGGCCGTCTCTTGACCGGGTGCAAATACGCTGCAGCCGCAGAACAGCGGCGCCCCCTGCGCTGGGTGACTTGGTAAAAGCCAACGCCCGACTGCTGGCCGCCATTGAAATCATGGTTAAACCTGTGTCCTGCAGACTGAGCAGCCCGAACAAATGCCTGCCCCGCCTCCGTCTTCCACTTCAAGTCCGCAACAGACAGGGGCCCATAGCCGCTGTGGTACGCATCGCTCCCCCGCTCATTACCCTCCGCCAACAGGAAATACGGTAAAATGTCGCGCCACCCCCAACCGGGGTTGCCGGCAGCTTCCCAGGCATCGTAGTCCTCGCCATTACCACGGATATAAACCATGGCATTGATAGCGCTGCTGCCGCCCAGAGTGCGTCCCCGTGGCCAGAACAAGCGTCGATTCAGCAAATGCACCTGGGGCTCAGTGTAGTGGTGAAGGTTGTAGCGCGTACCCGGCAACAGGTAGCCGATGCCCAGAGGCATGGAAATCAGCGGACTGCTATCGGATGGTCCAGCCTCCAGCAGGCAAACCCGGTATTGCTCATCGGCGCTCAGTCGGTTGGCCAGCACACAGCCGGCAGAACCGGCACCTACGATTACGTAATCAAATACCATTTGAGCAGACATAAGAGCGCAGCCCCTTTGCAACTGGATTTCTCACGACGGTACACTCAACCAGAAGCAAATAACAGCCAGGTGGGGCATCCTTTGTGAAGGATTGCGAATTCAGTGATAGGAAAATCCTGCAAAGTTGGCACAGAAATGCCAGGGAGTGGGTACGGGTAATGGAAGAAGCCGCAATCCCCAGCCGCAGGCTGGTAACCGACCGGGCAATTATCGACGCGGTGCGGGCGTGCCGACCCGAGAGTGTATTGGATGTCGGTTGTGGGGAGGGCTGGCTAGCCCGGACCCTTGCAACAGAGGGGATTGAGGTCTGCGGCATCGATGGCGTTCCCCACCTGATCGACGTGGCACAGCGCCGTGCGGGAAAACACCAGATGTTTCGGCTGCTTTGTTATGAAAATTTGTGCGCCAAAACCCTACAGCGAACATTTGACCTGATGGTGTGCAACTTCTCGCTGTTCGGAGACAAGTCCGTTGGGATTTTCTTCAGAGAGGCGAGAGACCTGCTGCATCCAGAAGGCCATCTGCTTGTACAAACTCTACACCCCCTACTCTGTTGCGGCGAATCGCGCTATCGGGACAGCTGGAGGAAGGGCACCTGGGAGGGCATTGAAGGGTGCTTTGCAGATACACCTCCATGGTATTTTCGCACGCTGTCGAGTTGGATCAGACTGTTCACAGACAGTGGTTACGCATTGACCACACTACAGGAACCTCTCCATCCGGATACGGGCAAGCCGGTCTCCCTGATCCTGTGTGGACAGCTTGAACCCTGACACCAGCATTCCACACTGAAGGGCTTTACTGGCCCTTCAGTATAGATACGATCACGCCAGATGCCCTGTGAAAACGGCAGACTGAGCGGCCAGCAGGATCGACAGACCCGGCGCACAAGATCAATTTTTCATCAAATCTGGCGCCACAATATCAAAAAAATAATAAAAAAACCTTGGCGCCACCCTGCTCCCAGATCCGACCCCATGGACGAAAATGAAAAAACCCCCAATTCATGCGGTCTGTGGGGAAGGAACTGCCATTTCCCGACTGTCCAGTATGAAAAGTTGCAAGAGCCGCCTAATTAATCCAGGGAAACACTTGCATATGGGTGTCCCATAATTAATTCAATCACCGCTTGCGGCCACCCAAGTGAACAATCATGCCTACGGGGGAGATACAATGGTACTCTGCAGTTTCCGAGTCGGTTTGCACAACACCCTGCCAAAGACATTCGGTCTACTCTTGCTCTCCGCCTGCTGTCTCTGCTCCGCCGACGACCTGTTTATCCCCGATTCCCACCAGGCACTGAATATACAATCGGAAAGTGTATTTTTCTCCGACAGTGCTTTTGCCATGGATAATACGGCCTTATTCCAGGCCGCAGACTACCTCAGGAATAACACCATGAGTGGCGTGCAGCGGCGCCTGAACTACCAGTGGCTGCAAATGCATACCAACCCGGATGAATTCCGTCCCACTACCGGCGGCAAAGTGCTTTCCAAAATCCTGAAAATGGGCTGGGAAACCTACAAACAGCGCCACAAGCGGACTGTGCAAAACAGCCTGCTTCGCTATACCACCCATCAAGGTAAAATCGGCAGTGTCATCGATTACGACATCAGACTCTCCAACGACAAGTTTCACTTTTCCTTTGAGTATGAATTTTAACACTTGAAGGCCCCTCCTGATTGCCCCAAGATTTGTTAGAATCTCCGCCAAAACCCGTTGGCGGAGACAACCTTGAGTACCTCGACCCGTGCAGCTGCATTTTCGGATCTGCCGATCGCCGGTGTCGGCCGGCGCCTGGCGGCGCTGCTTTACGATCTCCTGATTTTGGCTGGACTAATAATGGTCTACGGCTTTGTCGCCATACCCGTGGCATCGGTCTTCGGGAAACTGAACTGCCAGCCGGAAACCCTCGATTACAGCCCCTGCGTGGGTGGCCCCCTATTCCAACTGGGTGCAGTTGCAGTGATTGCCGGTTATTTTTTCTGGTCGTGGCGCGCAGCGGGACAAACAGTCGGCATGCGTGCCTGGCGATTGATGCTGGCCAACCCAGACGGCATCCGGTTGACCTGGGGACAATGTCTCCTGCGCGCTACAGCGGCCCCCCTCTCTATCACCTGCCTGGGCCTCGGCTATTTTTTGGCTTGGGCCAGGGCGGATAAAGCCAGTTGGCAAGATCTGTTTTCCAAGTCCCAGGTGCGCCTGCTGCCCAAGAAGAAACAATAGTCCCCCACTCAGCGCGCGCGCTTGAGCAATAACCAGCCAGCGGCAAAGCACAGCACTATCGGCACTAGTATCGCGAGAAATGGCGGGAAGCCAAATACCAGTGAGGAGGGGCCAAGCATATCCTGCACTGTTTGGAAAACGATACCCACAATAATGCCGGTAAAGACCCGCAGCCCGGTGGTCACTTCCCGGAGTGGTCCGAATATAAAGGAAATAGCCACCATCACCAGACCGGCAATCGTGAATGGCTGCAGGAGTTTTTTCCAGAATTGCAGCCAATATCGGCTGGCATCTTCCCCTTTGCGATCGAGGAAAGAGGCATAGGACCACAGATTCCTGGGAGAGAGATCCGAGGGCAGTGGCACAATCAGCGCAAACAATTCCGGTGAGATTTCCGCTTTCCATACACTGGTTGGCAACTGTGCACTGAAGGCATTTTCCGCGGAAAACAGGGTAATGCGGCTGTTCTCCAGCACCCATTGTTCCCCTGTAAACTGGCCGCGCTCAGAGAATTCCACTTTTTCCAGCTCCCGGTTGTCGCCGAATTGGTAACGGGTCACCCCGTAGAGCGCCCCATCCGGCAGGGCGGCATTGAAGTGCACGAATTCACCGCTGTCTCTCAGCCAGAGCCCCCGCTCCAGGCCGCTGGCCTCAAGCTCCCCAAGCGCCCTGGCCTTGCTGCCCTCCGCAATCACATTGGTCTTGGGAATCACAAACTCTGCCAGAGCGAGCCCCGCCACAATGAGCACGAGAATCGGCTTCATCACCGCCCAGGCAATACGGCCAATGGACACACCGGCAGCTCGCATGACGGTCAGTTCGCTGGTACCGGCCAGGGTCCCCAGCCCAACCATACAACCCACCAGAGCGGAAAATCCCAACTGTCCATAGATTCGAGCAGGCAGTGTCCAGGCCACATACTGCACCGCCTCGCTCAAGCCATATCCACCCTCGAACTCACCCAACTGATCGACAATAGCAAAAACGATATCGAGACCGAGAATAACAAGCAGCACAGCGCCAATTGCCAGGGTGATCGTGCGGCCAATATAGAGATCCAGCTTAAGCATCTGCCGGCTCCTTTGCCCCTTCCGGCAAGCGCCCGGGTCTGCGGCGCCATTCCCTGCCAGCCAGGAGCAATAACCCAAGCAACAGGAAAGGCAGGTGTACCAGCCAGATCACACCCGGAGTAGCAATCTCGCCGTCCTCAATCGCACCGCGAACCCCCTGCAATGTCACCAGATAGGTGATATAGAGCAGCACCGCAGGGATCATCTTGGCAAACCGTCCCTGCCTCGGATTGGTGCGTGACAGCGGCACAGCCAGGACTGCAACAACCAGTACCAATAGTGGCAGACTCAAGCGCCAATATAGAAACGCCTTTTCCTTGGGATCGTCACTATCCAGCAGCTGCAGAGTGGAGGCCGACTCCATCTGGTCGCGCCAGCGATTGCGCATTTGCGGCGCTTCCAACAGTACCGCATAACTGGCAAACGCCATCTGCCGGTAATCCCGCTGGCCGGGAACACCTTCGTAACGGTAGCCGTCGCGCAAAACCAGATAGCGTAACCCCGTCTCCGGATCTATCTCCTGTACACCTTCACGGGCGCGAATGACGACTTGATGATCCGCTTCGATCCCGGCACCTGAGGCGCCCAGCTCTGCAAGGAATACCCCCTGCATGGTGGATTTGTCCTCACTGAGGAAATCGGCGTAATATACCGCGCGACCATCCCCGGTGGAGACAAATTTTCTCGGCACAAGATGGTCAAATTCATTGCGGGATTTTTCCGCATTCAACAGGCCCGAGGAATACGCCACCCCAGCCGGTGAAAAGTATAAACTCATGGAAGCCACCAGCAGAGCCACCATCAGCGCCGGAACCAGGGTGTACATTAGCAGGCGCCACTCGCTAAAACCGCAAGCGTGCAGCACTGTCATTTCACTCTCTATATAGAGCCGCCCGTAGGCGAGGAGAATGCCAACAAACAAACCCAGCGGCAATACCAGCTCCAGAAACCCCGGCAGGCGGAACCCCATCAGGGAAAAAAGGATATCGGCCGAAATATCACCTGCAGCGGCCTCCGCCAGATATTTTACAAATCGGCCGCTCATCACCATTAACAACAAGACTGCGCTGACTGCCAGCGTGGCAAACAGCAGCTCGCGGCAGAGATAGCGAAAAATAATCACGGGGCGAAGGCATTCCTCAATGGCAATGGTGTGATACTGCACAAGTTTTTCACTGGGTACAGCAATCCCCAGACGGTCAGGTTAAACTAGTGCGACGCATTATCACTAAAAATGCCCCCTATGTCTCGGCTCAGGGCCATGCATCCACTGTCAGATTTTAAGGAAAGCGAAACATGCAGTTCTCCGCCAAGGTCTCAGATATCACCAAACACCGCAGTGCCTGTTCCATTATTTCGGCAGATGCCAAAAACGGACTCAGCAGCAGTGGCAAAAGCCTCGACCAGCTCACCGAAGGGATGATCGGCAAAATCCTGAAACGCGGCGACCTGGGCTCCAAACTGGGCAGCACCCAGTTGATCAATCTTTTCGAGGGCCCCAGCGAACGCGTATTGATCGTACGCGCAGGAAAAGCCCCCCTGACCCAGGCAGAATTCCGCAAGTTGGCAATGGCCAGTGCCACTGGAGTAAAACACTGTAAAGATGCCACCAGCTATCTGTGTGAACTGGAGGTTGAGGGCGAAGACAAGGCCTGGCAGGCCCAGCAGATCACGATGGCCGCGGGACTCGCAGGCTACCGCTTTATCCAATGCCGCAGCGATGCCAGACCCTACCCGCTGACAAAATTTACCCTGCACGCCCTGGAGCGCAAACAACTCAAAGCCGTACAGGCCGGTATGAAGCTGGGTGCCGCCCAGGCCCTTGGAAGCAACGTCGCCCGGGAATTGGGCGATCTGCCCGGCAATATCTGCACACCATCCTACCTGGCAGCAAAAGCCCGCAAGCTGGCCAAGAGTCAGGCAAAGCTGACTGCGACTGTACTCGACGAGAAAAAGATGCAATCCCTGGGCATGGGCGCCCTGCTCAGTGTGGCTAAAGGCAGCGAGCAGCCACCGGCGCTGATCGCCATGCATTACAAGGGGAGCAAAGCCAGCGAAAAACCCGTTGTACTCGTGGGCAAGGGCATTACCTTTGACAGTGGCGGCATCAGTATCAAGCCAGGCCTGGCCATGGATGAAATGAAATACGATATGGGTGGCGCCGCCTGTGTATTCGGCGTAATGAACGCCCTGGTCGAACTGCAACCGTCCATCAATGTCGTGGGGCTGGTGGCCGCAGCCGAAAATATGCCCAGTGGGCGCGCCAGCAAGCCCGGCGATATTGTCACCGCCATGTCTGGCAAAACCATTGAGATCCTGAATACCGACGCCGAGGGTCGCCTGGTGCTCTGCGATACCCTCACCTATGCCGGCAAGTACAAACCCCGTGCCGTAATCGACATCGCCACCCTCACCGGGGCCTGTGTCATCGCCCTGGGCCACCATGCCAGCGGCCTCTATGCCAATAACCAAGCCCTTGCTCAGGCACTGCTCAAGGCTGGCGAAACCACCGGTGATCGCGCCTGGCAGATGCCACTGTGGGACGAGTACCAGTCCTCCCTGGATTCCAACTTTGCTGATATTCAGAATATCGGTGGTCGCGAAGCGGGCTCGGTAACCGCTGCCTGCTTCCTGTCGCGCTTTGCCAAGGACTACAACTGGGCACATCTGGATATCGCCGGCAGTGCCTGGAAATCCGGTGCCGCCAAGGGCGCTACCGGCCGCCCGGTTCCCCTATTGGTGGAATATCTGCTGGGAAAATAAATATCCCGGCGCAGAATAGTCTGCCCGCAGCGATCGGTTGCGGCTGGCGAGGCGGCCCGTACGGGACGCCTGTCACAGCAGGGACAACAAAGTAATGCAACGACAACAGTAATGACCCAAATCGATTTTTACATTCTTTCCTCCCAACAGCTCGAGCAGGCGGATATCTTCGCCTGTCGCCTGGCGGAGAAGGCTTACCGCACCGGATTGGGAGTGCTGCTGGCTGTGGATAATCCGGAGCGCGCTGAACAGTTAAACCGATTGCTGTGGACCTTTCGCGAGGATAGCTTTGTGCCCCACGCACTCCAGGGTACGACGCCCCATGGGGTGGTGGAAATCAACAGTGGTGGGGATCCGGGAGTGCATCACGGGCTCATGATCAACCTGTGCAGTGCATTGCCCAACTGGTTTAGCCGTTTCGAACGGCTCGCCGAGATCGTCGTGCAGCAGCCGCAGGCCCTGCAGCGCTCACGCACGCGATTTGGCCTCTTCCGCGAGCGCGGATATCCGTTAAAATCCCACAAGATCAACCAGAACAACTGAATCACCACTACCGCCATGTCCGGCAGAAAGAACAAGCACAAGCACCGCGGACAGCAGCGCAGACAGCCCAGAGAATTACTCGACGAGCTAAGCGCTCTGCATGCCCTGCTCGACCGCGGCGACCCGGATGCCATCCCCCTGCTGAATCAAGTGGCCAACCCCAACAGCCAGGAGACCCCGGCGTTCGCTGCAAAAGCGGAGATTCCGATACTGTCGACAAGCCCCCAGCCAGTCAGTCACTCGGCGCTTCCACAGGCGAATGCCCAAACCGATACATCCCGGGAGGCGCCTTCAGGTGAGGACGTCGACCTGCCCATTCTATTCTCTCCGCTCAAAGAGCAACTGCCCGAAGAGCACAGGATTCAGCTCACGGAATCCGATTTGGCCCTGTTGCGCCCCTTGCAACACTTGCCCAAAAGGGATAGAGAGACCACAACAGCTCGCGCCCTCTCGGCAGAAACACCCACCACTGATACGGTATCCGATCGGAGCGACGAATCTCCCTCCGAACAGGTCCCAGAGACACAACCCCAAGCGCCGGATAACCAAGAAGTACCGGAGAACCCCTTCCTGCCCGCCCATATTCGCGCGCGCCTTACCGGTGGCTGCCCTCCCGCAAACAACCAGGCAGCGCCGGATACCGCTTCCAGGCCCGAAACCACAAGTACAGCAAATTCCGGTACCCGTACCCAGGCTCTGGTGATGGCCCAGGCCGTGGCCGAACGGGAAGCCCCTGCAGACAAGCTGGCGACTTCGGGAAAAAAACGCCAGCGCCAGGCGCTTGTTGAGCAGCTGGTCTCACAGCAACTGCCGGAACTGGAGCGCCAGTTGCGCGCCCAGATCGAAAAGGTGGTCGATGAGCTTGGAATCTGGGACTGATTGCCGCCCAGGGCGAAAGCTGCCTTTTGCCCACCGCACCCCGGCGGTATAATTTCCGCCTTTTATGCGCAGCCACAGCAGCCGGGCAATCCTGGACCAAAATGCTGTGCCCGCAGTCAGTTAACACAAGGCTTCCCACCCCCATGGACAAAACATACCAACCCAACACCATAGAGCAAAAGTGGTACCAGACCTGGGAGGAGAATGGCTACTTCGAACCAAGCGGCGATACAGAGGCCAAGCCCTTCTGCATTATGATCCCGCCACCGAATGTCACCGGCAGTCTGCACATGGGGCACGGCTTCCAGGAATCCATCATGGACGCCCTGATCCGCTATCACCGAATGCAAGGGGACAATACCCTCTGGCAGGTGGGCACCGACCACGCAGGTATCGCCACGCAGATGGTGGTGGAGCGCCAGCTGGCAGCGGAGGGCACCTCGCGCCAGGAACTGGGCCGCGACAAGTTCATCGAGAAAGTGTGGCAGTGGAAGGCGCAATCCGGTGGCACCATTACCCGCCAGTTGCGCCGCCTGGGTGCCAGCCCGGACTGGTCCCGCGAGCGTTTCACCATGGACGACGGTTTCTCCAAAGCGGTACAGGAAGTTTTTATCCAGCTTTATGAGGATGGCCTGATCTACCGCCGCAAGCGCCTGGTGAACTGGGACCCCAAATTTCACACGGCGATTTCCGATCTCGAAGTGCTGAATGAAGAAAAACAGGGCCATCTGTGGCACTTCCGCTATCCGCTCGCCGATGCTTCCGGTCACCTGGTGGTTGCCACTACCCGACCGGAAACCATGCTTGGCGATACCGCGGTAGCTGTACATCCTGAAGATGCGCGCTACCGGCACCTGATCGGCAAGGCCGTCAAACTGCCTCTCACTGACCGCGAGATTCCCATTATCGCCGACGAGTATGTGGACCGGGCATTTGGCACCGGCTGTGTGAAAATCACTCCGGCCCACGACTTCAATGACTACGAAATGGGACAGCGTCACAACCTTCAGATTATCAATATCCTCGACGCAGATGCCAACCTCAATGATGCCGTGCCGGCGCGGTACCGCGGCATGGAACGTTTTGCCGCGCGTTCCCAGATCGTCGATGACCTGGACGATCTCGGCCTGCTGGAAAAGGTCGAGCCCCACACCCTCAAAGTGCCCCACGGCGATCGCTCCGGGGCCGTTATCGAACCCTGGCTCACCGACCAGTGGTATGTGAAAACCCAGCCCCTGGCAGAAGAGGCTATCGCCGCCGTAGAAGACGGCCGGGTAGCATTCGTACCGAAAAACTATGAGAACATGTACTTCTCCTGGATGCGCGATCTTCAGGACTGGTGCATTTCCCGCCAGCTGTGGTGGGGTCACCGCATCCCTGCCTGGTACGACAATGAGGGCCATGTATTTGTCGGCCGCTCCGAGGAGGAAGTGCGCGAAAAGTACGCGCTCGGTGCCGGTGTCTCCCTGCGCCAGGATGACGATGTACTGGATACCTGGTTCTCCTCTGGCCTGTGGACCTTCGGTACTCTGGGCTGGCCCGAAGAGAGCAAAGCACTGCAGGCGTTCCATCCAAGCTCCGTATTGGTCACCGGCTTCGATATTATCTTCTTCTGGGTCGCGCGCATGATGATGCTGACCCTGTATTTCAAAAAGGAAGTCCCCTTCCACACTGTGTATGTGCACGGCCTGGTGCGCGACAGCCACGGCCAGAAAATGTCCAAATCCAAGGGCAATGTGATCGATCCCATCGACCTGATCGATGGTATTGACCTGGAGCGTTTGGTGCAAAAGCGCACCACCGGGCTGATGCGCCCCCAAGACGCAGCCAAAATCGAAAAGCAGACCCGCAAGGATTTTCCACACGGATTTTCCGCCTTCGGCACCGATGCCCTGCGCTATACCTATTACTCGCTGGCCTCTACCGGCCGCGATATCCGGTTCGACGTGGGTCGTATCGAAGGCTTTCGCAATTTCTGCAATAAAATCTGGAACGCTTCCCGCTACGTACTACAGAACTGCGAGGGATACGACTGTGGGCAGGACAACAGCGACAATTTCGACCTGACCATCGCCGACCGCTGGATCATTTCCCAGTTGCAGCGCATTGAAACCACCGTGCGCCAGGCCCTGGACACCTACCGCTTTGATCTCGCCTCCCAGGCGCTCTACGACTTTATCTGGAGCGAGTATTGCAGCTGGTACCTGGAGCTCTCAAAGCCGGTTCTCAAAGACGAAAATGCCTCTAGCACCGTCAAGAAAGGCACGCGCCGCACCCTGATTCGCGTATTGGAGACCCTGTTGCGTCTGGCGCACCCATTGATGCCGTTTATTACCGAGGAAATCTGGCAGCGGGTGAAAACCCTGGCCGGTGCCGCAGGCGACACCATCATGCTGCAGCCTTACCCGAAGGCCGATAACCACAAGATCGACGAGGAGGCCGAAGCCGCCATCGCCTGGCTTAAACAGGTCGTTGAAGCGGTGCGCAATATCCGTGGAGAAATGAACATCTCCCCGGCCAGGAAAATTCCGCTGATTCTGCGCGGTGGTTCCGCCCTGGACAAGGCCCTGCTGGACCGTGCGCACAGCCTGCTTATGCAGCTGGCCAGCCTGGAAGCCATTACCTGGCTCGGCGCCGGTGAACCCGCCCCCGCTTCGGCTACCGCACTGGCAGGGGAGATGGAACTGCTGGTGCCTATGGCTGGCCTGATTGATGTTGAAGCCGAGAGTGCGCGTTTGCAAAAAGAGATCAATAAACTTGGCAAGGATCTCATGCGCACAGAGGGCAAGCTGAACAATCCCAGATTTGTGCACAGAGCGCCGGCAGATGTTGTCGCCAAGGAAAAAGACAAACTGGCGGACATGAAAAGTGCCCGAGAGCGCTTGCAACAACGGCTGGATGATATCGACAGCCTTTGATGCCAAAGCGGAAGTTTCATCCCTTTTCCAGGCAGAACAACCCCAGATCAGTGGCGGGACAGGACTTTCGTCACCGGCTCCGTGGCCTCCATGAAATACAGGTAATTCCCTTTAGTACCAGTGTTAGGGCCGGTTCCACCCCGGCCTGTACACGCTCTTGGGTCGCAATCAAAGCCCGCCGCAGATAATGGACAGGAACGCCTCTCCCCTCTATTTTTTCCTTTCCGTGTGTACCGTTCCCTTCTGAAAAATGCGTGTCGTAGAATATTACAGAATTATAGTAAATAAAAAACTATCTCATAAGAAACAAACGTTCTTTAGTGATACTGGCGCTATCTCCCGCAACGCTTTATAAAACAGAACACAACCGCGCCTGTTTGCAGAATCTGACCGGGAACTCAAAAACTGCGCATGCGTTGAGAAAAAAACAATGTATTCAAGAGACTTTCATTTTCAAATGAAGGTCTCCCCATGAACCCTTTTGAACACAGTATTTTTAGCCGAGGTACCAGTAAGTAATCCGGGGCAGGCCCCGGCATTAAATCGGGGGAGAGCAGCGTTGAACCACCCAGACCAGTTCAACCCGGAGGTATGGCCACTTGTAGTTTATTGCCTTGCAGTATTTGGGTTGATTGCCTTAATGCTCGGCCTTTCCTATTTCCTTGGCCAAAAACGCAGAGATCCCGCCACCGACGAACCCTTCGAATCCGGCATTATCTCCCAGGGCAGCGCGCGACTGCGTATTTCTGTCGCCTACTATCTGGTTGCCATTTTATTTATCGTCTTCGATTTGGAGGCGATCTACCTTTTCAGCTGGTCCATAGCATTTTTCGAAACCGGCCTGCTCGGATTTATCGAGGCCACTGTTTTTATCGTGATACTGCTGGTGGGTCTGATTTACCTCTGGCGTCTCGGCGCATTGGAGTGGGGTGGACGTCAGGAAAGTCTGGTCGACCGCAAAGATCATCGCTAAAAACACACAGGAAAACACTATGCGCTGGCAGCTGAGCAAAGCACAGGATGTGATTGCCGCAGATTCTGCCCCGGCAGAAGATGGCGCGATTGCCGAGGATCTGAAAAAAAATATCCTGCTGGCGAAACTGGAGGAACTGGTCGCCTGGGGCAGGGCCAACTCACTCTGGCCATTCAATTTTGGTCTCTCCTGTTGTTATGTGGAAATGGCCACCGCCTTTACCAGTCGCCATGATATCTCGCGCTTTGGCGCAGAGGTGATACGCGCCACACCACGCCAGGCAGACTTGATTGTAATTTCCGGTACCGTCTTTTTAAAAATGGCACCGGTGCTGCAGCGCCTGTACGAACAGATGATTGAACCGCGCTGGGTGATATCCATGGGTTCCTGTGCCAATTCCGGCGGAATGTATGATATTTACAGTGTGGTACAGGGCGTCGACAAGTTTCTGCCGGTAGACGTCTATGTTCCCGGATGCCCACCCCGCCCCGAGGCGCTGTTACAGGGGCTCACCCTGCTGCAAACCTCCGTTGCCGCCGAGCGCCGCAACTTCAGTTGGGTGGTGGACGAACAGGGCACCAGAAAGGCCCCCAAGCCCAGCCAGCGCGATCTGAACCGTGAAGAGCGCATGCGTGCTACGGTTTTGCGCTCGCCGGAGACAGTCTAAGTGCGCAGTTGCCGTCGAGAAACTGACCTTTGATAACGGAAATTCCGATGAGTGGCGTTATAGCAAAAAGTGTGCACAATAAGACCCCCTATACAAAAGAGGCCAAGGTCTTTGTGCGGGACCTGGCACTGGAGTATCGCTGTCACAATTATTGGCTGCAGCCCGATAGCGCCGATATGCCCACCCTGTGGATAGACGCCCACGCATTGATTCCCCTGCTGCATTTTCTCAAGCAGGAGATGTCCCGCCCCTTTGCCATGCTCTATGACCTCAGCGCCATTGATGAGCGTCTGCGGGTCAATCGGGGAAGGGGAAAGGAGAGGCAGCCGGCCAGTGACTTTACCCTGGTGTACCAACTGCTGTCTTTCACGCGCAATTTATTTATCTGTATTAAGGTCGCCCTGCCAGAATCCAACCTGTCAGTGCCTTCCATTACCGGGGTTTGGAAGAATGCGAACTGGTACGAGCGGGAAGTTTGGGATTTGTTTGGCATCGATTTTACCGGCCACCCCAATCTGCAACGTATTCTGATGCCCACAACCTGGAAAGGACATCCCCTGCGCAAGGACCACCATGCCCGTGCCACCGAAGTGGACCCCTATACCCTTTCCGAGGAAAAGGAGCGCAGGGAGCAGGAGGCCCTGCGGTTTTGCCCGGAGGACTGGGGCATGGCGCGCGCCAGTGAAGACTCGGAATTTATGTTTCTGAATCTGGGACCCAACCACCCCAGCGTGCACGGTGTTTTTCGTGTGGCCCTGCAACTCGATGGTGAACAGATTGTGGATGCCGTACCGGATATCGGCTACCACCACCGCGGTGCAGAGAAAATGGCCGAGCGCCAGGCCTGGCACACCTATGTGCCCTATACGGATCGCATCGACTACCTGGGCGGAGTAATGAACAACCTGCCCTACCTACTCGCGCTGGAACAGCTGGCGGGCATTCAGATACCACCGCGGGCTCAGGTGATCCGCGTGATGCTGTGCGAGCTGTTCCGCATCTCCAGCCACCTGGTCTTCTTCGGCACCTTTGCTCAGGATATCGGACAGATGTCACCGGTCTTTTATATGTTTATCGACCGGGAAAAACTGTTTGGCGTCGTCGAAGCAATTACCGGCGGACGCATGCACCCGGCCTGGTTTCGCATTGGTGGTGTCGCCCAGGACCTGCCCGAGGGCTGGGACAAAATGTTGCGGGAATTTCTCGACTATATGCCCGCGCGCCTGCGCGACTACGACGGCATGGTGGTCAAAAACAAACTGCTGCAAAGGCGTACCCGCGGTATTGGCGTCTACGATACCGACGAAGCGCTGGAGTGGGGGGTGACCGGGCCGGGCCTGCGCGCCACGGGACTGGCGTGGGACCTGCGCAAGAAACGCCCTTACAGCGGTTACGACCAGTACGAGTTCGATATCCCCAGCTACGATGGTGGAGACTGTTTTGATCGCTGCCGGGTGCGGGTCGACGAAATGTGGCAGAGCCTGCGCATTATTCGCCAGTGCCTGGAAAACATGCCCTCAGGTCCTTATAAATCCGATCATCCGCTGACCACCCCTCCGCGCAAGGGACGCACCATGCAGGATATCGAGACACTGATTCAACACTTTGTAAATAACAGCTGGGGCCCGGTAATGCCCGCCGGCGAGGTCTGTTTTCCCATAGAGGCCACCAAGGGTTTGAACAGCTACCAGATTGTCAGTGACGGTGGTACCGTCTCATATCGCACCCGAATCCGCACCCCGTCGTTCCCGCATCTGCAGATGATTCCATTGATGTCACGGGGGCTGCTGATTGCCGACCTGATAGCAATAATTGCCAGCATTGATTTTGTGATGGCGGATGTGGATCGGTAGAAACTTTAGAGAAGTGCGCGGCCCAGGCCGCCATTACAATGGAGGAGACCAGTGCACGGGAGAGAGCTTTATGCCCCAGCCGCAGTGAATTTAAGCGGCACAGCCACTCCACATATGCCTCCCCGAAGTCGGCCGAGGAAGCATATATGTCCAGCTTACTAGAACCGGAAGTGATTGAAGTAATGGAGCACAGCAGCGCGAACCCAGAAAACATGCCCGGCGACCTCACAGCCGAGGAAAAAGCGGAAATCGATCGCGAAGCTTCTCACTACGAGAACAAGTCTGCTGTGGGACTGGAAGCACTCAGAATCGTCCAGAAATATCGCGGCTGGATTTCCGATGACACCCTACAGGCGATCTCCGCCTACCTGGATGTTCCCGCAGCACAACTGGAATCTGTGGCCACCTATTTCCAGCTGATCTTTCGCCAGCCCGTGGGCAGGGAGGTCATCTACCTGTGCAAAAGTGCCAGCTGCTGGATTAAGGGCTGTGACCGCCTGCAACAACACATTTACGAGTGTTTGAAAATCGAGCCTGGGCAAACCTCTGCAGACGGCATCTTCACCCTGCTGGAAGCCCCCTGTCTGGGAGACTGCGACAAGGCCCCGGTGTTAATGCTCGGTGAAGAGATGTTCCGGAATCTCGATGAAGCTGCCATAGAGAATCTGATCAAAAAAAAGAAGAAATACCATGCTGATCAATCCCTTGACTAAAAATGTCACCGATCAGAATGTCGCCGCCGATCTCAAGCGCTACCTGGGCAACGGGGGCTATGAGGGCTGGCGCAAAGCCCACACCATGGCGCCGGACAAGATTATTGACCTGGTTAAAGACGGTGGCCTGCGCGGTCGCGGTGGTGCGGGATTCAATACCGGCCTCAAGTGGAGTTTTGTTCCCCGCGGAGCAGATGCGCCCGAACAGAAGTTTATTGTCTGCAACGCTGACGAAATGGAACCGGGTACCTTCAAAGACCGATTGCTAATGGAGCGCGATCCCCATCTCCTACTTGAGGGTATGGCTATTGCCGCCTACGCCATCGGCGCTTCTATCGGTTACATTTTTATCCGGGGTGAATATCACCTGGCCGCAGAGCGCCTGGAACATGCCATTGAGGAGGCAAAAACGCAGGGTTTTCTCGGTACCGATATCAGCGCCAGCGGCTTCAGCCTGGAAATTTTCGTACATCGCAGCGCCGGGAATTATATCTGTGGCGAGGAAACCGCACTGCTGAACGCACTGGAAGGCCGGCGCGCGATTCCCAGGGCAAAGCCGCCCTTCCCCCAGGTCAGTGGGCTTTGGGGGAAGCCCACCGTAGTCAACAACGTAGAGACATTTTGCAATATTCCCCACCTGGTGGAATTCGGGGTTGAATGGTACCGGGGGCTCGGGCGCGGAGAAGATGCCGGCAGCAAGCTGTTTGGTGTGAGCGGCAATGTCAAGAATCCGGGTACCTGGGAGTTACCCATGGGTACGCCTATCCGGGAAATCATCGAACAGCATGCCGGCGGCATGCACGACGGTCTGCGGCTGAAGGGCCTTCTGCCGGGCGGCGGTTCCACGGATTTTCTCGGTCCCGAGCACCTGGACCTGCGGATGGATTACGACGTGATCGGCAGGGCAGGCAGCCGTATGGGTACCGGCACCATTATTGTGCTCGACAACCAGACCTGCCCGGTGGGACTGGTGCTGAACCTCTGCCAGTTTTTCGCCCGTGAATCCTGTGGCTGGTGCACCCCCTGCCGCGACGGGCTGCCCTGGATTGTAAAAATATTGCAGCGTATCGAAGCGGGCGAAGGGCGTTCCGAGGACCTCGATCTGCTGCGCGAACAGTGCCAACGCATAGGCCCCGGTAATACTTTCTGTGCCCTCGCGCCCGGAGCCGCGGAACCATTACAAAGTGCCCTGGTACGTTTTGAACAGGATTTCTTCAACCATATAAAACAACACCGCTGCCCCTACCGGTAGCGTTGACCAAAACCCGGGTGATACAACAATAACGGACTGACAATGCCAACCATTACGATTGACGGCGAGAAATATCAGGTCGATGGAGAACAGAACCTGCTCAGCACCTGTCTGTCTCTGGGTCTCAATATTCCCTATTTTTGCTGGCATCCTGCAATGGGCTCCGTCGGTGCCTGCCGACAGTGCGCGATGATCGAATACAAGGACAAAGAGGATCAGGGTGGCCGCCTGATCATGAGCTGTATGACCCCCATCCGCGACGGCGCCATTTACAGTATCGGCGCCGACGCCGCAGAAACGTTTCGCGGTAGCATTATCGAAAACCTGATGATCAACCACCCGCACGACTGCCCCGTCTGTGAAGAGGGCGGCGAGTGCCATCTGCAGGACATGACAGAAATGTCCGGGCACACGATGCGACGTTACCGCGGCACCAAGCGCACCCATCGCAACCAGTATCTGGGGCCCTTTATTAACCACGAAATGAACCGTTGTATTACCTGCTATCGCTGTGTGCGGTTCTACGAAGACTATGCCGGCGGGACAGATCTTCAGGCACTTGGCAGGAATCATCAGGTGTATTTCGGGCGCAGGGAAGAGGGGCGGCTGGAAAATGGCTTCAGTGGGAATCTGGTAGAAGTCTGCCCCACCGGGGTCTTTACCGATAAAACCTTCAGTGCGCACTTTGTGCGCAAATGGGACCTGCAGACCGCACCCTCGATTTGCGAACACTGCGCAGTGGGCTGTAATACCGCTCCGGGTGCACGGGAACCCGGCAACGGACACGAGCCGATTCTGCGCAGGGTGATCAACCTCTATCACCGGGATATCAATGGCTATTTCCTCTGCGATCGCGGTCGCTTCGGCTATGAATACATCAACAGCGCGACACGCATTGAGAAAGTGTTCCGAGCCCGGCACGAAGCGGTTATCAGTTCCACGGCAGAAAATGACCATCAGCTGCACAGGGAAGTCGCCCCACAAAAAGCGCTCCTGCATTTGGCACAACGTATATCGCAAGCTCAAGGCAACAGGAGACACATCCTCGGTATCGGCTCGCCGCGCAGCTCCCTGGAAAATAATTTCGCCCTGCGGCAGCTGGTGGGTCGGGAAAATTTCTTCTCCGGTCTCAATCAAAGAGATCAGGCGCTGCTTCATCTGGTCAATAGTATCCAGAGTGACAACCGGGTCCTGTGCCCGAGCACTCCGGAGATTGAGGCCGCCGACGCAGTGTTAATTGTTGCTGAAGATATCTATAACACGGCACCGCGCATCTCCCTGGCAATACGACAAGCTGCCCGCAATCGCCAAAAACAACAGGCACAGTCGCTCAAAATTCCCCTCTGGCAGGATGCTTCTGTCCGACAGCTGGAAGGGGACCACAGCCCGATTATTTTTGCCGGAACAGAGCTCACGGATCTAGAGGACATAGCCTCCACAGCTCTGTTTATGTCAGCGGAAAAAGTCGTACAGTTTGCCCGGGCCCTCCCCCCCCTGCTTTCCAACCCGGAAAACATACCGGCCGGGCTGGAACCACACCAGCGGGAAATCGCTGTACACACCGCAGAAATACTCCGCAAAGCCAAAAATCCACTGATTGTCTCGGGAACCTCCAGCAGGAACACTGAGATATTGCGTGCCACAGCGCAAATCGCCACTACCCTGAGCGAACAAAAAGCAGCGCCCGTTATGCTGTACCTGGCCTGTGATGAAGCCAACAGTCTGGGGCTCACCCAGTTTTTTAGCGGGGAAAGCGGTTATCTTGAGCAACTGTTGCAAACACTCAGGGAAGAGGGTCGGAATGAAGTGCCCACTACCCTGATTGTATTGGAGAATGACCTCTACAGACGCCTGGATAGAAAATCCCTTGCAGACTTGTTTGAGCACATTGATGAAGTCGTAGTCCTGGACACGCTGTTCCACTCCACGTCCAAGCGCGCAGACTGGATTTTTCCCGCAGCCGCTACGGCGGAATCCCAGGGGACATTTGTCAACAGCAACGGGCTGGCCCAGCGCTTTTACGCAATTTATGAAGGCAAAGGCTTTATACAGGAAAGCTGGCGCTGGCTGGTAGATGCGGCGGCATTCTGTACGGAAAAATCCGAGACACTGTCGCAAATCGCCTGTTGGAAGCACAGTACCGACCTCAGTGAAGCCATCGCCAGGGAGTTCAGCGCCTTAGAAGTCCTCAGTGTGCTGGGGCCGGATGAAAACTACCGTATCGATGGGCTGAAAGTCGCCCGCCAGGGTGTCCGTTACAGTGGCCGCACAGCTGTGCATGCACAAGAACATGTCTCGGAAGGGCCTCCCCTCCAGGACCCGGATGCTCCCATGAGTTTCAGCATGGAGGGCATACACAATCCTGACAGAACACTGCTCCAGGCCAATATCTGGTCCCCGGGCTGGAATTCCAATCAAGCCATCAATAAATTTCAGGAGGAGATCGGCGGTGAACGCAAGGGGGGACCTTCCGGCCTGGCCATCAAACGGCCGGAACACCCGATGCCCGAATGGATTGCGCCTGCAATGGGAACAGCAACACGGGAATTACCGGACATCCCCAACCCCATACAAATGCAGCCGGTCTACCGGTTGTTTGGCTCCGGGGAACTCAGCAACCAGTCGATGTGTATTTCCGAAGCGATTGAATCGCCCTTTGTACTCATTAATCTGGCAGCGGCAAAAATACCCGGTATCCACGACGGGCAACCGATCGAACTGGTGACCAGCTGCGGCACCTATCGAGCTGAGGCGCGCTCAGCACCCGCAATGCCGGCGGGCAGCGTGGGCGTACCTTTTGGGTTTCCGGGCCTCGAAACCCTGACCCCCATACTACCCGCATACGCTTCCCTGCGCCCGGCGGCAACATCCACCGGCATTGAGGACTGAAAGACCGATGAGCACACCACTCTGGATCACATTGCTGAATATCTTCGGTGTCCTGATCGTCACAGTACTGCTGGCGGCCATACTTACCTGGGGGGAACGGCGCCTGCTGGGATTCTGGCAAGACAGACCCGGCCCCAATCGGGTAGGCCCCTCCGGTACCCTGCAGGTCGTCGCCGATATGATCAAACTCTTTTTCAAAGAGGACTTCATCCCACGCTTTGCAGATATTCCGGTGTTTGTACTGGCACCCACCGTGGTGATGGCCACCATGCTGATCGCCTTTGCGGTCGTACCCATGTCCCCCAGTATCGGCGTGACAGATCTCAATATTGGTTTACTGTTTGTGCTCGCCATGAGTTCCATTGCCGTGTACAGCATTATTCTCGGTGGCTATGCCTCCAATAACAAATACGCCCTGCTCGGCGGCTTGCGCGCCGCCGCCCAGACAGTCTCCTATGAAGTGTTTATGGGACTGAGCCTGATGGGTGTCGTGATGCTGTCCGGCAGCTTCAACCTGCGGGACATTGTCGACGCCCAGGCGGACTACTGGTTTATCCTGCCCCAGTTCCTTGGGTTTATTGTATTTTTTATCGCCGGAATCGCAGAGAGCCGGCGCACGCCGTTCGATCTTCCCGAGGCGGAACACGAGCTTACCGCCGGATTTCACACCGAGTATTCCGGCATGAAATTCGGCATGTTTTTTGTGGGTGAATATCTCGCCGTCATCCTGATCTCAGCACTGATCACCACGCTGTTTCTGGGCGGCTGGCACGGGCCCTGGTTGCCTCCCATTGTCTGGTTTTGCCTGAAGACCGCGTTTTTGGTGGCCCTGTTTATCTTACTGCGCGCTTCCCTGCCTCGCCCCCGCTACGATCAGCTCATGAAGTTCGGCTGGAAAGTCATGCTGCCCTTGTCACTGGTTAATCTGCTCGTTACCGCAGGGATACTATTATGGATCGCCTAGGCACCAGCCAACCCCAGGAAAAACCGGCGGGAGGAACAAGATGATCGCGAGCCAAGTACGCAGCCTGTGGCTGGTATTCAAGCACCTGTTTCGGCGCAATGTCACAGTACAATATCCAGACCAAAAGCCCTATCTGGCCCCACGCTATCGCGGGCGGATCATTTTAACCCGGGACCCCGACGGGGATGAACGCTGCGTGGCCTGCAACCTCTGCGCCGTGGCCTGCCCACCGGACTGTATCTCCCTACAAAAAACTGAAGACCCGGACGGGCGCTGGCGGCCGGCCTATTTTCGTATCAATTTTTCGCGCTGCATCATGTGCGGCCTGTGTGAAGACGCCTGTCCCACCTATGCAATCCAGTTGACACCGGATTTCGAGATGTGTGAATACGACCGGCAAAATATGGTGTACGAAAAAGAAGACCTGTTGATCAACGGCCCGGGGAAATATCACGATTACAGTTTTTATCAGGTAGCGGGCAAGGCAATCAGCGGTAAAGAGAAAGGCGAGGCACAAAATGAAGCCGAGCCAGTGGACATAAAGGGCCTCAATTTATAATACGGCATCAAACCCTGGAAAAAATAACGATTTTCATTTTGGGGTGAAAAATACCAGCTGATGCTCATTACAGAGGGAGGGTTTTCGTGAATTACCTATTCTATCTCACCGCGGCAGTAGCGGTACTTTCTACCGCGATGGTGATTTTTCACCGCAACGCCGTACACGCACTTTTGTATCTGGTCACTTCCCTGCTGGCCGTGGCTGTTATTTTTTACCAGTATGGCGCCCCCCTGGCTGCGGCTTTGGAAGTCATTATCTATGCCGGTGCCATCATGGTGCTGATCATATTTGTCATCATGATGCTCAACCAGGGAGATTCCACCGTGGCCCAGGAACGGGCCTGGCTGCAGCCCAATACCTGGATTGGACCGGCCCTGCTATCCGCGCTATTGCTGATTCAGCTGATTTTATTAATCAGCAGCGCTCCGTTCTCTGCAGATCAGACTTTCCACTATATAGGCCCCAAGCAAGTGGGGATCGCCCTCTTCAGTCACTATGTCCTCGCCGTGGAGCTGGCTTCAATGCTGCTGCTGGCAGGACTGGTCGGTGCCTTTCACCTGGCCCGGCATCGAAAACCAGAAACAGGGAGAACCGGCAATGCCAATTGAGACGGCACCTGGACTGGAGGCTGGAGTCCTTTTGGCCTCGATACTCTTTTGCCTGGGCTTGGCCGGGCTGATGATGCGGCGCAATGTCATTTTTATGCTGATGTGTGTCGAGATCTGTACCAATGCTGCGGCCCTGATGTTCGTCGTTGCCGGTGCCCACTGGGGCAATGCCGATGGCCAGGTGATGTTCATTTTTGTAGTGACACTGGCGGCAGCAGAAGTCGCCATAGCCCTCGCTCTGGTACTGCAGTTCTACCACCGCAAACACACCGTCGATATCGATCAACTGAACGACCTGAGAGGGTAATATGCAGGGGCTTTTGGCCTGGGTGCCACTTCTACCGCTGATTGGCTTTCTGATACTGGTAGGTATCCCGTTGTTTTATCGCCGCGAACCTCCGGAGAGCGTGATCGCGCTGATCGGGGTGGGCAGTGTCGGCATTGCGGCAATATGCACTGCAGTTGCAACAGCCGCTGTTTTTTGGCAAACCCCCTCCGCTGTGGTTAATATTGCCCTCTGGCAGTGGATGCAGCTGGGGGATCTTCAACTCGGCATCAACTTCCATGTAGACTGGCTGGCTCTGGTAATGATGATGATCGTTACCGGCGTGGGTTTTCTGATTCATCTCTACTCTGCCGGGTACATGCGCAAGGATCCGGATTTCCGCCGTTATTTTGCCTACTTGAACCTGTTCATCTTTGCCATGCTGATTCTGGTGATGGCCGATAATCTGGTACTGCTTTACCTGGGCTGGGAAGGCGTAGGACTTTGCAGCTATCTGCTGATCGGCTTCTGGTACAAAGACCCTGTCAACGGCACCGCCGCGTGCAAAGCTTTTATTGTCACCCGTATCGGCGATACCGCCATGGCCATTGGCCTGTTTCTGCTGTTTTATGAGTTCTCGACCCTCAATATCCCGCAGCTGATCACAGCAGCGGACGACCCTGGTGCAAATCGGGAAATGATTACGATTGCCACTCTGCTGCTTCTCGGCGGCGCAGTGGGCAAATCGGCACAGCTGCCACTGCAGACCTGGCTGCCCGATGCCATGGCCGGCCCAACCCCGGTGAGTGCTTTGATCCATGCGGCCACCATGGTCACTGCAGGTGTCTATCTGATAGCCCGTATGCACCCACTGTATATACTCTCAGAAACGGCGATGACCGCAGTGGCCACTGTCGGCGCTCTCACGCTGCTTCTTGCCGGCTTCAGCGCCATTGCCCAGAGTGATATCAAACGGGTGCTGGCCTACTCTACCATCAGCCAGATTGGTTACATGTTTCTAGCCCTGGGTGTGGGCGCCTGGTCCGGGGCCATATTCCACCTGATGACCCACGCCTTTTTCAAGGCTCTGCTTTTCCTCTCCGCCGGATCGGTTATTCTGAGCCTGCACCACGAGCAGAATATTTTCTCCATGGGTGGCCTTTACAGGAAAATTCCCTTTACGTGTCTCTGCTTTACCATTGGCTGCGCCTGCCTGGCAGCCCTGCCCTTGACTTCCGGATTTTACAGTAAGGACCAAATATTGCTGCGCGCCTGGGAGTTTCGCGAGGGGTTTAACAGCCTTTGGTTCGCGGGGGTCCTCGGCGCCCTGATAACTGGTATCTACACTTTTCGCGTACTCTTTCTGGTATTTGCCGGCACTGAGGGGACCGCCTCTGTACAGTGTAAAGATGCCAACACGCCGGTAATGACAATACCTTTGGCCATTCTTGCAACACTCGCGCTGCTGGGTGGACTCTTGACACCGCCTCTCCAGGCAGTATTCGGCACTATCGTAGAGAAGCATCCCGCGGCATGGGTCGAAGGTGTGGCCATTGCCATGCCGCTGATTGGCCTGGTCGTAGCCTGGCAGCTCTTCCGGCGCGAAAAAAAGACCGGCGAGCAGCGCTCCCGGGTTACGAAATTCTGGTTCAGCGGCTGGGGTTTCGACTGGCTCTACGACCACCTGCTGGTAAGGCCATTTAACACGCTCTCGCGCCTGAATCACAACGATATTATCGACGCGCTGTACAAAGGTACTGCCGCGTTCAGTCGGCAGTTGAATATGCTACTGAGCGCCTCACAAAACGGCCAGGTGCGCTGGTACCTGGCAACCTTTGCTGCGGGATCGATTCTATTTCTGGCACTTTTGGTGGCCCTATGACACTAATGGCAATCATTATCCTGTTGTTCGCTGGCGGCATACTGGCCTGGCTTTCAGAGCGTTATCTACAGCGGGGCGGGCACTGGATTGCCCTTCTCAGTCTGCTGCTGGCCAGTCTGCTACTCGCCAGTTACTGGCCCTCTCCAGATGCGGCGCAAGTAGCCGGGAATGGCCCCTGGTGGGATAGTGTGCAGATCAACTGGATTCCCAGATTTGGAATCAGCTTTCACCTGGCGATTGATGGTTTGGGTTTCCTGATGCTGGCTCTGACTATGGCGATGGGGATTTTCGGGCTGGTCATGACCTGGAACGATATACGTTTTCGCCGCGGCTTTTTCTATTTTAATTATCTGTGGACCCTCGCCGGTGTGGTCGGTGTATTCACGGCAATGGACCTCTTCCTGTTTTTTTTCTTTTGGGAAATAATGCTGATTCCCATGCTATTTCTCATCGCAGTCTGGGGTTATGAACAGCGCCTCTACGCCGCCATCAAGTTCTTTATTTTTACCCAGGCCAGCAGTCTGCTGATGCTTATCGCCATCGTGGCACTGGCTTACCTCCACTACCGTAATTCCGGGCAACTGACCTTCAATTACAATGACCTGCTCGGCGCCCAACTGGCACCCGCGACCGCCTACTGGTTGATGCTGGGCTTTTTCGTGGCATTTATCGTCAAGTTACCTGCGCTTCCGTTCCACCCCTGGCTGCCCGATGCCCACACCCAGGCGCCAACGGCCGGCAGTATCCTGCTGGCGGCCATTCTGCTGAAAACCGGTGCCTATGGCCTTTTGCGGTTTAACCTGTCTCTGTTTCCGGAGAGCTCTGTGGCATTTGCGCCGGTGGCGATGACCATTGGTGCCGTTAGTGTGATCTACGGCGCTATGCTCGCCTTTGCACAACGTGATATGAAACGGCTGGTGGCCTATTCCAGTGTCAGCCATATGGGGTTTGTTCTGCTCGGGCTCTATGCGCTGAATACGATTGCCATACAGGGGGCCGTGATGCAAATGATCGCCCACGGACTCAGCACCGCTGCCCTGTTTGCCCTGGTGGGTGCCATGCAACACCGGTTACATACCCGCGATATGACGCAGTTGGGCGGAGTCTGGTCTATTTTGCCCAAACTGTCCGCTATCGCGCTGTTCTTCGCAGTCGCCTCCCTGGGCCTCCCCGGACTGGGGAATTTTATCGCCGAATTCACGGTGTTGGTGGGCAGTTTTCGCAGCAATCACTGGATTACCGCCCTTGCCGCCACAGGTCTGGTTGGTGCCGCCCTGTACGCGCTCATCATGATGCAGAGAGTGTTTTTTGGCGGACTGCACCAGCGACTCCACAAACTTTCTCAACAGACACTTACAGCGGATCTGAATTTGCGGGAATCCTGTGCCCTGCTCTCTCTCGCTGCGTTGCTGGTGCTGATGGGCCTGCGCCCACAACCGGTGTTCGATATCGCCAGCCCCACCGTTGCCCGTTCCCTGTCACACATTGAAACTGCCAGGGCACAGTATGCCGAAGACCGGGGTATCGACACCCGCTTTATTTCCCAGGAACAGACTTGGGCAAAGCCACATCCAATAGAGGGTGAATCTCCATGAGCGCGCAGGAACTTTTCGCAATACTGCCACTACTGATACTGAGTGCGGGCATTGTCATTCTCCTACTGCAGGTTTCCTTTTGGCGCGGGCACGAGGGTGCACTGGCAACGACTTTAATCACCTTGCTGTCCGCAATTGGTTCCTGTTTCTGGGTAGGCGCTACACTCTCTGGCGGAGCCAGTTCTGTCCAGGCTACCGGGTTACTGCTGGTAGACCACACCACTCTGTTTTTCTGTCTATTGCTGTTACTGACGGCAGTGGCTGTCAGTATCATGGGCTATAGCTACCTGCGCCTGCGCTGCAATCCGAAGGCAAACCCTGTCAGTTATCCCGAAGAGTTCTACGTACTCCTGTTACTGGCGATGCTGGGCGCAACCACACTCGTTTGCGCCAGCCATTTCGCCACCTTCTTTCTGGGACTCGAACTGATCAGCCTGGCACTGTACCCCATGCTGGGCTTCGCGGTCACCGGTGATATATCTCCCGGCAGGGAGCAGGCACAGTCTCTGGAATCCGCGATCAAGTACCTGCTGTTATCCGCTATTTCCACAGCGCTCGGCCTGTTTGGTATTGCCCTGGTCTACAGTGCGAGCGGCGCGCTGGATTTCAGCGGTATTGCCGCTCTTATGCCGGAGCTCGCACAGACATCCGCCCTGTTTGCCACAGGCATTACCCTGCTTTTAATCTCGGTCGCTTTTAAACTATCGCTGGTGCCATTTCATATCTGGACGCCCGATGTCTACCAGGGTGCTCCGACACCGACAACCGCCCTTATCGCCACTGTGAGCAAAGGTGCAGTGATCGGATTCCTGCTGCGCTTCTTTACCACTCTGGACCTCTACGGAAGTCCCGTATTGATTAACCTGCTTTCCATCATGGCCATCGCGAGCATGCTGGTCGGCAACCTCTTGGCGCTGATGCAGACCAATATCAAGCGCCTCCTGGCCTACTCCTCTATCGCACATATCGGCTATCTGGTGGTGGCATTTATCATCGGCAAGAGCACCTTCGGAACCGAAGCCGTTATCTATTATCTGGTGGCCTATATCATCACCACACTGGGGGCTTTTGCCGTAATTGGCCTGGTGGCGGATTCTGTCGAAGACAGGATTCTCAAAGGGGAGTATCCGGAAAATCCACCGTCCGATGACTTCAACCCCTACCAGAGGGATTTTTACCAGGGGCTGCTGTGGCGCTCACCCTGGCTCGCCAGCTGCCTCGCAGCCATGTTACTGTCCCTGGCAGGCATCCCTCTGACCATCGGCTTTATCGGCAAATTCTATATCTTTACCGCTGGTGTGGAGGGACAGATGTGGGTACTTCTGGCAGGAGTTGTGATCGGCAGTGCCCTGGGGCTTTTCTACTACCTGAGACTGCTGTTAACCATGGTACAGCGCGATCCCACGCTCTCCGCGGACTCCAGCGGCAGCGTACAAATCGCAGTATCCGGCCAGTGGTTACTGGTCATACTAACCGCAGCCCTGCTGCTGTTTGGCGTATTCCCACAACTCTTGATCAACTGGATAAATGCACTATAACGATACATAAGGGTATGGCTGCAAAAGCACACGACCTGTTTTTCCTGCCCAATAAAAAGCCACCAGCGAGCAAAGGGCAAGCTTATGAAAACCTTCAAGCAGGCATTCGAGATTATAAAAGACGCAGAAAAGTTCCATCTGGATATGGCGGGACTCTACGAGGATCTGCTGAATAAATCAGAGGACTACCGAACGGGGCTTCTATTGAAACATATGCTGGAACACGAACAGCGTATGGCGAGAAACCTCTCCAACTATGGCACAGTAGCGCAGCAAAAAGTCATGCAGACCTGGCTGCAATACACCCATGAAGAGAGTGCACAGGACTTTATTCGCCATCTGCCCTTGAGCGATCCCCCCACCATCAGGGAAATCAACAATATGGGGCGGGAAGTGGACCGCTATTTCTCCGGTCTCTACGAAGCCGTCTACGGTGCGATAGAATCCATGGAAGTGAAGGAAGTCTTTGAGGATCTAAAGCAAATACAGGACAAGGAACGCATCACACTCTCCATGGCCACCAACTCCCTATGGGATATGTAAGCTGCCGAAAACGCGGCATAAAAAATTGTCGCCACCAGCCCGGAGCCGGTGTGATTTCTTGAAAGAGTTGTATTTCCGCCCGTTTGCACGGACTGTATTAAAGGTGGCAATCAAACGGGTATCCCCCGTCCGCTTTGATTGCCAGTATTACCATAGCCAGCCCTTTGCCCCGGCAACCTGGCGGACCCAGGCTGGGTCCGCCAGAGCAGTTTACCAGGGGCTGGTATCTGGCCTTAGAAATCCCATTGTGCGCGCACGTAATAGAGTGCGCCGTTAAAGCCCATGGGAGCGGTTTCCGGATACTCGGCACCGGCTACACCCGCCCAGGGATTTTTGTCGGGATAATTGTTCAACAGATTCTCGGCACCGGCAATCAAAGACAGGGACTCCGAGAGATCATAGGCCGCCTCAACATCCAGCGTCCACTCATCTCCAGCATCAATGGGCAGGCTGTAATCATCCAGGTGTGCCTCCCAATAGCTACCGTAGTAATTCAGGCGGACCAGGCCCCGCCAGCCGTCTCCAGCATGGGTAAGGGTTGCATTGCCCCGAAGGTTTGGCAGACCGTCTTCCAACTGCCTGAGGCGCATGGCATCCATGGTTTCCGGACGGAAATCCGTCACCTCGGTATCCGTCCAGTTCACAGCGAAACCCAAATCGGTGGCATCTCCCAGCGGATAAGTGGCCACCAGATCGATACCACGGGTTTTGGTATCAAAATCATTGGTATAAAAACGGAAAAATGACAGAGAGTCGGCACCGCTAATGCCATCGGCCACCAATTGCGCACGCTCTTCGTCACTGAGTTCCTGATTGGCGGACTGTGTAATGCGATCAGTAACCGCAATCTGGAAAAAATCGAGGGTCACGTCCCAATCACCTGCTGAAACGATCGCTCCCAGGGCGATACTCAAAGACTCCTCCGGCTGAAGCTGCCTGCCTCCTTTGAGCACTGCGATCGGATTTGTCGGAGGAATAGTGCCGCGATTTGCCAGCTTGCCATCCGTAAACGCCGTCGTGACATTGGTGATATTGGACTGGCCGGGGGTCGGCGCACGGAAACCGGTACTGATGGTAGAGCGCAGTGCCAGCACATCACTGACAACATAGTGCCCTGACAATTTGATATTGGAAGTATCACCAAAATCGGAGAAATCCTCCCAGCGCAGGGCGGCGCCGAGACGCAGGTTATCGCTGGCCTGCAACTCGAAGTCGGAGTACAGTGCGATATTGTCCCGGTCGAAGGTACCGACCACTTCCGGCCCGAAGCCGGAGAAACCGTTGGAGCCGATCAGGAAATCCTGCTCGGTCAAAGGACCGACTGCCCAGGAGGCCTCATCCCCCATCCTCACTTTAAACTCTTCCTCGCGCCACTCCAAACCAGCGGCCATGTAGAGTGTTCTCGCGGCAATTTCCGTGGCCTTGGTCAAATCGATATTCAAATTGGTTTCGTTTTGAACGTAGCCACCGGGGCTGAATGCAGTGGGAGAATCCGGCCCCAATGTCGCATTCACGGTGTTATAGATATTAAAATCTACCTGGTTATGCCCCCTGCTGGCACTGACATCGTAGCCGATACCATTCGCAAGTTCTCCGCGCACGCCAAATACCAGGGCGTAATCCTCCAGATCTCCGCCAAAACGGGGGGTAAAGCCACCGGGGAACATTTCGGTAAAGGAGAAGCACTCATCACTATCGTGCGCCTCTGCAACAGTGAAGCCCTCGCAATCGTCGATGCCATTACTCGCATCAAGATCCCCTATTAAAGGTACGAGTATTTCTTCTGGAACCCCATCCCCATCTTCATCTCGCAGAACCTTGGTAGCAAAAACCCCTTCGCGCGTTTCAGGGTTACGGAAATAAAAACCCCCATCGGTAGAGCGGCTGGCATAGTTGCCAAAGGCATAAAGCTCAACGGCATCGTTCAGTTCAATGGCACTGTTGACAAAGAACTTGGTATCATCATCCACTTCCGGCTGGCCCCAGATTTGGGCCGGACTGGCAACAAAACTATTACCATTCTCAATCAGCTGCGCTGCGTCATCGCGCTGCACACTGCGACTGGTGGCATCCTGCTCGCGATATTCCATACTGACATTCACAAAGCCGGCGCTGGTCAATGGCAAACCAATATTCGCAGCTATCATGTTCTGATCGCCATCCCCATCAGCAGTAGTTGCGTGCTTCAGTTCTAAAGCACCACCTTCGGCCGCATCCTTCAATTGGAAGTTGATCACTCCGGCAATCGCATCGGAGCCGTACTGGGCGGCGGCGCCATCGCGCAATACCTCAACCTGCTTCAGGGCAATAGCGGGGATAGCGGAGATATCCGGTCCCTGAGCGCCATCGGAGACACCGCTGCCAAGGAAGGAAATGACAGCGGCGCGGTGGCGGCGCTTTCCGTTCACCAGTACCAGGGTACTGTCCGGCGGCAAACCGCGCAGGTTGGCCGGGCGCACAATGGAAGCCGCATCCGAAATGGGCTTTGTATTGACATTGTAAGAGGGCACAATATTGCGCAGCAGGTTGTTGAGATCCCCATCCCCTTGATTGACAAACGCCTCACCGGTTACGATATCAATGGGCGCGGCGGAATCCGTGGCGGAGCGCCCTTCCACACGGGTACCGATGGTAATGACTTCCTCGAGAAGGGTTTCCTGTGCAACAGCGGGGCTTGACAATGCGGCAATGGCTATTGCCAGCAGTGATGGCGCGCCACAGATGGTTAGCCAGCGCCTATTATTTTCTTTCATATAACTACCCTGTTAGTTCTCTATATTGTCTTACACGCCAGTCAAACTCCCTGGCCATGCTCCAACCCACGCGGCGTACATGTTAGTGCCGTGTGAAGAGATTCCACTTTAACGGATCATTACACTGGCAGCCAGAACACTTTAATAACAAATTACTAAAAACTGTTCTTTCTAAAATCATCTTGCCATAAGGAAATTTCTGCAAAATAAAAAATTTTTGCCTAACTTTTGAGCCTCCCAAATTACCTTTCACAGTTATCTATCAATATCCCGATCATTGCTGCAAAAAAAGTTATCCAAGCGGGTACAACACCGGCAATGGGCACTATCGACTACTGACTGGCGTGTACCCTGTAACTTAAACTATCCCCGTAGTGAAATTATGCGGCATCCTATGGACAGCTAGTGGGAGGAACGGAGAGCTCGACTTCGCTGTCAAACAAAAACCGCACAACTGGCAGAGAAAAAGCAACAGGCTGCGCAATCGCTTTCAGCGATAGAAAGCACTAAAAAGAAAATAGGCTTCAATAAAAGACTGCCCTACGTGTATTGCATCTATGCAGATTGCCAGTACAGCCAGCGTGTGAATCCCACACTGGCGCATGAAAAATATCTCAGGAGTAGAAGGGGAAGACCAGAGGCAAAAGCGTTAATACCGTCAGACTATAAATGATTGTCAAAGGCAATCCGCAGCGCATAAAATCCCGCAAATGGTAACCGCCGAGGTTTTGCACGATCAAATGGGTCTGATAGCCAAATGGCGTTAAAAAACTGGCACTCGCACCATAGGCCACCGCCATTACAAAGGGCATCCAACTAACGCCAAAGCTCTCTGCAAGGCCCCATGCCAACGGAAAAACCAAAGCTGCGGCAGCATTATTGGTCATCAACTCTGTCAATAACAGTGTCAATAGAAAGATAGCAATCAAACCCACAGAGGGCCCTGCATCCTCGAGGGTAGCACGCATACCCGATGCCAGGGTATCCGCCAAACCACTCGCGGAAAAAGCCTCGGCCAGTACCAGGGCGCTGGCAATAATAATCCAGATCTGGAATGGAAATCGGCGCTGTAATTCGGAGGTGGAGACTATATTCAGACCAATCATGCAGCCAAGTAACACCACAAGTCCTTTCAGCAGGGAAAACACCCCCACAGCCGCACCGGCCACCACCACCGCAAAGCCTGCCCCTAGCAGCCAGCTATCCCGCCAAGACAACTGCCTCTGCACCTCTGAGCCACTGATTACATAGAAGTTTTTATCAATATTGCGGTGATGTTTGAAATCCTGCCCCACCGCCAGAAGCAGTGCATCACCTGCCTGAAGCGGAATCTCACCGAGCTTTCCGGAAATGCGGTCACCACCGCGGCGCATGGCCACCACCGCAGCATCGAATCGTGTGCGAAACTGACAGCTCTTCAATGACTCACCGATAATAGTGGAACTCGGGGTAAGCACCACCTCGGTCAAATCCAGGTGCAGCGCTTCATCCTCAAACGCGAACAAGCGCAGGCCCTCGATATCCTTCAGGCGTTCGAGGTCCCGTATATCCCCGCTGAAGATCAGCTTGTCACCGTTGCGCAATACCTCGGTAGGAGCTACCGGGCTGATCGTCTGCCCACCGCGCACTATCTCAATCAGGTAGAGTGTCTCCAACCGGCGCAACTTATTTTGCTCGACACTGCGGCCATCCAGGGGAGAGTTGGCGGCTACTTCGGCCTCTAACAGGTACTGTGCAAAAGTCTCCTCATCGACCGGGCCTTCGGGCAGCAAGCGATTGGCAACCAGTAATACGCCAAGTCCAACGACGGTTGCACAGGCACCTATGGGCAGGAACGCGAAAAAATCCAGCGCGGGCATTCCCCGGTCCAGCACAAAGCTGTTCACAATCAGATTGGTGGAGGTCCCAATCAGTGTCAATGTGCCGCCGAGTATTGCCGCATAGGAGAGTGGCAATAGCAACTTGGCGGGTGGGTGGCGCCTCTGCGCTTTGACACTGGAAGCCAGTGCGGCAACTACAGCAGTGTTATTTAAGAACGCAGAACTGAGAGCGGTTGCGCTGGTCAACTTAAGCAAACTGCCTCTCAGTGAACCGCCAATCAATCCATCCGAGATACTGCGCAGCCAGCGGGCTTTCTCCAGCCCCAAGGAGGTAAGAAGAAGTACAACCAGGGTGACCAGACCGGGATTGACCGCTTTTTGCAGCACCGATTCCGCAGGCACCAAGCCGGTCAGAAAACAGACAACAGCAGCCGAAGCGAACACCTGAGAGGGGCGGATACGGGTAAAAATCAGGGAAAAAAGGACCAGTAAAAAAATACCGGCGACAATCAATGCACTCAGGGTCATGGGTTCTTCACTTCCGGCAAAAGAGCATGCGAAGGATAAGTATTCCCGGATCGGAAGAAAAGCTCCCCCTCCCACCAGGCAACAGAAGAGCATCAAAGCCGGCAAGCCCGCTATCGGCATCAAGACCAGAGAGAAGCAATCTCCTCTCTGCTAGTACACAAGCCACCCGGGAGCCCGGCAAATTGCCGGATTACTCCCTGAGACCCGCAGCAGGCCAGGGGACAACCCCAAAAGGCACATCATCACGCACAGCTGCACAGATTTCTCAAGGGCGGCAAATCAATTCAGGCATATCGGACCAAACAGCCATAACCAGTCTGCGCGTTACCCCCAAACCGCCTCCAAACGCTGATCCCGTCCACAGCGGAAGCGGTAATATTTATAGCGCAGAGGGTTGCGCTGGTAATAGTTCTGGTGGTAGGCCTCAGCGGGATAAAAGGTGCTGGCGGGCTGTATCTGGGTCACCACTTTCTTACCCAACTCCGCTTCCACTTTTTTCTTGCTCGCTTCCGCCAGCTCCTTTTCCTGCTCATTACTGTAAAAGATCTCACTGCGGTACTGATCTCCCCGGTCACAGAACTGGCCACCGGCATCGAAAGGATCAATATTATGCCAAAAGATCCTGAGCAAATCGGAATAACTGACTTTATTGGCATCGTATGTTATCTGTATCGCCTCGGCGTGACCGGTACCCCCCGCAGAGACTTGGTCGTAGGTTGGGTTCTTCACATGCCCCCCACTGTAGCCGGAGGTGGTTTCAAGCACACCATTCACCTTGTCGTAGGGTGGTTCCATACACCAGAAGCAGCCGCCGGCAAAGACGGCGGTGCGGATATTGGAGGATTCCTGGGCGCTGCCAAGGGCGGCAGCCAGAAGCATGAATAGGGCAAAGAGACCGCGCATAGTCGAATCCTGATGATATGTCCGGTTGATCAATACTCTTCTGTCGACGCAGAGGAGAAAACTCTTACAGTTTGACAGTGCCCGCGCAGGCGCGCAGAAAAATTTCGCGATATTCCTCTGCACCAAACGATATGGGATTGCTGGTGGCGGAGGGATCTACAGCAGCCATCTGAGCTATTGTATCGGCATTGGCGGTACCTATGCCGATATCAGCGAGGCTATGGGGAATCCCCAACTGTTTGCGCAGCCCGAGGACCCAGGTGAGCACCGATTCAAACCCACTGCCATACGGCGCCCCATCGGCAAGTTGCAGATAGCGCGCCAGACACGCCATGGGTGCCTCGATGGCCGGGCGATTGGCCACCAGTACATAGGGCATCAACACCGCGTTGAGCAACCCATGGTGTTTGTTATGTAGGGCGCCAAGGGGATGTGCCAGCGCATGGATCGCGCCCAGCCCGCGCTGGAAGGCGGTAGCGCCCATACTGGCAGCCACCAGCATCTGCTGGCGCGCGACCAGATCAGTACCGGTTGTATAGGCTCTTGGCAGATATTTCTTGATCAGGCGCATCCCCTCCAGAGCGATACCCTCCGCCATGGGGTGATACATGGGTGAACAATAAGATTCGAGATGATGGGACAGTGCATCCATTCCCGTGGCCGCGGTGATCCCGGGCGGTAGCCCCAGAGTCAGCTCCGCATCCAGAATCACAATATCGGGCAAAAGTTGCGGGTGAAAAATCAGGCGTTTGACCTGTGCCTTTTCATCGGTGATGACCGCCACCCGCCCCACTTCCGAGCCGGTCCCCGCAGTTGTGGGTACCGCCATCACCGGCAGCATACCATTCGTATCTACACGCCTGTAGTTATCACCAACATCCTCGAAATCCCAAATCGGTCGGCGCTGCCCGGCCATCAGGGCAATCGCCTTGCCGGCGTCTATCGCAGAGCCACCGCCAAAAGCTATCACCCCATCACAGGTTTTTTTTCGCAGCAGCCCAACACCACAATCAATATTTTCACTGTTGGGGTTAGGCTTGATGGCTGAGAAAATTTCAAGGTTCAGACCTCTGTCAACACAGAGATTGCGTACACGCTCAATCAGGGGCAGCCCGGCGAGGGTGGGGTCGGTTACCAGCAGTGGGTGCTTTACCCCAAGTTCTGTACAGGCACTGGCAAGCTCCGCCACCCTGCCGGGCCCTACCCAGATAGTCGTGGGATAATGCCAATTTACCCGGTATTGATCCACATCACCCCCTTATGGCTTCTCTGATTTTGAACAGGTTGCAAATGATCGTTCATGAGCAATCAGCATTACAGGTCAATGGGATATCGTCCAAAAATAATCCCCGGTGGGAATACAAATACCAATGCAGTTAGCGCAGCTCAACTGCGGCTACACACCTGATTCCCCACTTTCCCCTGGACAAAAAAAGGCGCCCATTTGGAATCTAATGCTCTGCCCTCAACAGAATATTCCCCGGCCTTTAACTTCAGGGAGAGCAAAAAAATTGCTTCAACCCCCTCCTCATCCACGTTATCTCACAGCAAACTGCCCTTCCTCTTTGCCGGTTTTAAAATGAAACGACTTGGGCCGGGTCAACTGCTCGAAACCGATACGGGACAGCGTGCACCCCCTGCCCGACAGTTTTACGCCGCTCCAGGCCAGCTCCGGGTCCAGATAGTCACACCTATTCAGAAAAATCGTACCTGTTTCCAGGTGATCTGCAATCATTAGGGCAGCCTCTTCATCGCGACTGAATAGCGCTGCAGAGAGCCCATACCGGCTGTTATTCATCAGTTCCAGCGCCTCGCCATCGTCATGTACTTTTTGCACTCCCAGCACCGGTCCAAAAGATTCCTCGCGCATGACCCGCATCTTATGCCGCACCCCGGTGAGTAACTGTGGCGCCATATACTGAGTACCGCGCTGATCCATTGGGAAATCACCAGTTTGCAAGTGCGCCTGGGCCCCCTCTGCCACCGCCTCATCAATTTGTACCCGCACCCTGTCGGCTGCTGCTGCGCACACCAATGGCCCCAGAGTGGTCTGAGGGTCCTGCGGATGCCCGAGACGATATTGACGTATGATGGCGACCGCACGCGCGACAAATTCGTCGAATAGCTGCTCGTGGACATAGGCCCGTTCAATGCCACAGCAAGACTGCCCGGAATTAAAATAGGCCCCGTCCACTATTGACTCAACCGCCAGTTGCAAATCGGCATCCGCGCGCACATATGCGGGGTCCTTGCCACCCAACTCCAGACCCAGCTGCACAAAACGGCCAGCCACACTGCGCTCTATAGCCGCACCGCCATCCACTGAGCCGGTAAAGGCGATATGCTGGATCTCCCCGGCGCACGCCAGCCGCTGGGTACAGGGATGATCGAGATGCAGATACTGGAAGACACCGTAGGGAAGCCCCGCCTCCCGAAAGGCTTCCACCATACGCTCGGCGCACAGGGGGGTTTGTGCGGAGTGCTTTAAGATAACCGCATTGCCCGCAAGCAAAGAGGGGACCACTGCATTCACTGCGGTTAAATAGGGATAATTCCAGGGGGCGATGACCAGGGAAATACCCAGGGGGTCGCGACGGATAAAGCGGGTGAAGCCCGGCTTGAACGGCAATGGGATATCTGTCAAAGCCGTCTCGGCAATATCCGCCAGGGTGCAGGCGCGTTCGGCAAAACCGTCAATCTCCCCCCCTGAGTATCGAATGGGGCGCCCCATCATCCAGCAGAGTTCCTCGCCGAGGCGCTTCTTGCGATCACAGAAACATTCCACCGCCCGATGCACTACGGCGATGCGTTCGGCTATTGGTGTCAGTCGCCAGGCCCGCTGGGCAGACGCTGCTCTGTCCAGGGCCACACGAATTTCCGCTTCGCCAGCCAGGGCCCGCTCCAGATACACACTGTTATCAATCGGTGAAATACATTGCAGATAGTGCATGCTCAAAAAGTCCTTTTTTTATTTGCACCGCGATAGCTCTCCCCAACCCAACGCTTGGCCACCGGAAAACTGTCGGTGCGAAAACATCGTCCAACTGGCATTTTTCTGCTCGGCACTGGCCTGTAACCGGGTTCACCACCGAATATAGGACGCGCATCACTATTCCGGATCAGATGATTTCGAAATACCTGTCCAGTTCCCAGTCACTCACATGTCGCCGGTACTCACGCTCCTCCCACTCCCGGCTCGCAGCAAAATGATCGATAAACTCGCAGCCGAACAATTCGCGCGCCGCCTGGGATTTTTTCAGGCTCTGCGCTGAATCCCACAGGGTAGTGGGCAGTGCCTGCCGGGCCTGCGGGGCCAGCGCATAGGCATTGCCTTCAATGGGGTCACTGGGCTGCCACTGCTGCAGGATGCCGTAAAGGCCGGATCCCAGAGCGGCAGCCAGAGCCAGATAGGGGTTGGCATCAGCGGCACCCAGCCGGTATTCAATACGCTGGGACTGGCTATTGCCCAGAATGGCGCGCAGGGCGGTGGTGCGGTTTTCCACACCCCAATTGGCACCGGTGGGTGCCCAGAAGCCGGGAACCAGGCGGCGATAACTGTTTATTGTGGGAGCGAGCAGTGCCAGAAATTCCGGCATCAGGCGCTGCTGCCCAGCGAGGAACTGGCACATGGTCTCGCTCATACCCTGGGCCTGACGCGAATCGACGAAGACGGAGTCCCCGCTGCGGGTATCACACAGGGATAAGTGAATATGGCCGCTCTGTCCGGGATAGTGACTGGACCAGCGGGACATAAAAGTCGCCATCAGGCCCCTGCACTGAGCCAGCACCTTGATAAAAGTTTTAAACAGAGCGGCTTTGTCCGCCGCTGCCTCGGCACTATCCACAGCGATGGCCGCCTCCAAAACCCCCGGACCCGTCTCCGTATGCAGCCCTTCCAGCGGGAAATCCATGCGCTCACCCAGATCGAGGATTTCCCGATAGAGCCCCGAATGTACCGAGTTGCGCAGTACCGAATAACCAAACCAGTCCGGAGTGAAGGGTTTGAGGTTGCGAAAGCCCTTGCTGCGTACCGATTCCGGTGTTTCATCAAACAGGAAGAACTCATACTCCAGCGCCGCAAAAGGCGCAAACCCCATGGCTTGGCAGCGTTCCACCACTCGGCGCAGAACTGCACGCGGGCACAATGCCTCGGCACGACCGTCAAATTCCGCCAAAAACAACAGCATATTGTCCTCGAAAGGAACATCACGACAGCTGTGAGGCAGGATACGTACCGGTGCGTCCGGGTAACCCGTATGCCAGCCGGTGTAGCGGACATTGTCGTAGAGCTGGTCTTTCACATCCCAGCCCAGCACCACATCGCAAAAAGAAAAGCCTTTAGCCAGTGCGGAAAAGAATTTGTCACGGCTCATATACTTGCCGCGCAATATTCCGTCGATATCGAAAAGGCCCACTTTGACATGACTGAGACCGCGCCTCTCCACAATTGCGCGGGCCTCCTGCAGGGTTTTTACCTCCCGAGCTTTTACCATGACGGATCTGCCCCATTGTTGTTATCAATGCATTACAGGATAGACCCGCCGAACGCCTTCGACGCCAACGCACTGCCAGAAGGTCGCAGCTTTCCGCACGGTTGACCAGCGTATATAATCCGCGCTCCAAAATTTTCCATTTACCCAGTCAGGACCAGCAATGAGCTTCGACAAAATCCCCGCAGGAATTGACCTGCCCAACGATATCAACGTAATCATTGAGATCCCTGCCAACCACGATCCCATAAAGTATGAGGTTGACAAGGATTCGGACGCAGTTTTTGTAGATCGCTTTGTTGCCACCCCGATGTTCTATCCGGCCAACTACGGCTATGTACCCCAGACTTTGTCTGAAGACGGAGACCCCCTGGACGTACTGGTGGTAGCACCCTATCCGGTCATGGTTGGTGCCGTTATCCGCTCTCGTGTGATCGGCGTGCTGAACATGACCGACGAATCCGGTGTTGATGCCAAACTGTTGGCCGTACCGCACAGCAAACTCACCAAGCTGTACGATCATGTTGAGGAAATCAGCGACCTGCCGGAGCTGTTGATCAAGCAGATTGAGCACTATTTTGAGAACTATAAGGCACTGGAGTTCGGCAAGTGGGTGAAAGTGGAAGGCTGGGCCAATAGGGAAGCTGCGCGCAGAGAGGTGCTGGCTTCTCGCGAGCGCTACCAAAAAAAAGAAGGCTGAGCGGGCCGCTGCCAACTGCCCCGGCAAATGAACGTTGGGATAAAGACAACACTACCGGCCCGTAGCCGGTAGTGATTTGCACCTCGCCAGGGTAACAGTGCCGCGTCAGAATTGCTCAATGGATATCCCACTGCGGAACCTGTACCGGTAAGATCTCGCCCCGGTCCCGCTCCGTTTCATCGAGCAGGAAGCCCTCCGCTGCACGCAGGCTGATATGCCCCACAGAAACCCGCACTGGCGCCACCTCCTTGCGCTCGTGATCCCTGACCAGATTCCCCTCCATTGGCGCGAGCGTCCAGTTGGGTGCCTGCACAGTGGAGGTATTAAGCCCGTCAGCGGGTTGTGACTTGGTTGCGGAGCCAACCTGGATAGTTTCGCCGCTGCATTCATTTCTGATGGTCACCTGCGCGCCGAGTTTGCCAAGGGTGACCTGGAACTGCTCAGCATGGGCGCGGCTGAGCCCTTTTTTCAAAATTAACGGTCGCCCACTGAACAGATGCTCAACAGACTGTGCCTGGCTCTTGAAAAGGCGGGCCAAACGGGTTTTTACCTCATTGGCGGCAAATCCTTCAATCAGGTCACCGCGAAAGATCAGACTGTACGTGGCTTCTGGCATCCCTTGATCCCTCTGTTATACATCTGGGTCCAGGGTCTGATCCATGGTAAAGGCAGGGGCTTCCCCGGTTCGGCCACCAACCGGGCGCGCCGGTACCCCCGCCACCGTAGTGTGGTCCGGGACATCCTGCAACACCAGGCTACCGGCGGCAATTTTCACATCCGACCCCACCCGTACCGGCCCCAGTACCTTGGCACCCGCACCGATCATCACTCCGCGACCGATTTTTGGATGGCGATCCCCCGAACCGCGACCACTGCCACCCAGCGTGACTGAATGCAGTAGGGAAACGTCGTCACCCACCACACAGGTTTCCCCCACCACCAGACCGGACGCGTGGTCGATCATGATACCGCTGCCAAATGTCGCCGCCGGGTGGATATCCACAGAGAACTGCTCCGATACCCGGCTCTGGAAGTACAGAGCCAGGGTGGAGCGTCCCTGCTGCCAAAGCCAGTGAGCAATCCGGTGCGACTGCAGGGCGTGGAAGCCCTTGAAGTAAAGAAAGGGAATCAGGTACTGGTTACAGGCCGGGTCCCGGTCGTACCAGGCACAAATATCGGCGAGCATGCAACGGGCGATCTCGGGATCGCTTTGCAGGGCTGCGGCGATCACTTCCTGCAGGGAAGCAGCGGTCAGGGTACTGTGGTTTAGGATGGTGGCAAGCTGGTCGGCAATAGCGTGCTCGAGAGACCGGTGGCGCAAAATGGTATTGTGGAAATAGCTCGCCAGAATCGGCTCGCCACTGGCCGCTGCAGCGGCCTCCGCGCGCATGCAGCCCCACACATCACGGGGATTGGCTTGGCTGTTGATAATAAACTTCCCGCCTTTTGTATCCACTATTCCACGATGTCCCACGGGCCGTACCGGGTGCGTATGTCAGGACCCTTTTGCCAGCGCAGCTTGGCAGGAATAGCGGGCACTTGCAACCACCGCCCCCGTAATCAGAACCGGTGGACCAGATAATAAACACCGCTCGCCTCAGCACTGTGAAAATTCAGGGTAACAGTGATCCGGGACCCATATAAAGCGCGTATAGATTTCCTGGAGCTGCTCGCACACCGTGTCGCAGAGGGCCAGATTGCTGCGGCGCAGCTGTTCCTCCAAGCGCTCCGGTGTAAGTTGTTGCTGCAGTTCCCAGGCGTGTGGTGCATAGCTGAGATGCCAGCGCTCCGGGGCTACGCCGCCGAAGTCCTCGACGTAGGGGCGAAACAGGCCGTAACTCCGACCTGAGGCAATACGCGTATCCAGCCACTGGTGGAAGGGGCCGAAAACCCCATCGCTGGCCACTTCCTGTGGTGTCAGTTGCGGGCGATAATCCTCCGGTACCGCAGCAGCATCGATAATATCGAAATCCGTGCCCCAGTGGTGGCGGGAAGCACCGGGCAGTGCAGACCAGCGCAGGATGGCAAATACCAGATCCCTCGGCGCCAGGCGAGAAATGTCCAAGGCCAACCCGCGGCTGTCCAGAACCGGCCGCACCCCCTGAGCTTTGCTGTTCCAGATAGTGCGCTGGCGCTTGAAGTCACGGAAACCGGAGACAACCCGGGGGGCGAAACCCGCATCCCGGGCATCCCTGCACAGTCGCTGGAAGGCCACCAGGGCCTCGGGGTGCAGCAGTTGCCCGGATTCGGGATCGAGGATGACATGCGTATCACCGAGACCAAAGAGGATACGCCGAAGAGATACGTCTAACATTAGTGTTCCATAGCAGCCAATTTTTACATTGCGGGCTAAAGTAAACAAACTCCGCTGCCCACTTTACCCAAGGGGGTCCCCAAATATGCGGGTCCGCCAGTCTTTGCCGGGAGGTGCAACAGACGCTGTCCGCTGTGCGTCGGCAATAATGTTTATTGGCGGAGCGTTGAAGTATGTTAAGTTCAGTCGCGCGATTGAGGGAGTGATCGCATTACCTGGACGTTAAACCTAGTAGGGAAAACTGAATGCATCCGAGCCAATCAGAACTACTGAAGCTGAAGAACCTGGGCCTGGCCTCTGTCAATATTCTGCACTCTATCGGTATCCGTTCCTACGACGATCTGCACCGCATAGGCCCGGTAGAGGCATTTATCAGTATTCGCAACCGTGGCATCAACGCTTCCAGAGTCATGCTCTACGCCCTGCAGGGTGCGCTGATGGATGTGCACTGGAACGACCTGGACCCCAACCTCAAGCAGCAACTGGCCAGCGAAGTCGACCGGCTGCTCGCCACGCAAAACCCCGAATAGTTTAACAGACAGTCCTCAGTTCATATGCCTTGTCAAGCGGTAGACCACCCCCGCTCTATTGGGTTTTGCCCCTTGAAAAGCTGGCGCAACTGGGTAGAGTTGCCTGTAGTTTAGGGTCCGGGTCCGCTTGTCCCCCTGTGGGTATACGCCCTACCCGGCGCTATCTAAACTTCTCTGTGAACAACTCAGAAGGAGAGCACCGATGTTGCGCATTGGGCTATTCTTGCTGACCAATTTGGCTGTTTTGGTCCTGGTTGGCATTATTTTCAATATTTTTGGTATCGGGGGCATCCTTCAGGCCAACGGGGTAGACCTGAATCTGGGTGCCCTGCTGCTCCTGTGCGCCCTGTTCGGCTTTGGTGGTTCTTTTATCTCGCTGTTTCTCTCCAAGACCATCGCACGTATGAGCACCCGCACCCAGGTGATCACCGAACCGCGCAGCGCCGATGAGCAGTGGTTGGTGGAAACCGTGCGGGAACTCTCGCGCAAAGCCGGTATCGGCATGCCGGATGTCGGTATATTCCCCATGCCCCAGGCCAATGCCTTCGCCACCGGTTGGAACCGCAACAACGCTCTGGTATCAGTCAGTGCCGGACTCTTACAGCGCTTTGGGCGCGAAGAGGCGAGGGCAGTGATCGGACACGAAATCGGTCATGTAGCCAACGGCGATATGGTGACCCTGGCACTGATCCAGGGGGTAGTGAATACATTTGTCATGTTCTTTGCGCGCCTGGTGGGTTTCTTTGTGGACCGGGTGATACTGCGCAATGAACAGGGCCTGGGCATCGGCTACTACATCACTTCCATCGTAATGGATATTGTATTCGGGTTTTTCGCCATGATGGTTGTGGCCTGGTTCAGCCGTCGCCGGGAATACAGGGCGGATCATGCCGGCGCCACCCTGGCCGGCCCCAACGCCATGATCGCCGCCCTGGAGACACTCAAGGTGGAATCCGAGCGGGGCCATGAGCAACCGCTGCCAGGCAATATGAAAGCCTTTGGTATCTTCGGCAATATGGGCGCATTGATGGCCACTCATCCGCCCCTGACCGACCGCATCCTCGCACTGCAAAACTTCCGCAAATAGCTTCGAGTAACAAACCGAACCTTTCATCTGGGGGCTAGCCCTCAGCACCTGCCAGAGCTTCGGTCCACAGGACCCGGGCATCGACCCGGGTCCTGACCAGGCACCCTGGCAATAACCACAGCTGAAGCAGAAGTCGGATCTTCCCGCCTCTGCTGCGGGCACGGTAAACTTACCCCCTCGGTCGCAAAACAAAAACTGCCATCCATGACACCGCTGAACACACTGACAGCCCCCCTCTTCGCGTTACTACTCTGTTTCGCTGCCCCACTGTTTGCGCAGGTACAGGACTTTGCCACCGACGACGAGCGCAACACCATGCAGGTGTTCAATTTCGCCAGCCCCTCGGTGGTGTATGTCACCAATGAAACCCTGGTGCGCGATCGCAGAACCCTGCGGCTGCACGCAGTGCCCAAAGGCGCCGGCAGCGGCTTTATCTGGGATCAAGACGGTCATGTAGTCACCAATTTTCATGTGATTGAGGGGGCGCGCAAGGTGACCATCACCCTGCAGGACCGCAGTGAATGGCCGGCAAAGCTGGTGGGTTCGGCGCCGGAAAAAGACCTCGCCGTGCTGCAGATCGAGGCCCCCAGAGCACTGTTGAAGCCGCTGGTGGCAGGTACGTCCGGCAACCTGTCGGTAGGGCGCAAGGTACTCGCCATCGGCAACCCCTTCGGCCTCGATACCACCCTGACCACCGGGGTGGTCAGCGCCCTGGGGCGCGAGATTGAAGCGACCAACAACCGCACCATCCGCAACGTGATTCAGACCGACGCCGCCATCAACCCGGGGAATTCCGGCGGCCCGCTGCTGGACTCCCTGGGCCGCCTGATCGGTGTCAACACCGCCATTTACAGTCCCAGTGGTGCGAGCGTGGGTATCGGCTTCGCCATTCCGGTTGATACGGTCAAGAAAATTGTACCGGAACTGATCAAACACGGCCGTCTGGTACGCCCGGTTCTCGGCATTGAGTCCGCGCCTGACCAATGGAGCAATCGCTACGGATTCGAAGGGGTGGCGATACTGCGCACAGCACCGGGGATGCCTGCAGAAAAAGCCGGCCTGCGCGGTATCCACCGCACCCGCCAGGGCGGCTGGCAACTGGGGGACGTGATTGTGGAAGTGGAGCGCCAGCCCATTCGCAGCTACGACGATCTTCTCAACGCATTGGAAAAACACCGCGCCGGGGATGAGGTCACCCTCGGGGTCATGCGCGATGGCATCATACGCTACACCGCCATTACACTCGCAGCGCCCCGGTAACGGCAAGTAAAGCCCGTGCGCAGAAGATCCCAACTGGCGGACTGTGCCACAATGGACCACTAACCCCAAGAGTCGGATATGTATGCAGAAATACTTCCTGTGCCACTATGATGCATTGAGCGAAGGGCAATCCAAGGGTTTCTCCCTTGGCGACAACACCACCGGCACCGACAATGTGTTCGCAGTGATGAAAGGGGGTGAAATATATGTTTATAGCAATATCTGCCCACACAGAGGCATTAATCTCGACTGGCAGAAAGACCAGTTTCTCGATCCAGACGGCGCACTGATCCAGTGTGCGTCCCACGGTGCCCTGTTCCTGATTGAAACCGGTGAGTGCATCGCCGGTCCCTGTAGCGGCGATGCCCTGACCCCGGTACCGGTGGAGTATGCCCAGGACGGGCTCTACGTCCTGATGCCGGAATAAAGCAGCCCCAATCGAGACACTCAGGTAAACGGCAGCCTCTCCGCCAGGGTTATCTCCCCCGCGCTCAGTCGCGCCTTGTAGGCGAGTACTTCTACCCCTGTAGACACCGCTCTATCGAGTGCCTCTGCATAGCCGGGATCAATTTCCCGCGCCGCCTCCACACTCTCAATGCCACTGTGCTGCACACAGTAGAACAGCACCGCGCGCACGCCACTCTCGGCCAGCTTCTGTAGTTCCCGCAAGTGTTTGGCGCCCCGGACGCTGACCGCATCGGGAAAGAAGCCCCGCCGCCCCTTTGCCAGGGTGACATTTTTCACCTCGACGTAACAATCGCCGGCGCGGCCGGACAAGAGAAAATCAATCCGGCTTTTCTCCTCGCCATAGCGCACCTCCCTGCGCAGGGACTCGTAGCCCTGCAGTTCGCGAATGGTTCCGGCGAGCACCGCCTCTTCCACCAGGGCGTTGGCGCGCCCGGTATTTACCCCCGCCAGGGCACCCTCGGGCGTGGCGGTGATCTCCAGGGTATGGCGATACTTGCGCTTGTGGTTGCCGGAATCCGAGTACCAGCAGGGGCCTCCCACAATCCAGCAGTTCTTCATGGAACCGGTATTCGGGCAGTGAATGGTGAAAACCTCACCTTGCGGGGATTCCACATCGGCCAGGAAACGCTTGTAGCGTCGCAACAGGGTTGCCTTTTGTAGCGGAGGGGTAAACTTCACAGGCCTAGCCTTTCGGTACTTTTGAACGCCACAAAATAGCAGACAACTATTTGTAGCGCGAATCGCGCAGATTTGATAGCTTCCACGCTCTCGGTCACCGAGGGATATCGGCAACCGAGGCAAGGATTAGCCTGCCACCACAGCTGTTTTGACCGATGATAAACGCATCACCCAAAACGTTTGCGGTCTGGGCTAGATTGAATTTGGTGGTATCGCCCCCATTATCGGGGGCCCGTATAGAAAGAGAGGCACCGATTATGCCCAAAACTGCTGCGAGCACCGATTCTCTGCACGGCTTTGAGCCCTACCATGAAGCCAAGGGCGAGGAGTACATGAATGAGAAGCAGCAGGCGCATTTCCGCAACTTGCTGTTGGCCTGGAAAGCCGAGCTCATGGCGGAAGTGGACCGCACCGTTTCCCACATGAAAGACGAGGCTGCCAACTTTCCCGATCCTGCCGACCGCGCCAGTCAGGAGGAGGAGTTCAGCCTGGAGCTTCGTACCCGCGATCGCGAACGCAAGCTCATCAAGAAAATTGATGCCACCCTGGAGTTGATTGACCAGGAGGACTATGGCTACTGCGAAGCCTGCGGGGTTGAAATTGGTATCCGCCGCCTGGAGGCCCGCCCCACCGCCACCTTATGTGTGGATTGCAAAACCCTGGCGGAAATCAAGGAGCGGCAGATTTCCGGTTAATTTCTAACCCGCAGCAACCCGAAGCGCCCGAGTCCTCCCGGCCCGGTAGGGCGTTCTGCGGCACCACCGCCAATCACTTTGGATAGTGCTCACCCCTATATTGGCCGTTTTGCGCCCTCGCCCAGCGGCCCCCTGCATTTCGGCTCGCTGGTGTGCGCACTCGGCAGTTTCCTCGATGCCAGGGCCCACGGCGGTCAATGGCTGCTGCGTATGGAGGACCTGGATCCCCCTCGCGAAGAACCCGGTGCCGCTGCCCGCATCCTGAAAACACTGGAAGCCCACGGCTTGCATTGGCACGGTACCGTTGCCTGGCAAAGTAAGCGCTCTCCGCTCTATGAAGATACTCTGCAGCAGTTGCATGCACAGGGTCTGCTGTACCCCTGTTACTGCTCGCGCAGCCGGATTCGTCGCAGTGGTGGGCACGACAACATCAACTGCCGCACCGGAAACCCCGGCAAGGGCACCTGTGCCCTGCGCCTGGTCTGTGCCGGCGGCGAAGAGCATTTTGTGGATATCTGGCACGGAGAGCAGTGCCAGCACATTCGCGACGATACCCTTCTCAAGCGCCGCGACGGCCTCTACGCCTATCAATTGGCCGTGGTGGTTGACGATCTCTCCCAGGGCATCACCCATGTGGTGCGCGGTGCGGACCTACTCGACACCACCGGTGCGCAGATACGCCTGTTCCGGGCACTCTCCGCCGCACCGCCGGTATTCGGACACCTGCCTTTGGTAATGGGGCCGGGAGGCCGGAAAAAGCTGAGCAAACAAAATCATGCCCCGGCTGTCCATGATGCCAATGCAACGGGCAATCTCTGTGCCGCGCTGGCGTTTCTCGGCTTTCATGTGCCCGACTCCCTGGCGCAGGAGAAGCCGGAAACCATTCTCAACTGGGCCGCAGCCCGCTGGCAGCGTCACCAGATCGATAGACGCAACCGGCAATTGCACTGAATTGCGTTGACAATTACCCTTTTTATGCCTGTCATGCTCGGCCCCAGGCAACAGCCGGTTTACCCCTGCACACAACGATCTGGCCTGGCAACTGCGTATTTCTACTTCAAAGCGGGTTTCCAAGGGGACTTATGAGCAACCGCACTCTGCTGATTCTGCTCGTGCTGGTGGGTTATGTATTTTCCCCCACCATTTTTACCTGGATGATCAACCCTGTGGGTGCTTGGTACCGGCCCTTTATCCTCTGGTTTGTCCTGATCCTGCTGGCGATTTTTATCCAGTGGAGGCGCAAATCGAATGAGCTTTGAAATAGCCCATATCGCCCTTGTGGGCGTCGCCTATATCGCCATCCTGTTCTTTGTTGCCTTTGCCGCATCCAAGGGCTGGATGCCGTCGCGCTGGGTGCGCCATCCCCTGGTGTACGTGCTCTCCCTGGGGGTCTCCCTGTCCGCCTGGACCTTCTACGGCATTGTCGACCTGGCCTGGCAATACGGCTACGGCGTCCTGGCCTACTATCTGGGCACCGGCGCCATGTTCCTGTTCGCCCCGGTGGCCCTGGAACCCCTGGCGCGACTGGCCCAACGCTACCAACTGTATTCTCCCGCGGACCTGCTGGTATTCCGTTACCACAGCCGTCAGGCCGGCATCCTCACTACGCTGTTTATGCTGTTGGCACTGATGCCGCTGGTGGCCTTGCAGATTCAAGCGGTGTCGGAGACCCTGGCCCTGCTGTCCGATGACAGCGTCACCGCCCTGGCCCTGCCGGACAGCGACGTGTCCAGCAAAAACCTGATCGCCTTCCTCTACTGTGTGTTGCTCGCAGTGTTCACCAGCATGTACGGCGCCACCCGCGAGCGCGGGGAAGGGCTGGCCAGCGCCATGGCACTGGAATCCCTGGTTAAACTGGTGGCCCTGACCGCCGTTGGGGGCTACGCGGTGTTCGGTGTATTCGGCGGTTTCGCCGGCCTCGACCAGTGGTTGCTGGAAAACAGTGATATGCAGCAGCGGCTCTACACCCCCATCGACCAGGGCTCTTCGCACACGCTGCTGCTGGTCTTTATCGCCACAGCCGTAGCCATGCCACACATCTTCTACCTGAGTGTTGCCGAGCGCCCGACAAAGCAGGCACTGCACACCGCCAGCTGGGGCTTCCCGCTGTTTTTGCTGCTGATGGCCCTGCCGATCTTCCCGATCATGTGGGCGGGCTTTGCCCTGGGCGTGGCAGAACCCGTGCAGTACTTCTCCCTGGCGGTACCCCGCACCAGCGGCTCCGCCCTGCTCACTGCACTCGCGTTTATCGGCGGTCTTTCCGCTGCCACCGGCGCACTGATCATGATCACTTTGGCACTCTCCACCATGGTGATGAACCACTGGCTGCTGCCGGGCACCCGCTGGCATTCAGAGGACAACATGTACCGGCAACTGGTGTGGCTGCGCCGCATCCTGATTGCCGCGCTATTCGTTGCCGGCTTTGCTTTTTACCTGCTGCTGGACAATCGCCTGTCCCTGTCGGACCTGGCCCTGCTGGCGTTTATCGGTTCCCTGCAGTTCCTGCCGGGTATCTTTGCGGTTATCCACTGGCCGCGGGGCAATCGCCGCGGTTTTATTGGCGGCCTGCTCGCGGGTATGCTGATCTGGGGCTGCGGCCTGTTGCTGCCGTCAATCCTCGACCTGACCGGTATCGCCCTCCCCGGTACTTCAATACGAATACCCCTGGGGATGTCCATATGGACCCAGATCACGACCCTGTCACTGGGTGCCAACATACTGCTGTTCGCCTGCCTGTCGCTGTTTACCCGCGCCAGCAGCCTGGAACAGTACGCCGCCGACCTGTGCAGCGATGACACCATCGCCCAGGCCCTGCGTCTGGGGCTCGATGTGGAGTCCGCCGCAGATTTTCGCCTGCGCCTGGCGGAAAGCCTCGGCGCAGCCACCGCCAACCTGGAGGTCAAGCGCGCCCTCAGCCAGCTCAACCTGCCGGACAATGAACGGCGTCCCTACGCCCTGCGCCAGCTGCGCAACCGGCTGGAAGCCAACCTCTCGGGACTGCTGGGGCGGGTACTGGCCGGGCAGATCATCGACCGCCACTTTCCCTTCAAGAACGGTGATCAACCGGCCAATAAGGATATTCACCTGATCGAGACGCGCCTGGGACGCTACAAACACCAACTCACCGGACTCGCCGCAGAACTCAACAATCTGCGCCTATACCACCGCCAGATGCTCGAAGAGTTACCCTTGGCCGCCTGCTCACTCGGCCGCGACGGCGAGATATTGCTGTGGAACTACGCCATGCAGGACCTCACCGGCATCACTGCCAGCGGGGTGATCGGTTCCAAACTGGATTACCTGACCGAACCCTGGCGCGGCCTGTTGACAGAGTTCGCCCAGTCTGCCAATGCCAGTCGCTTCAAACAGCAGGTCAACCTGGGAGGCAACAGCCACTGGCTCAACCTGCACAAGACCCGGCAAAAACGCGACCGCAACAACCGCACCCACAACGAGCGCGGCGATGCCCAGATGCTTTTACTGGAAGATATTACCGAGACACAGGTTCTGGAGCAGGAGCTGATGCACAGTGAACGCCTCGCCTCGGTGGGCCGCCTTGCTGCCGGTGTCGCCCACGAGGTGGGCAATCCGGTCACCGGTATCGCCTGCCTGGCACAGAATCTCCAGTTTGACTGCGACAAGCCGGAAGTTCTGGAGACAGCCGACCAGATCCTTAGCCAGACCCAGCGTATCAGCCGTATTGTGCACTCACTGGTTAGCTTCTCCCACACCGGCAGCCAGGAGAGTGAACGGGCTCCGGTGGATCTCTATGCCTGTGTGCAGGAGGCGGTACAACTGTTATCGCTGCAGCGGGACAAGACAGAGGTGCGCTTCGATAACGCCGTGCCGGAAGACCTGATCGCCACCGGCGACAACCAGCGTCTGATCCAGGTATTTATCAACCTGCTCAGCAACGCGCGTGACGCCAGCCCCGACCGGGGCCATATCCGTATTGAAGGCCATATCTCCAGGGACAGCGCCTGTGTTTCGATCACCGATGAAGGTCCGGGAATCTCCCCAAGGCACCGTGAGCGCATCCTCGAGCCCTTCTTCACTACCAAGGAGCCCGGAGAGGGCACCGGGTTGGGGTTGGCGATGGTGTACAGCATTATCGAGGAGCATGGTGGGCAGTTGGAACTGGTCAGTCCGGCCAATAAAGAAACTGGACGCGGTGCAAAGTTTATTGTACAGCTACCCCTGGCGGGGTAAGGAAGGAATCTCAAAACGATTAAATTTTGTGCAAATGCACTTCAATTCCGCGTTTTTGAGTTGCATAGAAACGGCGCACAGGTAAAACTAGGCGCTTGCTGAGTATTTTGTAACCAGGCGTAACACATGAGCCACATCCTGATCGTCGAAGATGAAGCCATTATTCGAACGGCGCTGCGCAAGCTTCTGGAGCGACACCGCTACAAGGTCAGTGAGGCGGGTTCCGTTCGGGAAGCACTCAACAAGTATCGCCTGAACACGGTAGACCTGATCATCTCGGACCTGCGCCTTCCCGGTGCCCCCGGCACCGATTTACTCAAGCCCGCCGGCGATATCCCCGTGCTGATCATGACCAGCTATGCCAGCCTCAGGTCCGCCGTGGACTCCATGCGCATGGGGGCCGCGGACTACATCGCCAAGCCTTTCGATCACGACGAGATGATCACCACCATACGCCGGGTGATCGGCAAAGCCGAGCAGAGCCGCATCCAGGCCCCGGCGGAGAAAGAGAGTACCAATGCCATCGCCGGCATGATTGGTAACAGCCAGGTAATGCGTGAGCTGTATGGCCGCATCCACAAGGTGGCTCCTACCGATGCCACAGTACTGGTACACGGCGAAACAGGCACCGGTAAGGAGCTGGTTGCCCGCGCAATCCACGAGGAGAGTCACCGGGCCGGCAAACCGCTGATATCAGTGAACTGCGCCGCCATCCCCGAAACCCTGATCGAATCGGAACTGTTCGGTTACGAAAAAGGCGCATTTACCGGGGCACAGAGTGCCCGTGAAGGACTGGTCGCTGCCGCGGATGGCGGCACCTTGTTCCTCGATGAAATCGGTGAACTGCCCCTGGAGGCCCAGGCGCGCCTGCTGCGGGTAATACAGGAGGGCGAGGTGCGCCCCATTGGCTCGATTGAATCGCGCAAGGTGAACGTGCGACTGGTAGCAGCCACGCATCGCAACCTGCGCCAGCTGGCAGCGGATCGCAAATTCCGTGAAGATCTCTACTATCGCATCAACGTGGTGCAGATAACCCTCGCCCCCCTGCGGGAGCGCGGTAGGGACATACTGGCACTGGCAGAGCACCTGCTGGAAAAATTTTGCCAAAAAATTGAGCGCCCGCTCCTGCGCCTGTCCCCTGAGGCCATCCAGGCGATCACCACCTACGCCTGGCCCGGCAACGTGCGGGAGCTGGAGAACGCGATCCAGCGCGCGGTGATTCTCACCGACAGGAGTAGTGCAGAAATCGATCATAAAATTCTGGATATTGATCTCGACCTGGTACCCGTGGAAGAGGCCAGGGGCTCAACACGCCCTCGCAGCTTGCACACAGACCCCCGCGAGGACCTGTCCCTGGAAGACTATTTCGCCCGCTTTGTGATTGAACACCAGGACACCATGAGTGAGACCGAGCTGGCCAAGAAGCTGGGTGTCAGTCGCAAGTGCCTGTGGGAGCGGCGGCAGAAACTGGGGATTCCGCGCAAGAAGACCCGTCGCAGCGCCGTCGCCGAGGCCTAGCCCCCTCTCCCATCCACTTCAGAGTCCCCTCCCTTTCCCCCGCCGGCAGCCGCGGCCCGGCCAAGGCTGACTGAGGCAAGTGTTACCCAACCCATCCACAAGTAACAATTCCCGCACCTTCCGTAACGCGAAGAGTCCGTGAAAAGTTCCGTGAAAATATGTAAAGATTTTAACTTATTGATTTATAAGATTTTTTTAAAGTTGGCACATAAAGTGCTTTATTCTTGATACAAAAATTGAAAACGGCTAACAATAAAAATAAATGGCCGTTGCAGGCCCTAAAACAACTCACAATAAGCGGGCAAAACACAATAACAATAATGGGGCGGTCGACAATAAGAGCAATGAGAGACCAAAACCGCAACAACAACAATAAATAATAAGAATAAATCCTAAAAAAGAAGAACAACAAGCGCGTTGAAACTGACTGAATTGTACCTGGGATAGGGTGTTTGCTTGACTGCAAATTGAGAGCGCAAGGAAGCCGCTACCTTCATAAAGAAAATAAGACTGATTCTCATTCGGTCGGGCAGTCACCAGTTGTTCTGAAGGTGTTCTGCCAGCCCCATTTCTCGCAAGAAGATCTTTCCTCCACCCCGTCTAACAGCAGCTTTCCCGATGAGTGCGCGCCACCATGCCATTGGGTTGTGTACCACCATTGCTGGATACCCAAGCCTATTGAACGGACTTTTATCGGGTTTTCTGGACCAGGTCTCAGGTCTTATGCCATTGACACGAGCGCCGCACCTACAGAGCAGGAACTCAGGGTACGCGGAGCTATCGGGCCCTTCTTCGTATGGCTGTCCCGCTTGCATTCAGCTCAGGTCGCCTGTCTAATTTTTTTGGCCTGTGGTGACATGCCACTGTTTATACGGTCGAGTGCGTATACAAAAGCAATGCCCATACGGTACAGCAACCCGGCATCGGGTGTGCTGACAGGAATCAAGTCTCAGTTTGCTGATACAGGCAAGCCTATAAAAAATGCCTGTGCCTCTGGGATATTTTCCCATTGGCCAAGGAAGGATTTCCGGATTTTCCAAGCTGGAATAGTTCCCATTTTCATTGTCAAAATGCCCGGCACCCGCAGATTGAGGGCGCATTCCATGGGGTATGTTAGAATCGCGCCCGCAAATCCAGATCGCTGGAGACAGGTGCCACTTGAGCGCCTGAATTTGTACTTCAACCCTGGCCAGCCCGGGGCTACAGGACCAGCAGTATCCCCACCCCCCGGGTTCCTGGGTGGGAAAGCATGGGCACAGAGCCTGCCCCCACTGCCGTGTGGCCAAAGCGCAGCAGGGTTTTTCCGGTCATCCACGAATGGCAGCAGTCGAGACAGACAGCCGTATGCTCAACAATTTGATTACTCGTATGAAGCGCTGGCGCAAGCCGGCCAAGCAAGGCCCCAGGGTCATCACCCGCAACAACCACAATATCTCACGGCAAAACATCAGCCGTGCAGCACTGACCGTTATGAAGCGCCTGCAGGACGCGGGTTACCAAGCCTTTATTGTCGGCGGCGGGGTGCGTGACCTGATTCTCGGCGGCCACCCCAAGGACTTTGACATCGCCACAGATGCCACCCCGGAGCAGGCCAAGGTACTGTTTCGGGGCGCACGTATTGTGGGGCGGCGTTTCCGTATCCTGCATGCCCGTATTGGTCGCGAAGTCATAGAAGTGACCACTTTCCGCGGTCACCACACAGATGGTGAAGAGCACAATGCCCGGCAATCGGAGCACGGGATGCTGCTGCGAGACAATGTGTACGGAGATTTGGAAAGCGATGCCAAGCGCCGGGACTTTACCGTCAATGCCCTCTACTACACCACCAATGGCTTCGCCATCCACGATTACACCGGTGGTGTAGAGGATATTGACAGGCGCCTGATCCGCATGATTGGCACACCAGTTACGCGCTATAAGGAAGACCCGGTGCGCATGCTGCGCGCGGTGCGCTTCGCCGCCAAACTGGACTTCAGCATAGAAAATAAAACTGCGGCCCCCCTGAAGGAGCTGGCACCACTACTGCGCAATATCGCCCCCGCCCGCCTCTTCGACGAAATGCTCAAACTGCTGATGAGCGGCCAGGGTGAAAGTACCTTTGAACTGTTGCAACGCTACGAATTGTGGCCGCATCTGTTCCCGGACAATGCCGTCCAACTCGGCAACAGCCCCACGGCCCTGGCGCTGACCCGGCAAGCCCTGCGCAATACCGACCAGCGCATTTGCGCGGACATGCGGGTCACCCCTGCGTTTCTGTATGCAGCCCTGCTGTGGCCGGCGGTAAACGCGGAACAGCAGAAGCTGGTGGAGAAGGGAACGCCCCCGGTACCGGCACTGATCCAGGCTGCGCAAAAGATCACAAGTGCCCAGTTGGCACACACCGCCATCCCGAAACGCTTCTCCATTCCCATGCGCGAAATCTGGGACCTGCAATACCGCCTGCCCCAGCGTAGTGGCAGCCGTGCCCTGCGCATGATGGAACACCCCCGATTTCGCGCTGCCTACGACTTCCTGCTACTGCGCGAAGAGTGCGGTGAGATTGAGGCTGGACTCGGTCAGTGGTGGACCCAGTTCCAACAGGCCGATGACGAACAGCGCCAGCAAATGGTACGCAAACTGCAGCGCAGTGGCGGTAGCCGTCATCGCGGCCGCGGCTCCCGCGGTGGGCGCCACCGCAAACCACGAACAACCGGCTAGTGGACACTGTCTATCTCGGGCTCGGCAGCAACCTGGCGCAGCCCAGGAAACAACTGCGCAATGCCCTGGTGGCACTGGCTGATATGCCGCAAAGCCAACTGCTTCGCTGTTCCGGTTTCTATCGCAGCGCGCCCTTGGTCCAAGCGGGCAACCGGATTACATCAATGCGGTCGCAGAATTGCGCACAGGGCTCTGCCCCTTTCACTACTCGACCAACTGCAGGCCATCGAGGCGACCCACGGGCGCGAGCGTTCCCTGCGCTGGGGGCGCGCACCCTGGATCTGGATATACTGCTGTTCGGCGAACAACACATTGACAGCCTGCGCCTGCAGGTGCCGCACCCCCGTATGTTCGAACGCAACTTTGTTCTGGTGCCGTTGGCCGAATTGTCACCCAATCTGCGACTCCCCACAGGGGAAACACTGGCACAGCTGCTGCAGTACTGCCCACACAATCGCCTGCAGAAAATCTGATCGAGCACCCCAACTCCTGAAAAGTACTCGACTGCGCGCCCCACTTGATAGTACTTTTGCGCCTGTAGCCCACCGGGGGAAGACGTCCCAGCCTTAGGAATCATATACGTGGTTATCGAAAACAGCGAAACGCCGGGTGAGTTCAGCCTGCCGGGCAAGCCATTGCCCAAGTTTATCGCCGTAGAAGGCAATATCGGCGTGGGTAAAACCACGCTTGCGAAGAAGCTGGCCGCCACCTTCAATTATGACACCCTGCTGGAGCGGCCGGAGGAAAACCCTTTCCTCGCACGTTTCTACCGCGATCCCAAAGGTGCGGCCCTGCCGACCCAGCTGCACTTTCTTCTGCAGCGCTCCCAGCAAATCCAGGCGTTGCGGCAGAACGACCTCTTTGAACCGGTCCGGGTAGCGGATTTCCTGATTGAAAAAGACCAGCTGTTTGCCCAGGTGACCCTGGATAAAAATGAACTCGCACTCTACCAGCAGGTATTCCGGCACCTCACTCTGGAAGCACCCAGACCGGACCTGGTGATCTACCTGCAAGCGCCCCTGGAGGTACTGCAAACCCGTATCCGCAACCGCGGTATCCCCGCAGAGCGCGCCATCGGCAACGAATACCTGGCCACCCTCAACGAAGCCTATACCCGCTTTTTCCACCACTACGACAGGGCGCCTCTGCTTATTGTCAACAGTGAGGAAATCGATTTTGCCAATCACCCAGAAGATTACCGCCAGCTGGTCGAGTACCTGCTCACTGTCACCAACGGCCGACACTATTACAATCCGGGGAGTTAAGGCTTATGTATGCATCCTTTGAATTAGAACGGCTCGTCACAGCTCAGACCCTGCGCAAAAAGAAAGAACAGGGAGAGAAATTTACTGTCGTTGCACTCTATGACGCCCCCATGGCCACCATGGCCCAAAGGACCGGTGTTGAGGCGGTACTGGTGGGGGATTCCCTCGGCATGACCGTACTCGGCTATGACAGTACCGTACCGGTGACCATGGAGCAGATGATCTACCATGTGGAAGCGGTGGCACGGGGCAACAAGAAGTCCCTGATTATGGGTGACATGCCGTTTATGACCTACGCCACACCAGAGCAGGCCATCGCCAACGCCACCCGTATCATGCAGGCTGGTGCCCATATGGTAAAAATTGAGGGTGGCGCCTGGCTTACCGAAACCGTGAAGATGCTCACTGACCGCGGTATTCCGGTTTGTGCCCACCTGGGCCTAACCCCACAGTCTGTACACAAATTGGGGGGCTACCGGGTGCAGGGGCGCGACGCCGAACACGCCAAACAAATCCTGGATGATGCCATCCAACTGGACCAGGCCGGTGCCGACCTGCTGGTACTCGAGTGTGTTCCCGCAACCCTGGCCAAAAACATCACCGAATCGGTTGCCATGCCCACCATTGGTATCGGTGCCGGACGCAACACCGACGCCCAGGTGCTGGTTATCAACGATATTCTCGGCCTCACCGAGCAACCGCCAAAATTCTCCAAAAACTTTCTGGTGGAAGCTGAGGATATTCCCGGTGCACTGCGCAAATACGCAGAAGACGTCAAACTCGGCCTCTTTCCCGGCGACCCGCACATCCTCAAATAAAACGGCGGGAATGACCTCCGGACCTGGGCATCGCCACAGTGCCCATCGGCTTGAGCCGGGACCCGCCGGGTTCAGCGCCCTGCGGGCAGCCTGTCTGTTTGAAAAATTCCTGCCCCCGCCAGCCAGTATCATCCTCTGGAGTAAGGCATTTTCGGCATCCCGGCTGAAACCGGGCCCCAGGCTGGTGGTGACAACCTTTACCCCCACGGTGCGCCGACTTCCGTGTAAGAAGTGCTACAGCCATTTCTTCCAGTGAAAGAAAACTAATTGCCCCGCAAGGGCCACCACCAGTAAAACACAGAAAGCGATAAAACCACCGGCGGATTCTTCCCAGGGAATACCGCCGACATTGATACCAAACAGGCTGGTCAAAAATCCCAGGGGCAGGAATATAGCGGCGACTACAGACAATACGTACATGCGGCTGTTGAGCTGGTCGGAATTGCGGCTCAGAAGTTCCTCCTGGGCAATCGCAGCGCGCTCGCGCACGGTATCGATATCATCGATATTCCGCTGCAGGCGCTCGTTGACATCACCCAATAAAGCATGGCTCTCCTTGTCGAACCAGGGCATAGATTCCTGCTGCATGCGCGACAGTACCTCTCTTTGCAGGCACAGGTAACGGCGCAGTGCAATCGTTCTCTTGCGAAACTGCACCAGGTTCACTCCCAGGCCCTCCCCTCCGCGCTCCAGAAGCTGGTCTTCCAGGTCATCCACCCCCTCTTCAAACTCCTCGGCCCGGTCACTCATACGCAATACCAGTAAATCCGCCAGGGAGACCACCAGCGCGGCGGCACCCCGGGGGCCACAGCCATTCTCCAAACGGGCTATCAGGTCCTCCTCTGCCAGCAGGCGCCGTTTGCCGGTACTGATAACGCGATTTTCCTCTACCCATACTCGGATCGAGACCCGGTCCTCCCGGCGCGACTTGTGTTTTGGGTCCACCCCGCACAGGGCCAGGAAGAGCCCGTCATCCACTCTGAGAGTGCGGGGCCGCATCGGTCGCGCCAGCAGGGCTTCCACCACGATTTGCGCCAGCCCGCTGTCAGTGCGTATCCATTGCACGACCGCTTCCTCAGCACGATCAAAGTGGAGCCACAGCACTCCCTGGCCAGGATGCCAGGCCTCCACTTCAGGCCAGGTCATTTCCCGCCCTGAGCCCTTTCGATCAAGCAGGGTTGCATGAACTTGTTCCGCTTCCACTGGTATATGCCTGCCTTCACAACGCCTCCCAAGACTGCGCACACCTGAGGGCAAGCGTTAGATTGTTTTCATCCAGCGCCATTTTGTTCCAGTGCCGCCAAACGTGATATCCGTTGGAGCCGGAGTGGCTCCAGCGGCTTCGTCACAGCCGCAGGTTGCTACCGGTCCTGCCCATAGAGGTATGATTGGAACTCAGAGATACCCTTTGGACACCACTGTAATCCGGCCCTGAAAATCTTTATAAACACTTGACCAGATGCTATGTCGACTGCTTGGCCAGGGTGAGCAAATAAGCGTCAAAATTTCACGCTGAAGCCAATCGGTGATCTGTTGTTGATGGAGAGGATCACAGCTCAATACAAAGGCGGGCCGGGGAATATAGGGCTGGCAAGTGAGACCCGATAGAAACACCTTAAGTTCCGGGCTTAGCAACTGATGGATTTCAGCAGGAACCAGCTCCTCAGGTATGCTATTACCTTCCGGTTCGCTGCTGTTACAGTTTCCTGACTGGCTTATATGTACCCAATGAGGAATGTATACAAACCTCTGGATTATTAAAATACCGTTTAAAACGCTGCGGGCATATGGCACACATTCTGTTGCGTAACGGTTCTTTCTATTTTTTTCTATAGTGGTTCTTGCAATTTGTACCCGAAATGGAAATGGGCATCTCGGCTTTATTGGGAGGTGATTCCGGCTCTGGCAGAAGGCGTTCACCACATCAGCTTATAGTGTTCCTGGGTATTGCAACCATCCTGATTGCGGAGGGAGGGGGATATCCCTCAATCAAGAAACAAGCTGGCCATCACCGGAGTAAAGGGTATGGTTAGCTTTGACTTCACTGGTAATGCCAACTGCATACTATCGGTTGCTACAAAGCCACCATCGACCATTGCGCAACTTTAGCCACCACCGTATTCAAACAGACACTGGCTGTCTCGCTCTCCGCCAAAGACGCATCGCGCCCGGGAGAGGACTAGTCCTGAATCCGTCAGTGACCATTGAGGGAAGGTATAAAAAGTGTTGATAGCCAAGACCCGAACTGTTCCTAGGATGTTTTCTGCCCAGGTTTCAGTTTTCACGGGGAATTGATACATCGATTGCTAAACTGGTGGAAACCCCAAATCCAGAACTTCTCCCAGACAATCACTGTACGCCCGCGCATAGTATCGACACTATCAGCAGACCGCTGCAGACGCTCATTGACATCGCCCAATCAAAATGGATCTCCTTGCCGAATACAGAATGCGGGCTTCTGTGGTATGCACATCAGAATCTCTTTTCAAAGAGAGAGGTTATGGCGCGGTGCAATCGTTTTACTGCCTCATTACACCAATTTCACGCCTTTGCTTAAAAACTGAGCTGCCCTGTCATCCACGCTTTTTCAAACGCCTCAAGCCCGTCGCCCGTCCGCAGTACGGGTAAACAACGGACGCGCACTCAAAAGGGAAAATACCGAAATAGCCAACAGCAGATGGAACCAGTTGGTGCGCGCCAGGCCCAGCAGCTGCCTGGCACCGGTGCCGACAAACAATACGTTAACAGCCACCAGTACAGCGCCGCCACCCAGCACGAAAGCCTGTTTGCGGCTCAGCCGGCGCGGTGAAACCCATTCCAGTAACGCCACCAGCAGCCACAGCAGCAGGCCCAGTGTCGAGTACAGATCGACTACCCACCGGGGCGCCAGCAGGCCGCTTTCTCCGAGACTGATCGATGATGCGAGGACCACCGCCACCACCACATAAGCCGGCGCGCGACTGTCTGCTCCCCAGCGCAAACCCAGCCGCACCCAGAGCAGGCCGATGCCGATGAGCAGGAAAGCGGCGTAGCCAGAGAGACGGGTCAGTGCCCGGTGCAGTTCAGTCACGCCGGGGTCTATACCGTAGCGGTAGGCGCCCGCGATTGCGGCGAGGGCAATAAAGGCAAGAGCAGCAACCAGCATCAGGGCCGCCGACTGAAATTGCGCGCGGGTCAAATACCAATACTGATTGGCAAGCAACAGGGCAGTGAGACCGAGCATCAGGTCCAGAAGCCAAAGATTGTGCACGGTTAGCCTCCCTGTTTTTGCCCAGATTCTAGCTGAAAATCTCTGGGCACGGACCATGCCCCGGCCCTTCCCCCTGTATCAAAAGCCATAAAAAAACCCGGCACAAGGCCGGGTTCCCTGCGAGCTTTGCAGACTCACACTTCGCCGCTGCCCTGTCCCGCTGTCTCGGCGGCGGCCGCCCGATCGGCGTTGGCTTCCTTGATGGACAGCTTGATACGCCCGCGCTGGTCAACGTCGAGCACCCTCACAAACACTTTCTGGCCTTCGCTCAGATAGTCGGTCACCGCATTCACACGCTCTTCGGCGATCTGTGAGATATGTACCAGGCCATCTTTGCCCGGCAGGAAATTAACGAATGCACCAAAATCCACGATACGCACCACGGTGCCCTCGTAGATCGCCCCGATCTCGGCTTCCGCGGTGATTTCCTCAATGCGGGTCACTGCGCTTTCCAGGCTCTCGCCATCCTCACCAAAGACCTTGATGGTGCCATCATCCCCAATATCAATGGAGGCGCCGGTCTCTTCGGTGATAGAGCGGATTGTCGCACCGCCCTTGCCGATCACATCGCGGATTTTGTCCGGATGGATCTTCAGGGTCGCATAGCGCGGCGCATTCTCGTTCACACTGGTGCGAGAGGAGTCAATCACCCGGTTCATTTCCGCAAGGATGTGCAGGCGCGCCTGCAGGGCCTGCTCCAGGGCGGTTTCCATAATCTCTTCGGTGATCCCTTCGATCTTGATATCCATCTGCAGTGCGGTCACACCAGAAGCGGTGCCGGCCACTTTGAAGTCCATATCACCCAGGTGATCCTCATCACCGAGAATGTCAGTCAGTACCGCATAGCCTTCATCTTCCTTCACCAGGCCCATGGCGATACCGGCCACCGGCGCCTTCAGGGGCACGCCGGCATCCATCAGTGCCAGGCTGGAACCACACACAGAGGCCATGGAACTGGAACCGTTGGATTCCGTAATCTCGGAAACCACGCGCACGGTGTAAGGGAAACTGTCCGGATCGGGGAGCACAGCGGCAATCCCGCGGCGGGCCAGGCGGCCGTGACCGATTTCGCGGCGACCGGTAGCACCTACACGCCCCGCTTCACCAACGGAGTAAGGGGGGAAATTGTAGTGCAACATAAAGTAGTCTTTGCGTTCACCTTCCAGGGCATCGATGATCTGGGCATCGCCGGTAGAGCCGAGAGTCGCCACTACCAGAGCCTGGGTTTCACCGCGAGTGAACAGGGCAGAGCCGTGGGATTTCGGCAGTACCCCCACTTCCACAGTAATCGGGCGCACGGTCTTGTTGTCGCGACCGTCGATGCGGGACTCGCCGCGCACCACGGAACCGCGCACCAGCTGCTTCTCCAGCTTGCCAAAGGCGCCTTTTACCTCATCTGCGCTTATTTCCTCGCTAGAGAGTGCTTCGACAGCTTCACTGCGCAGTTCAGCCAGACGGGCGCTGCGGGCCTGCTTGTCGATGATGCGGTAAGCTTCCGCAACCTTGCCGGCAAACTGGCTCTCCAGGGCGGCTTTCAGCTCGGTATTTTCCACCGGTGGCTGCCAGCTCCACTGGGGCTTGCCGGCTTCCGCCTTAAGTTCTTCACAAACCCGGATAATGGCCTGCATTTCCTGGTGCGCATACAGCACAGCGCCCAGCATAATATCTTCCGGCAGCTCTTGTGCTTCGGACTCCACCATCAGCACAGCGTCCTTGGTACCCGCTACCACCATGTCCAGTTCGGAGGTTTTCAGGGCTCTGTAACCCGGATTCAACAAGTAACCATCCTGCTGGGTGTAGCCCACGCGCGCAGCGCCGATCGGGCCGGCAAAGGGAATACCGGATACCGACAGCGCTGCAGATGTACCGATCATACCGGCGATATCCGGGTCCATATCCTTCTCCGCGGACAGGACCGTGATCATCACCTGTACTTCATTCATAAAGCTCTTGGGGAATAGCGGGCGAATCGGGCGGTCGATCAAGCGCGAGGTCAGGGTTTCCTTTTCAGACGGGCGACCTTCCCGCTTGAAGAAGCCGCCGGGAATCTTGCCGGCCGCGTAGGCTTTTTCCTGGTAGTGCACGGACAACGGGAAAAAGCCCTGGTCAGGCTTAGCTTCTTTGGCACCGACAACGGTACACAATACAACGGTTTCACCCATGGTCACCAGGGCCGCACCGGTAGCCTGGCGCGCGATGCGACCGGTCTCGATGGTGACCTGATGCTCTCCGTACTGGAAGGTTTTGCTTACTGGATTCACTAGTTTTTCCTATTTCCTTACGGTTACTGGCCCATTCCAGTAACCCCTACAATGGTTGCCCGGGCGCAGGTTCCAAGCCCTTTGCCCAGGGTGGTACGGGGGCGTACCGCCACCGGCCGAGGTGGCCGGCACAGGTGCCGCACGACAGCTCGACAATGCCTGAGGGACTGTGCAGCGTCACTTCTGAAAAGTGACAAGGCGCCACTTTTCAGCATGCATGAAAAAGAATGCCCGCCAGAGGCGGGCTTTCCAGGGTCTTAGCGACGCAGGCCGAGTTTGGCAATCAGCTGTGCGTAACGGCTCAGATCCTTGCGCTTGAGGTAATCCAGCAGTTTGCGGCGCTGATTTACCATGCGGATCAGCCCCCGGCGGGAGTGGTGATCCTGCTTGTGCGCAGAGAAGTGACCCTGCAGTTTGTTGATATTGGCTGTCAGCAGGGCTACCTGGACTTCCGGGGAACCGGTATCGCCTTCGGATTGGCCGTGCTCTTTCAGGATGGCTGCTTTTTCAGTGGCAGTCAGTGCCATAACGTGTGACCTCATCGTAATATGCTTTCAAAGATCCGGCTGGCCCGTGCATATTTACAGACCAGCTAATCGCTATTGCGGGCGAGCCCGCCCGGACACCTTCACGCGCAGCGCCACCGGTTTTCACCGATACAGCGAGTGCCGCTCAAGTGCCCGTTACCAGACGCCGCGGGGCGACGCACCCGTCGTCGGTAATCTCTCCTACGCCCAGAAAATCGCCACTTTCCAGGAAGAGGCGCACCATATCACCTTCTGCACCGACACGATAGACCTGTAAATCCATTACCGGCTGCCCCTGACGCACATAGTAGCCGGAGTCGTTCGGCAGGGTGAGTTTCGGCAGGGAAGAGGCGGGGGAATCCACCGGTAGCAGATGATAGTCCAGCACTTCTGCTTTGCCTTCGCCGCGCTCTTCGGCAAGCGCATCGAGCGTCACTGCACCAGCCTCGTCATAGGGGCCGGCCGCGCTGCGGTGCAGTGCCGCCACATAGGCGCCAACGCCCAGGGCCCGGCCCAGATCCTCGGCGATACTGCGAATATAGGTCCCCTTGGAACAGTGCACCACCACCTCGGCACGGGGCTGTTTGCCGGGCGTAAAACCCAGCAACTCAAATTCAAAAATCTTCACTTCACGCGCCTCCCGTTCCACCTCAATCCCCTGGCGCGCCAGCCTGTACAGCGGCTGGCCCTTGTGCTTGAGGGCAGAGAACATGGAGGGCACCTGCCGGATAAGACCGCGGAACCCCGCCATGGCCTTGAGCACATCCCGCTCAGTCAGGCCCGAGGCATCCCTGGTTTCCAGCACATCGCCATCGGCATCACCGCTGGTGGTGCTCATGCCGAAGCAGAAGGTGCTGCGATAGCGTTTGTCAGCATTGAGCAGGTACTGGGAAAACTTGGTGGCTTCGCCAAAACAGACCGGCAGTACACCGGTTGCCATTGGGTCCAGCGCACCGGTGTGCCCCGCGCGGTTGGCAAAGAAGAGTCGTTTGGCTTTTTGCAGGGCATGACTGGCGGTGATGCCGGCAGGCTTGTTCAATAACAGCACGCCGTGTACCGGCCGGCCCCATTTCGGTCTGCGGCCCATCGTCAATCTTCACCAGCGTCGCTATTGTCGTCGCGGTGTTTGCGATCGGCCAGCACCGCCTTATCAATTAATGTGGAAAGTTCCTGTCCGCGCACAGAGGTTTCATCGTAGTGGAATTGCAGACGCGGAATTGCCCGCATCTGGATCGCGTGCGCCAGCAGTCTGCGCAGGAAACCTGCAGCCTTGTTCAACACCTTCATCGAGGTGTTGATCTGGCTGGGATCATCCTCGCCCACAAATGTGACAAAGACCTTGGCAACAGTCAGGTCGCGACTGACTGCAACGTCGTTGATATTGACCATACCCAGGCGCGGGTCGCGCACTTCCTGCTGAATCAGCTGGGCCAGCTCGCGGCGCATGGCATCGGCAACGCGATCTGCACGGTGAAATTCTCTTGCCATTTTGTACCTATAGGGGATGGTGGTTTAAAGACAGGAAAACCCGCCCGGCAGTGGCCCGGGCGGGTTTGCGATTCATCTCATCCGGGTGGCGAGTGTTACAGTTCGCGGGCGACCTTAATGATATCGTAAACTTCAATCTGGTCGCCGGACTTTACGTCGTTGTAGTCCTTCACCCCGATACCACACTCCATGCCATTGCGCACTTCCTGCACGTCGTCCTTGAAGCGGCGCAGGGACTCCAGTTCACCCTGGTAGATAACAATGTTATCCCGCAGTACGCGGATCGGTTTGTTGCGGTATACGGTACCCTCGGTGACCATACAGCCGGCAATGGCGCCGAACTTCGGCGAGCGGAACACATCGCGCACCTCGGCAATCCCCACGATCTCTTCGCGCACCTCGGGCTCCAGCATACCGGACAGGGCCTGCTTCACTTCGTCGAGCAGGTTGTAAATCACGCTGTAATAGCGAATCTCCACCCCTTCGGTCTCGGCCACTTTGCGCGCGGCAACATCCGCACGGGTATTGAAGCCCAGTACGATAGCGCCGGATGTCAGGGCCAGATTGATATCGTTCTCGGCGATACCCCCAACCCCACTGGACACTACATTGACAGACACTTCTTCGTTGCCGATATCCGCCAATGCGCCCAGAATCGCCTCGAGAGAGCCGCGCACATCGGTTTTGATCACGACCGGCAATACCTTCTTCTCACCGGCTTCCATATTCGCAAACATGTTTTCCAGCTTGGCGGCCTGCTGGCGCTGCATACGCTCCCGGCGCTCTTTGTGCGCACGTTGTTCAGCCACTTCGCGGGCCTTGCGCTCATCCGCCACTACCAGGAATTCGTCTCCGGCATTCGGGGCTGAATCCAGGCCCAGCAGTTCCACCGGGGTGGAGGGGCCCGCTTCCTTCACCTGCTTGCCGTGCTCATTGGTCATGGCGCGCACGCGCCCGTAGCTCTGGCCTGCCAAAATGATATCGCCGCGCTTCAGCTCGCCGTTTTGCACCAACAGGGTAGCAACCACGCCGCGGCCCTTTTCCAGGCGGGATTCCACCACAACACCGGTGGCCGGCACATTGATCCTGGCTTTCAACTCCAGAATCTCCGCTTGCAGGGAGACAGCCTCCAACAAGTCATCGATGCCCTGGCCCGTGTGCGCGGAGACATTGATAAACTGGGTATCGCCCCCCCAGTCTTCCGGGATCACATCCTTTGCAGCCAGTTCATTCTTTACGCGGTCCGGATCGGCCGCTTCCTTATCGCACTTGTTGATCGCCACCACCAGCGGTACACCGGCAGCGCGGGCGTGATTCACCGCTTCCTCAGTCTGCGGCATGACACCGTCATCGGCGGCAACCACCAGGATCACCACATCGGTAGCCTGGGCACCGCGGGCGCGCATGGCGGTAAAGGCGGCGTGTCCCGGGGTATCCAGAAAAGCGATCTCGCCCTGGCTGGTTTTCACACGGTAAGCGCCGATGTGCTGGGTGATCCCGCCGGCTTCACCGGAGGCCACTTTGGTTTTGCGAATGTAGTCGAGCAGGGAGGTTTTACCGTGGTCTACATGCCCCATGACGGTAACCACTGGTGCTCGTGCAACCTCAGTGCCCTCCTGGGCCTGGGACTCTGCCACCAGGCGCTCTTCCAGTTCACTCTCGGAGCGCATGACCACTGCATGCCCCATTTCCTCGGCAATCAGCTGCGCGGTTTCGCGATCCAGGCTCTGGTTGATGGTGGCCATTTCGCCCATTTTCATCAGGCGCTTGATCAACTCACCGGCCTTCACATTCATCTGTTTGGCCAGTTCACCAACGGTGATGGTTTCGCCCAGCTGCACTTCGTATACCTGCTTCGCCGTGGGCCTTTTAAAGCCGTGGGTGGGTTTAATGGTCAGGGTGGGTCGGGACAGGGAGCGCGTACTGCGCTTCTCCGCCTCATCCTCTTCAAACACTTCCAGCGCCTGCTCGTACAGAGCGGTCTTGCTGGATTTCTTCGGACCGGACTTGGAACGGCGACCGCGACGCTTGCGCGGTTGCTCCTCAGTGCGATCGTCATCGCTCGGCACAGCCTCCAGCTTGCGGCGCAGGGATGGCTTCACCTCATCGGTTTTCGCGGATTTGGCCTTGGTGGCGGTCTCTGCTTTTTTCTGTGCGGTGCGCTGCCGCTCAGCCTCTACTTTCGCTTTTTTCTCATCGAGTTCCAGCTTTTCCTGCTTGGCCTGCTGCTTGCGGCGTTCCATCGCGGCGATACGCATGGCTTCGATATCATCCACATAGCTGGAGCGAACCGGTGCTGGGGGCTCCGCTTGCTTCACCACACCTTGTGCAGTGTTGTCCTCTGTTGTGTCTTGCGAAATTTCCGCCTGCGCAGCGACCTGAGCTTCAGCTTCGGCTTTGGCTTCCGCCTCGGCTTTGCGTTGTGCTTCCTCCGCAAGGCGGGCAGCTTCCGCTTCCGCCTCGGCGCGCAGTCGCTCCTGCTCGATTGCCTGGGCTTCCTGCTCCGCTTTGGCAGCGCTGCTCTCGCCGGCTTCCGCGGCAAGATCGGCCTGGGGACGCTTCACATAGGTGCGCTTTTTGCGCACTTCCACATTCACAGTCTTGCGGCCGGTGCCGGAGCCAGTTTTCAGCGTCGTGGTGGTCTTGCGCTTCAGGGTGATCTTGCGCGGGCTGGCGCCCTGCTCCCCGTGACTGCTTTTCAGGAAGTTGAGCAGGACCTGCTTTTCCTCATCTGACACCACCGCGCTCGCAGAGGTGTGAGACAAACCCGCTTCCTTCATCTGCTTGAGCAGACGGTCTTCGGTGGCACCTACCGATTTGGCGAGTTCGCTAACTGTTACTTGGGCCATTCTCTCTCCTAAAAGTCACTTGGTCGGAGGGGGTACTTATTTGTCTGTCTTGTGCCTGTGCACCTAGGTTTGCTCGCCGCTGTCATCGGCAAACCAGGGCTCACGCGCTTTCATAATCAGCGCCGCAGCGCGCTCCTGGTCGAGACCGTCGATATCGAGCAAGTCGTCCACCGCCTGTTCCGCCAGGTCTTCCATGGTGGCGATGCCGCGGCTCGCCAGTTGAAAGGCCAGGTGACGCTCCATACCTTCCATCGTGAGCAGGTCTTCCTGGGGTTCGGAAGCGTCCAGCTTCTCCTCGGAGGCCAGCGCCTGGGTCAACAGGGAGTCCTTGGCACGGGCGCGCAGCTCTTCGGCGATGTCTTCATCGAAGCCTTCGATCTCGAGCATCTCCTCGATAGGCACATAGGCCACCTCTTCGAGGGAAGTAAAACCCTCATCCACCAGTACCGTGGCCACATCTTCATCGATATCCAGGCGATCGATAAATACCTGCATGATGGAGCTGGATTCCGCTTCCTGCTTACTTTGCCACTCATCGGAACTCATGACATTGATCTGCCACTGGGTCAGCTCAGAGGCGAGGCGCACATTCTGGCCACTGCGGCCAATGGCCATGGCGAGGTTTTCCTCGGCCACCGCCACATCCATGGCGCTGGTGTCTTCGTCGACCACAATGGATTCAATCTCCGCCGGCGCCATGGCGTTGATGACAAACTGGGCCGGGTTCTCATCCCAAAGCACGATGTCCACCCGTTCACCGGACAGCTCATTGGATACCGCCTGTACACGTGCACCGCGCATACCCACACAGGCGCCCACCGGATCGATACGGCCATCGTTGGTGGTCACTGCGATCTTGGCGCGCAGGCCCGGATCGCGGGCTGCACCTTTGATCTCGATCACCTGTTCAGCAATTTCCGGCACTTCGATGCGAAACAGCTCGATAATCATCTCCGGGCAGGAGCGGCTCAGCATCAGCTGCGGGCCGCGGGCTTCCGGCTGGATTTCCAGCAAAATGGCACGCACCCGGTCTCCCAAACGGAAGATCTCACGGCCGACCAGTTGGTCCCGCGGCAGGCGCGCCTCGGCGTTATTGCCGAGATCCACGGCAATAAAATCGCGCGTTACTTTCTTGACGGTGCCGCTCACCATTTCGCCAACGCGGTCGCGGTACTCATCCACAACCTTGGCGCGCTCGGCTTCGCGCACTTTCTGCACAATCACCTGCTTGGCAGTCTGTGCGGCGATACGGCCGAACTCTACATTTTCCACCTGCTCGCGATAACAATCGCCGGCGCCCAGTTGCGGATCTTTCTCGTGGGCTTCTTCCAGGGTGAACTGGGTACCCAGTTCGGCCAGGGTATCGTCATCCACGACTTCCCAACTGCGGAACGTTTCGTAGTCGCCGGATCGGCGATCAATGATCACCTCAATGGTTGAATCTTCGTCGTAGCGTTTCTTGGTGGCCGTTGCCAGTGCCGCTTCGATGGCCTGGAATATAATCTCCTGGTCAACGCCCTTCTCGTTGGATACCGCCTCGGCTACCAGCAAGATCTCTTTGTTCATGTAACTGTGCCTCAAAATCGCCTGAGTTCAGGCGCCTAACAGGTTACTTGGTAAATTGGGGAATAATATTTGCCTTTTCGATACTGTCGATTGGCAGCAGATACTCATTTTCGCTGTCCACACGCAGCACCACTTCATCTCCCTCTATACCGGCCAGCAGACCGCGCCATTTGCGCTGGCCAGCCAGGGGCAGTCGCAGGCGGACCTCGATCTGGGCGCCGGCAAAACGCGCATACTGCTCCAGGGTATACAAGGGGCGGTCGAGCCCCGGCGAAGAGACCTCAAGCGTATACCGGCCGCTGATAGGGTCTTCCACATCCAGCACTGCACTGGCCTGGCGGCTTACTTTTTCGCAGTCTTCCACAGCAATGCCGTTTTCAGAGTCGATATAGATACGCAACAGTGCATTTCGTCCGTGGGTCTGGTATTCAATACCCCAAAGCTCACACCCCAGCGATGCCACCACCGGCGCCAGAAGGTCTTCCAGCAATTCACGCTTGCCCGCCATCCACGTCACCACATACAAAAAATGGGCCTACGGCCCACTTCGAAAACCTCTGCAATTTTCTTTGCAGATACGAAAAAGCCCCTGACGGGGCTTTGACCGCACATTCGCGCAGTCAGTATACGCGAATGCAAATTTGGTAGCGGGGGCAGGATTTGAACCTACGACCTTCGGGTTATGAGCCCGACGAGCTACCAGGCTGCTCCACCCCGCAACAACGAATACGCATTGACAGCCTTTGTATCAGGCGAGATGGTAGCGGGGGCAGGATTTGAACCTACGACCTTCGGGTTATGAGCCCGACGAGCTACCAGGCTGCTCCACCCCGCAACAATACATGCGCATTCAAAGCCATTGTATCAAGAAGAAATTGGTAGCGGGGGCAGGATTTGAACCTACGACCTTCGGGTTATGAGCCCGACGAGCTACCAGGCTGCTCCACCCCGCAACAACTCCAGGAAACAAAGCCTGGCAATCTTGGTTTCCCTGCGGCGGGGCTGACCCAACCACTCAAGAGGCTGCGAATTCTAGGGCTGCGGCCCAAGTGAGTCAAGCCGTAATTGGCATTTGTTTTTACTCTGGCCGGGAAGCCACTTTCCCTATTCCGCAGATCAGTATAGAAAAGGAAGAAATTCCCGCAAGGGGCCCTTCTCCACCGCTGGCTACCCGCACCGGGCCATCATCGCACCGGCTCGCGCAGGGCCGATCCCGCCGCTGCCGGCTACTGCCTTTTTAGCTTTCTGAAAATCTGCAGACCAGATACAGCCTTTCCGTCAACATCCTTTTTAGCGCGTCAGCTGATGCACAATAGCCCGGCGAATTGGCGGGAAGTGATTACTCACACGCAGTACTGCCTTACGCAGCAATTTTGCGGGCAGGCGATCATTGGTAAACAGGTCCACCACCCGATTGGTTCCTGAGTAAATCGGGCGGGACTCCAAGCGGTGCTGGAATTGATAGCGAGACAGTGCGCGACCGAGCCGCGCGGGCTGGTACAGGCGCGCAACACCTTGCAACTGCCGCACCAGGGTATCCGCACCGGCAAGCCCGAGATTAAAGCCGTGCGCCGTCACCGGGTGCATACCCACGGCGGCGTCCCCCACCAGGGCAAAGCGCTCGGTATGGAACCGGTGTGCATACACGGCAACCAGTGGATAGCTGTAACGCTGGCCACAGGCTTCGATCCCGCCGAGCTGCGAAACACTCTCCGCCTGCACCCGGTCGGCAAACGCTGCATCACTCAACTGCATAATCGTTTCAGCGCTACTGGCAGGCACAGTCACCACTGCCGAGGCGGTGTGACTCTCCGCCAAGGGCAGCAGCGCCAGGGTAGAGCCATAGCGAAAACATTCCCGTGCGATACCATCGTGCGCCCGCTCAGTGCGCACCTGCCCCACAATCGCCACGCGACCAAAGTCGCGCATATCTGCACCGATACCGGCCATTCGCCGCACCTCGGAAAAACGGCTGTCCGCCGCCACCACCAGTGCCGCAGTAATACTTTCGCCCTCCCCACAACACACCACACGCTGGTCCGATTCCTGCCTGGTACCAGTTACCGTACAGCCGCTGTGGAGCTGGATATTGCTGTGCTCCCGCGCCACCTCACAGAGTACCCGGCGCAGGGTTGCATTAGAGACAATAAATCCAAGGGGCCCGCAACCGCGGGTCTCAAAATTCAAACTGGCCGGGGCGTATCCGTCCACAACCTGTGCGGATTGCAGTATGCCGATTTCATCGTCGCGCAGCCGCTGCCAGGCCCCCAGACTTTCCAATATCCGCACAGACTTATGGGTGAGTGCAATCTCTCTCCCGTCATCACCGGGACTGAGCACATACTGCTCGCTCTGGCGCTCCAGCAATACTACCCGGCAATTCCGCCTGGCCAGCGCCACCGCCAACGCCAGCCCCGCGGGTCCGGCCCCAACAATTGCCACATCTGCTTGCAACATTTCTGCCCCCTGGCGACAAGCCCACCGCCAAACCATTTTCCACACTGGCGCCTTCGGTTGCAGCCGCCGAGCTGCAGGGGACCTTAAAGAAAGGAATAATACCGGGTACTGACGCAGATCAGGAAACAGGTAGACTCTGTGGCAGATCAACAGACTTCTCCATTCATCTCACCCTTTTGCCTACTTAAGGGCCAATAACCGCAGTTACTACGCCCAGGGCACAGTGACTATTCGCGCATACAATGCGTACAGGATATTGAACCAGAGGACAAAACCATGCAGCTCGAAATCACCATCGTAGATGCCTTTACCGATACCCTGTTTAAAGGCAATTCCGCAGCAGTGATTATCACACAACAATGGCTTGCGGATGATTTGATGCAATCAATCGCTGCGGAAAATAACCTGTCTGAAACCGCCTTTCTGATGAAGTTCTCTGACAGCGAATACCGGATTCGCTGGTTTTCCCCAGTGACTGAAATCGATTTTTGCGGTCATGCCACCCTGGCCTCGGCCTTTGTGCTTTTCTCCAAAAACCCCACATTACAGAGCGTACACTTTTCAGCCGGAGCTGTGGGGAAAATGTACATTGCCCGTGCTGATGATGGCTATATCACCATGCACTTTCCCAAGCGGGCTCCGCATCCGGTAGCGCACATACCCGGTGATCTGATGACAGGGCTATCCATTCAACCGGCGGATGTACTGCGCAACAATCAGGCATATTTTGCCATTTATGAAAGGGAGGAGGATATTTTTAACCTGAAGCCGGATCCAGCAAAACTGAAAATTCTCGCTCCCTTTGATGTGGTGGCAACGGCCAGATCCGTACAATACGATTTTATCTCAAGGTATTTCTGGCCCGCCAATGGTGGCGTGGAAGATCCTGTAACCGGGTCCATCCATACAGGGCTGGCTCCCTACTGGGCAGAAAAGCTGGACAAATCCCGACTGACTGCGTTCCAGGCATCCAAACGGGGAGGTCTGCTAAACTGCCAGGTTAAGGAGGACCGGGTCATTATTTCCGGCAAGGCCGTTCAATACCTGAAAGGTAATATCAGCGTATAATTTACCCGGCAGTGGCAGTGAATCGATAAAATAGTCCCGATGTATCCCCTGTAGCGGTCGGTAAGCACCGAGCCAGTTTCATCTATGCCAGGGACCTGTTCGGTGATTCTTATACTATCGGCGGTTGCGGGAAGCACCGATTGGGTAAAACAGCAGATCGACAGAACAGATTAGATACCGTGTAATTACCGGCAAAACAACTCTCACCCGGTACCGCCTGTCGATGCACAAAAGCGCATTTATTCAGGCGGTTTTTGGTCATACGGGATAAAACCTTCCCAGTGCATCGGAAAATCCTGCTCAGCGATAGTTGCGGAAAGCAGATAACCGAAGATACCTTCCGCATTGTTACTATTGCTCATCAACAAGACTCCCGTACCCATCTCGGGATAAATCATTGAGAAGTTCTGAAAGCCCTCATCGTGATGCCCCTCTTTAAAGGCTGCCCAGCCGTATTTGGTATGGAACAACCCCCAACCCAAACCATAGCTGAGCTGGATATCGTCGTTGCGATCAGTGATTTCTCCGGCACCGGGGCCGAACTGTGTTTTAGTGCGAATACGCACCTGCGGACTGAACATCTCCTTGAGTGCCTTTGCACTGATGCCATCACCCTTGAGTACTGCTGTCATAAAACGCATATAGTCCTGGGTTGTGGTTTCCAGGGTACTGGGCGCACGGGCAGCATTATCTTTATCCCGGGGAAAAGTGTTGCCGTCGGCCCCATGCCCCAGAGCATAATCGCGTTCAAACCGGGGCTGCCAGGTATAACTGGACATAGCCATTCCGTAAGGGATGAAAATAGTTTCCCGCATCAGTTGTTCCACCGATTTTCCGGTCAACTTTTCCAACACAACCTGTAAAAGCACCATCCCCTCTGCAGAGTAACTGTATCGCTCTCCCGGCTCGAAATGAATACGCAGTTTATGATCCGATTCAAACCAGCGCCAGTTTGGCAATCCGGTCGTATGAGACAAGCACATGCGTGCGGTGATTTTCCGATATCGCGGTGCTTGGCGCAAATCCCCTAAATTCTTGTGCCATGCATTTCCGCCATCACTCTGGCTTTTCCACAGTGGCTCTTTCAAATACGATTGAAGCGGTTTATCCAGATCTATAATACCCTGATCCGCCAGCTTCATTACCAAAACAGCAAAAACCGCTTTACTCAGCGAAGCGCCGTACATTTCTGTGGTGGTTTTGAGCGGTTTTTTATTTGGCAGGTCGGCAAACCCGAACGCTTCAGAATATACCGGCAGGCCATTGTTAAACACTGTGACAGTCAAACCCTGTACCTGAGCCGCATTGGTCAGTTGGGTGATTTTGTTCGTCAATTGACTGGAGGAAATGGTACTGCCATCCAAGCGCACCAGCTGCTTTTCAGCAGAGCTGGCAAAATTGGACAACCCGATAACAATCAAAACTACCAGAATTCTTTTCATAGCCTATTCACGCTGTTTTCTTTTAATCTGTATCAAACGGTTTCACTGCTTCAAAAGAACCTGTTTCAGATTTTGATTCTTATCTGCATGTTCGCAGCCTTGGGAATTGAACAATCGGGAAAAGGAGGTTATTGAGTCGCTCCAGAATACAAGTGAGCGTCTGATCGAATTAATGTGTTTCCAGGTGCTGTTAACAAGTCAGCCGTAAAACCCGGTTGAAATCTATCCGGGGCAGACAAAAAGCGTGGATCACTCGAGCGCTCTTGCAAACCTTCGGCTACACCAGGTCCACCGTGATTCCCCTTCCCCCTTTGGCATCTATTGGAACATCCATCCTCACCCGAGGCAACCCGGTGCCCCAGCTATTCCAGATGTCGTTGGGTTTTGACAGATTATCGGAGAATTTTCCCCCCATATCAGCACCCTAAGAGCACGGTGTCCCTGCCCAGCGCACTGGCAGCCAAATTTCTGCTTACCCAGAGGGCCGACAAGTATCCCGAAGCCTACCCAGAATTTACCCGGGATGGCCATCGGGGCGGGGCCGGAAGAGGACCGGGGTGTAGTACAAAAGAAAGAGTGCATACCCCACGATCCAAGTGACGATGGCCACAAGAAAGCCAGTGGGTGCAGAAGCCCAGAACACACGCACCAGGGCCGAGCAGGCCAGCGCCGCAAATGCCAGCGGCATCAGGCGCGGCGCCTTCAACACCCGACCGGTATGCCCGAGGCTCACGCGGCTGGCCATCGACAGAATCAATCCACCAATACCGCCTACGGCAAAGGCGTGCAGGGCGGGACTGTGCCAGGAGGGCGCTATACCGCTCCAGGCCAGCGCGGCGAGAAAACAGCCGAGAACCACAAGCCAATAACTCAGGTGCAAAGACCAAACCATCGGTTCAGCCCAGATCCGCGTGGGGTGCCAGCGCAATATGCGCACAAGCTGCAACACACCGAGTACCAGGGCGAGTGCAGCCCAAAGCGTCCGGGGCAATCCCAGTGCCACACTCAGTAAAAGCAGTATTGCGGCAATGTGCGTGCCCCACTCGGCAAAGGGCAGCTTCTCGCGAGGGGGCATTTGGAAACGCCGCGCGGTAAAAAAGGGTATTACCCGTCCACCGATCACCAGAATAATGGCTGTCACCAGCAGAAGGGCGAGCAGTGCCACTCGGCTCTGGGCCCCCGGCAACAGCCAGTGACACGCCGATAACCCGGCAAAAGCCAGCATGGCAGGCAATACAAACAGATTGCGCCACTGCCTGGTACGCAATACCCTTGCCCCCAGCAGAAACCCGGCCAACAGGAAAAACGCCACCTCTGTGCAGACTGGTATCCACACTGGTACCACCGCGAACAGATACCCCAAACGCGCCAGCAGCCACAATCCCACCAGACTCATCAACTGGGGCCCCTTTGGTGAGGGAATCCCGGTCCAGGTCTGCATGGCGGTAGCGAGAAAACCGACCACCACCGCAGCGGCAAATCCAAACAGCATTTCATGGGAGTGCCAGACGACCCCACCGCGCAGCGCCGGCAACTGCCAACCGGACAACTGCAGTTGCCATACCAAAAGCGCGATCATGCTCCACAGGGCAGCCCCCCAGAAAAAAGGCCGGAAAGGCATACGCCAAATAGGCGAAATGGATTCTGTATGCGCGCGGTCGACAATGGGAATCACAATCTACACTCCTTCTAAAAACCGGGCTGTTTTCCCAGGGCAAAGGCTTGACCGACTCCGTGTTCTCCATCCATGGGGCAATACCATCTGTGCCGAAGGCTCCAAGGCCTTCACGTGCACATCCTAGCATCTCCCGGGACTCTAAACCCTGATTTCGCTCAAGCCCCCACCCTGGGAAACGGCGAAAAATCCTTGCATACCCGTGATTGCAATGGCCTGAAATGCCGCTTCACGGATTGAGTGATGGGTGTATTTTCACTCAACCAACACCAATAGTTAATAATCCACCGCAAAATGTTGAAAGTCGGGACCTATAACCATTCAGAAAGGCAGGGTATTTCTCAACCCGCTTCAGCAGGCATTCAAGGATACACACAAACCCGGTAACCAACAGATTGCCGGGCCATCCGTATTTCCAGGTATTGCGTGAATAAGGGGGGCTGTATAAACCTGATCAGTTCAGTTGTTTTCCCTACCGGTGAGGCAAGGAAAACCAAAGCTCTTCTGCCCAGCCTCTCTTTGCATCTTGAGTCAGTTTCTGCTGCAACCGACACGGACCAAGCCGAGAGTGGCCAATAGAAATCTTAGCGGAATACCCCCCTGAAAAAGATAATCTCACCAGGTGCCCTTATTCACCTGGCACCGACTTGGCCAGCGGATTTTTAATCAACAGCATTCAGTCAAGTGTCAATCCGCTTTGAAAAGAACACCAGGTCACAAATGTTCCACGGCGTCAATTTCGTATTCCATCGAACCGGAAGGCGCGTGTACCACAACAACCTCCCCAACTTCTTTGCCGATCAGCGCCCGCGCAATGGGGGAATTCACAGAGATCTTGCGTTTTTTCACATCGGCTTCATCATCACCCACAATCTTGTAAGTAACCTCGCGGTCGTCATCCAAATGAATAATCGTGACCGTGCTGCCGAAAATCACCCTGGCACTCGGCTCAATCGACTTGATATCGATAACCTGTGCGTGAGACAGTTTACTTTCAATTTCCTGAATGCGACCTTCAATAAAACCCTGCTTTTCCCGTGCAGCGTGGTATTCGGCATTCTCCTTCAGGTCACCGTGTTCGCGCGCCTCCGCTATCGCCTGCACTATGGCAGGGCGCTCCACTTTCTTCAGGTTTTCCAGCTCTGAACGCAATGCGTCGGCGCCTTCAACGGTCATTGGTACCCGGTTCAATGTGGGACCTCCATGGTAGTTACTGCGGAGCCGAACCCTGGAACTTCACAGGGTTCGCCCGCAACTCACAGGTTGGTTTAGAAATTTAAGACAGCTTGACTACGCGCTGGTGAAGGTCCTGCAGACGGCGCACCTGCAACGGCTGCTCCTGGCGCATGGCCATCGCCATGGCCTGAGCGGCCGCCAGGGTGGTGGTGTAACACACCCGGTGATTCTCCGCGCTGCGACGGATATCTGCGGAATCGCGAATCGCCTGGCGTCCTTCGGTGGTATTGACCACCAGCGCAATCTCGTCGTTTTTGATCATATCAACGATATGCGGACGACCTTCACTCATCTTATTTACGGTTGTAACGGGAATGGCGCTCTCTTGCAAGACCCTGGCGGTACCGCGCGTGGCCACCAGCTCAAAACCCAGGGCGACAAGGTCTCTCGCGACGCCCACAGCCTCCTGCTTGTCGAAGTCGCGCACAGACATAAATACGCGCCCCGACATCGGCAGGCGGTCACCGGCAGCCACCAGTCCCTTATCAAACGCCTCCGCGAACGTGGCGCCGACCCCCATCACCTCACCGGTGGATTTCATCTCGGGCCCGAGAATCGGGTCCACTTTCGGGAACTTGTTGAACGGGAACACCGACTCTTTGACAGAGAAGTAATCCGGTACAATCTCCTCCGTGAAGCCCTGCTCCCTCAGACTGGTGCCCGCCTGACAGCGCGCAGCGACCTTGGCCAGGGAGATCCCGATACACTTGGAGACAAACGGCACCGTGCGGGAGGCCCGCGGGTTCACTTCGATCACATAGATCTCACCGTCCTGATAGGCCAGTTGGGTATTCATCAAACCCACCACGCCCAGTTCCCGCGCCATGGATTTCACCTGCTCGCGCATTGTGTCCTGCGCCCCGGAGGGCAGGCTGTAGGGTGGCAGGGAGCAGGCGGAGTCACCGGAATGCACACCACACTGCTCAATGTGCTGCATAATGGCGCCAATAACAACGTCATGACCATCGGACACCGCATCGATATCCACTTCAATGGCTGCATTGAGGAAGTGATCCAGCAATACCGGCGCCTCATCGGAAACCTGCACCGCTTCTTTCATGTAGTTGAGCAGTTCGTCTTCCTTGTAGACGATCTCCATGGCGCGGCCACCCAGCACATAGGAGGGGCGCACCACCAGGGGGTAACCCACATCCTTGGCGGCCTGGATGGCTTCGGAGATCGAGCGCACAATGGCATTTCTCGGCTGTTTGAGGCCCAGTCGCTTGATCATCTGCTGGAAGCGCTCGCGGTCTTCCGCGCGGTCGATCTGCTCGGGCGTGGTACCGATGATGGGCACCCCCTCCGCAGCCAGGTAGCGCGCCAGGTTCAGCGGGGTCTGGCCACCGAACTGTACAATGACACCCTGGGGCTTCTCTTTGGCGACAATTTCCAGCACATCCTCCAGAGTGACCGGCTCAAAGTAGAGGCGATCAGAGGTGTCGTAGTCGGTGGAAACTGTCTCCGGATTACAGTTGACCATGATGGTCTCGTAGCCATCCTCGCGCATGGCCAACGCCGCGTGGACACAGCAGTAATCGAATTCAATACCCTGACCGATACGGTTGGGGCCGCCGCCCAGCACCATGATTTTCTTTCTGTCGGAGGGCACCACCTCACATTCCTCATCGTAGGTGGAGTACATATAGGCGGTGGAAGTGGCGAACTCCGCGGCACAGGTGTCCACACACTTGTAGGATGGGAAAACACCCAGCTTGTGGCGGAGTTCGCGCACGGTCTTCTGGCTTACACCCAGCAGATCGGCCAGGCGGCGGTCGGAGAATCCCTTGCGCTTGAGAAAACGCATATGTTCAGCCCGAAGCGCCGAGGTGGGCAGTGACTTGAGCGGCTCCTCGATCTTGATCAGCTCTTCGATCTGCACCAAAAACCAGGGATCTATAGCAGACAGCTCGTACACCTGCTCTACGCTCATTCCCATACGGAAGGCATCGCCCAGATACCAGATGCGCTCGGCGCCCGGCACGGAAAGCTCGCAGCGCAGGCGGTTCTCGGCACCGTCTTCGCCGGGATCGATCTTGCTTTCCAGGCCGAAGCTGCCCACTTCCAGGCCGCGCAGCGCTTTCTGCAGGGACTCCTGGAAAGTGCGGCCGATGGCCATGACCTCGCCCACGGACTTCATCTGGGTGGTGAGGCGCGCATCGGCCTCACCAAATTTCTCGAAGGTGAAGCGCGGAATTTTTGTCACCACATAATCGATGGACGGCTCAAAGGAAGCCGGTGTGGCGCCGCCGGTGATATCGTTTTGCAGTTCGTCCAGGGTGTACCCTACCGCCAGCTTGGCCGCCACCTTGGCAATCGGGAAACCGGTGGCCTTGGAAGCCAGCGCCGAGGAGCGGGATACCCGCGGATTCATCTCGATCACCACCATCCTTCCGGTCTTCGGACAGACACCGAACTGCACGTTGGAACCACCGGTCTCTACGCCGATCTCGCGCAGCACCGCAATGGAAGCGTTGCGCATCAGCTGGTATTCCTTGTCGGTGAGGGTCTGCGCCGGCGCCACGGTAATGGAGTCACCGGTATGCACCCCCATGGGGTCGAAGTTCTCGATGGAACACACGATGATGCAGTTGTCGCGCTTATCGCGAACCACCTCCATCTCGTACTCTTTCCATCCCAGCAGGGATTCATCGATCAGCAGTTCATTGGTGGGAGACAGATCGAGACCGCGCTTGCAGATCTCCTCAAATTCGGGCCAGTTGTAGGCCACACCGCCACCGGAGCCGCCCATGGTGAAGGAGGGGCGGATAATCACCGGGAAACCGAACGCTTCCGGAACCGCCTTCGCCTCTTCCATGGAGTGCACGATCCGGGCGCGCGGCGTCTCCAGCCCGATCGCCTGCATGGCCTTGTCGAACAGGTCGCGGTCTTCCGCCTTCTCGATAGCGTCTTTGTCCGCACCGATCAGCTCCACATCCCAGGCCTCCAGGATGCCCTGCTTATCCAGGTCCAGGGCACAATTCAGTGCGGTCTGACCGCCCATGGTGGGCAGGATGGCGTCTGGGCGCTCTTGCTCGATAATCTTCGCCAGGGTACGCCACTCCACCGGTTCAATGTAGGTGGCATCGGCCATGGCCGGGTCGGTCATGATGGTGGCCGGATTGGAGTTCACCAGGATGACCCGGTAACCCTCCTCGCGCAGCGCCTTGCAGGCCTGGGCACCGGAGTAGTCAAATTCGCAGGCCTGGCCGATCACGATGGGACCGGCGCCAATAATCAGAATACTGTGGATATCTGTGCGTTTTGGCATCTTTCTTCCGCTCTACTACCGGCTCGTGGCCGGCTGCGCTCATTTTCACTCGTGTCTTGTTAAAACCGCCGCAGAAGCGGCGGTTATCTCTCTGCTGCAGACAGCGCCACCCCTAGGCGTAGGCGCGCGCTTTCATCAATTCGATAAACTGGTCGAACAAAGGTGCCAGATCATGTGGGCCCGGGCTGGCTTCCGGGTGCCCCTGAAAGCTGAAGGCCGGCCTGTCTGTGAGGCGGATGCCCTGCAGGGTGCCGTCGAAAAGGGATTTATGGGTTACCTCCACATTCTCGGGGAGGGCATCCGCATCCACCGCAAAGCCGTGGTTCTGTGCTGTGATCATCACCCTGCCACTGCGCAGATCCTGCACCGGATGGTTACCACCATGGTGGCCAAATTTCATCTTGGAGGTTTTAGCGCCCACGGCCAGACCCAGCAACTGGTGTCCCAGGCAGATGCCATAGGTGGGAATACCCGCGTCGAGAAACGCGCGGATAGCAGTGATCGCATAATCACAGGGTTCCGGGTCACCGGGGCCGTTGGACAGGAAGATGCCGTGGGGATTCATCTCCAGCACCTCCGCCGCGGGGGTCTGCGCCGGTACCACGGTAATATTGCAGCCGCGGTCCACCAGCATGCGCAGGATATTGCGTTTTACACCGAAATCGTAGGCCACCACCTTGTAAGGTTGTACCGGCGCCGCCTTGTGCCCGGCACCCAGGGCCCAGGTCCCCGCATCAAAGGTGTAGCAATCCCCGGTGGTCACAACACTGGCCAAATCCATCCCCTTGAGGCCGGCAAAGGCCCTGGCCTTTGCCAGGGCTTCTTCGCGGTCGAGAATGTCACCGGCCAGGATACAGCCGTTCTGCGCACCCTTGTCGCGCAAAAGGCGGGTCAGACGGCGGGTATCGATATCGGCAATGGCGACAATATTGCGCTCGCGCAGGTAGTCCTGCAGGGACTGCTGGTTGCGAAAACTGCTGGCAAGCAGGGGCAGATCCCGGACCACCAGGCCCGCGGCCCAGACTTCTGCGCACTCTTCATCTGTCTCATTGGTGCCGGTGTTGCCAATGTGCGGGTACGTCAGGGTGACAATCTGGCGAGCGTAAGAGGGATCGGTCAGGATCTCCTGATAACCGGTCATTGAAGTATTGAACACAACCTCACCCACAGAGCTGCCGTGTGCCCCAATTGCGCGCCCCTCAAAAACACTGCCATCTGCAAGCACCAGCAGAGCGGGCGTTGTTGTGTGGAAAAAATCGAGGGACATACAGGTCTCCGGCGTGGGTACAGCGTTAATCAAATTGGAACTCTCCGGTCTACACAGCAGTGTGTGGGCCGGGCAGCGGGCTTTGGAGCAGACGGGGCTGGCTGGTGCGCGCATAAAAAAGCGAGATGAAACCTGACAGCTTCATCTCGCTTTAAAATTCTGCCCACACTCGGCTCTCACAAACTGGCCATCGCTTACCACCGGCTTTCCACAGTCCCGCGCGGCACAATCCGACCCCGTGCCACAGACCCAAATCCGGGCGCAGATTCTACGCGAAACCGCGCCAGGATACCAGTACAAACCTGCCCCAGAGGCATCGGCAGCCCCGGTTCAGTTGACCTCGCGCCCGAGGCGGAACAGGCTGGTACCCATCTTCAGCTCCGCCTTCTCCAGCATGGTCTTGTTCATACGCACGGCCACTTCACCACCGCTATCGGCAAACTCGATCATACCGCCGGTTGCGGCAAAGCGCTCAGCATCGCTCACAGTGAGAACGGGGAAATATTCCAGCGCCACCAGGGCCTTGAGCAGGTTGGCGCGCGCCATGGGTCCCAGCACGACGATCTGGCATTTGCGGGCGCGCAGCATCTGCTTCAGGTCAACTTTCTCAAATTCCGTTCTGCGCCCGTCGATACGCTGGTTCCTGAGGCGTTCTTGCAGGGGTTCACCGAGGGAATCTCCGCCCATCAGGCATACGCGGAAAGGGGCATTGCGGTTGTCAAAGGCATTGACCGGCCACTGCAGGTGGTAGGCAAAGTGCACGATGTAATCCACCATCACACGCCGCCCAAGGGGGGTTTCCGAGAGTTGTACCGCCGCCTGTACACCAGGGGCAGTCAGCGACAGCAACAGCAGGAAGCGCGTAAGGAAGCGGAGGGGAGGGGGAGCATTGCGTATGTTCACGGTTCTTCAGTCCCTGCGGCTTGCACCATTTGCCCACCAGGGCAACAACCCCGCCCTGTTCCCAGGGAGCTACCACCCGACAAACGGTTTCGATCAACGGACACCTGTGGCGAGGGGTGTTCCAGGCGCCTTTGTGCTTTGCAGAAACACCCGGCCACCCCAGAAGTTTAGCTTACCGGACCTGCGCCAGGCGTTTTCACAACAGCGCCCCCCCAAAGTCGCATCCGCTTTATTGGGAGGGCCTAGAGGAAGGACGGCAGCCGGCCTCCTATCCGCGTTATGCGGCATCTACCTGTCACCAACTACCAGGCTACAGGGCCTTTAACAGAGCAGTGCTTTTGAGAACAGAATAGGTGGCCAGGAAAGCAACCAAAAACTGCCCGCTCATTTGCAGCAGAAACTTGGGCCAGAAATCCATTTCTTCGGTGAACAGCGAAAGGACCACATTCCCGGGGAATAGAAAAATCCGAAAGTATTGCCACCCACCACCGTAGAGATTCCAATTATAGAAAAAGGCGGCCATGCCAATGAGCAGCGCGGCAAAACCAACCGCGAGTGATCGCACAACGGTTTTATCCATGGTATCAAAGCTCATAACAGTTGAAGCTCACAATAGACTTTCTCACAGGGACCAAAACAGGGCTGGGCCTGCCGCGCGGGATTTTTTTACCTGATTTTAGGCGTAATCTGATGTTCATATACAAGGCTATTTGGTATCAAACGGGCCGCCACCTTTCATCTTAAGGCAACCATTTTCTTTGCGCTTCGGTGTACTGTGGTACCCCCGCCCCTGCATCACCAAATCCCCCTGTCCCAGCAACCAAACCAGAACGACGGTGAAAACCCCACAGAAAAACACCATGCCTGCAACCCTGTACAGCAAATACGCTACAGGCATATCCTGAATTGTCGACACGGGACACGCATTGCCTATTTTGTATCGCGAGCTCCCTGAACGCCCTCCCCGACCATCGCCGGACGCCACTTCAGGGCTTTCTCGATTGACATGATCATGGCACCGGCCACATCCTTGCGGGTTGCACTTTCGATCCCTTCCAAACCGGGCGAGGAGTTCACCTCCAACAACAACGGCCCCTTGCGCGAACGGATAATATCTACCCCTGCCACTCTCAGCCCCAGTACTTTTGCAGCTTTCACTGCCAGGCGCTTCTCCTCCCGGGTGACCTTGACCACCGAGGCGGAGCCGCCCTGGTGCAGGTTGGCACGAAATTCTCCAGGAGCCGCTTCCCGTTGGATGGAGGCCACCACGCGGCTGTCGATCACAAACAGGCGCAGGTCCCTGCCCTCCGCCTCGCGGATAAATTCCTGCACCAGCAGGTTGGCCTTCAGCGACTTGAAAGCATTGATCACGGATTCCCCGGCTTTGCGGGTTTCCGCCAGCACCACGCCGCGCCCCTGGGCGCCTTCCAGCAGTTTGACCACAAGTGGTGCCCCCCCCACCATCTCGATCAGCTCGTTGGTATCCACGGGGGAATTGGCAAAACCGGAAGTGGGGATGGTCAGCCCGCTCTGCTGCAAAATCTGCAGGGAGTACAGCTTGTCCCGCGATTGGCGGATGGCGGCAGAACCATTCAGGGCAAAGACATCCAGGCTTTCAAAATGACGCGTGAGAGCACAGCCGTAAAACGTCTGACTGGGGCGGATACGCGGAATCACCGCGTCCAGGTTGTTGAGAATGCGACCGTCTCTGTAGTGTACCTCGGGCTCATCGGCATCCAGTTTCATATAGCACTGACGCACATCGAGAAATGTCATGCGATGACTGCGCTCTGCCCCCGCCTCCATAATCCGGCGGTTGCTATAGAGGTCCGGATTGGAGGCCAGCAGGCCGATGCGCAGCCCGGTGCCCGCAATATGATGCTCGTCGCGGTAGTATTCATCCAACTGACTCTGGGGGTAATCCCCCAGGCAGTAACACTCCGACGGATCTACCAGCATGCGCCCCAGCATCGCCTCCCGCCCCAGCAGCATACGGTAGCCCATACTGTCGCGGTTGGTCAGGGTCAACTCTATGTCCCAGACACTGCCGCCAACCGACAGGGCCGTGCGAATCACCGGGCGTTTCTCACTCTCTCCGGAGGAACTGCGCACCAGGCGCTTGTCCATCAGGCGTGCTTCACAGCGCACCGAGGGGCGGCGCTGGTGCTGCAAGGGATGGGCCTCAAAGCTGACCCAGGACTCTCCATCGCGCTTGAATGTCTGGATATTGTAGGCGTGCAGGCAGGAAGTCTTGGCTCCCGAGTCCACCCGCGCCTTTATCACTGGAATACCGAGTGCAGGAAATCCACACCACTCCTCACTGCCGACAATCAGCTTCTTTTCCAAGGGTACTCCCCTTATCCGGTAGAACAGGCTGGCCGGCCGGGCAAAACACCCACCGGCCCCGGCAAGCGTCACCTATAAGCATGACAGGCGAATGGAAATCCGGGAAACTTTCCCATCCCCCCTGCTGGCGTTAACAGTAACTATTTGAGGTGGGATGCATTCAGCCCAAGCACGTCACGCATATCATAGTGTCCCGGCGCCCGTGGGGACTGCCCGCTGCCCATCAGCCAAAGGGCCGCACGCACGGCGCCGCGGGCAAAAGACAGGCGGCTGCTTGCGCGGTGGGTAATCTCAACCCGCTCACCCTCGGCCAGAAAAAGGACCGAATGTTCGCCGACGACATCGCCACCGCGTATCGTGGCAAAGCCGATGGTATCCCGATCGCGCTCACCGGTTTGGCCCTCGCGACCGTAAACTGCCACTCTGTCCAGGTCGCGACCCAGCGTTTCGGCCACGACTTCCCCCATACTGAGGGCGGTGCCAGAGGGAGCATCCACCTTGTGGCGGTGATGCGCCTCGACAATCTCGATATCCGCATCCTCACCCATCACCCGCGCAGCGGTTTCCAGTAACTGGAAGCACAGATTGACCCCGGTGGAAAAATTACTGGCCAGACACAGCGGCACCTTTGCCGCATTGGCCAAAAGCCGGCGCTTCTGCTCCGCATCAAAGCCGGTGGTGCCGATGGCAATGGGGCGTCCTTGCGCTGCGCAGTAAGCGGCGTTCTCCACAGAAGCCAGCGGCGTGGTAAAGTCGATCAGGACATCGAAGTCGCCCTTGGCCAGGCTGTCCACAATCGTGAGGCCGCTGCGCCCCAGGCCGGCGACCTCCCCGGCGTCCGCCCCAACCAGGCTGGAACCGGGGCGCACTATCGCAGCGGAAAGCCCGGCATGCTCGCTAAGCCTCAAGGCCGCTGCCAGTGCCCGCCCCATGCGCCCGCCAAACCCCGCAACTGCTACCTGTACCGCCATGTTCGGCACTCCTACTCTACTCTCAATACGTTGAATGAATGTTCAGGGGTAATACTGTAGATATAGTCAGCCTCTTCCCCCTTGCAGTCTCTACCAGTGGACACAGTTACCCCCCTGCGAAAATCGCGCCTGACAGGTTCTGCTGAGCCAACACGGCTGAAACGGGATGCTTTCATGAGCAATTTCTGCCCAATATTGTCGAACAACCAATATCAGTTTCCAGATGATCGATGGTCCCCATGATATCGTCTTCTGTTGTCAGCGGGTTGATAGTGCAGAGCCGAAGCACACTGCGGTCTTTGAGCCTGGTCGAGGATACGCACGCGTAACCGCTGTCCGACAAAGCCTTAGCCCTGGCAGCATGCTGCCGGGGAGTCCCATTGTTCAGGGAGAAGCAGACAACGCCAATTTGAGCAGGCGTGATCACCTCCCATGTTTCGGGCCTGGAGCGTAAGTAGGCTTCGGCAAATTCTGCCAGTTTGATGCCGTGATTGATCGCTTTTCGAAATCGCTCAATACCATATGTCCGCAAGCTCATCCAGAGTTTTACCGCTCGTGATCGACGTGTGAGCTCCAAACTGCGGTTTCGAAAATCCACTTCACCGGCACTGGCTTCAACATCCTTGAGGTACTCCGGATTCATGTTGAAACAATGCTCAAGTGCGCCGGGACGACGAACCAGGACACAGCCAACGTCATAAGGCTGAAACAGCCATTTATGCGGATCCAGCACCAGCGAATCGGCTCGTTCGATCCCGGATAAATACTGACGCCCCTGTTGAGTAATCGCAGCCGGCCCCCCATACGCACCATCCACATGAAACCACAGATCTTCCTGTTGACAGATGTCCGCGATTTCGTGCAGTGGATCGACAGTTCCCGCATTGGTGGTTCCGGCAGTTCCGATGATCATCACAGGACGTCTGCCTGCAGCCCTGTCTTCCCCAATGGCTCGCGTCAGGCACTCCATCGACAGTTTGTAGTTCTCGTCACTCTCCAGTATTCGGATATGCTGCTTTGGCCAGCCCATTTCTCTGAGGTTGCGGACCAGTGACGAATGGGTCTGGTCGGTCAGGTAGACGACGCCCTTGCCGTAAACCGAGCGGGCCACGGAAAACGCCGTCAGGCTGGCATGGGACCCGCCACTGACCAGGACACCTTCGCTTCCTTCGGGAAAGCCCATTAACTGCTTCAGCCATTCAATAACGATGAGTTCAAGGGTCGCCGGGCCCGAGCCGCCGGCCCAGGACGCAGCGATTGCGTTGAATCCGGTCCCCAGCCATTCACCGAGAACGGCGGCAAACGAACTGGGGCCGGGCACTCTGGCGAAATAACGCGGATGGTCGCCTCTTTGCTGATGCCGTAAGGCGACCTCAGCAAGCAATGCCAGTGAAGCATCCGGATCCATCGGCTTGTTCGGCAAGGGGGCGCCAAGAACCGCCATCAAATCGGCAGGCGAGCCCGTAAGCACGGCATCTTCAACATTCTTGTGCATCAAGCGGTCGACGACCAGATCCACCACTTTGTGGCCCAGTCGACGCATCTCTTCAGCTTCCAGCCCAAGAGTGTCAGCAGGGTAGTAGAGCGCATGGTCGGGGTTTATTTTGCGAGTAGTCATAAATCACCGCGGCCTTAAGGGGTTCTGTGCGAGTAGAGAGTTATAACCAATTCTGGAGAGTGAGGGATTGAAACAAAGCAGCGTATCTGGTGGATTTGTTGTCGCCAAACAGTCAACCGCCCAAGAGTACGCCGCAATGGATCAGAATACCGTTGTTGAGTTTACAGGTCGACAGGAGACAGCTGGTCCACTCACAGAACGACTGCGCCGGGCGCACCAGAGCTGCTTCAGAAAGCAGTGGAGACAGAGCTGTCGACCTTCATGGAAAAGTTTCAAGACCGCCGTCTGGACGGCGGTCGTGCGGCGGTAGTCCGCAATTGATCGTTGATTATTTTAGCCTGTAGCTGTCATTACCTGTCTTTAGGATGTGGCAGTGATGGGTTAAGGGGGCTAGCAATGCCGCCGTCATTTTTCGTCGACAAACACCGGGGACCACTCCGCAATGCCTAGGTTGTTGTTAATGGCGATGCTTATGCGCCCGTAAAGCTTGCTGATCAAATGGAACAGCAATGCGCCACCAGCCTGGCTGAGATGCTTCGCCAGTGGGCCAGCACCCTTTTTGGGTGAATAAGCGTATTATCCCTTATTACAAAGGAGCTTTTCCTCACGCAAGCAGCGCCAGCCGCCACTGCTAGGCTTTATCCAACATAGTCAAGGGAGCGCCACTATGCGGCTTATCATTCGTCCCAGTTACTGGCCATGCCTACTGCAAGTCGCCCTTGCCCTGGGTCTCGCCTTTGCCAGCCTGTCGATCAATGCGCAGGGACAACAGCAGGCCAACCCCGACTTCTGGGAAAAATACGACGACCTCACCGATTGGGTGACACTCCGTCTGCAACTCACCCCCGAACAGGAAAAGGATGTATTACCAGTGATGCAGAGGAGTTTTGCGAAACAAAAATCCCTGCTGCAAAGCTACGGCCTGGCCAACAGCGCCAAGCGCAACCTCACCCCCAAGCAGCGCGGGGAAATCGGTGCACAGCTGGCGGTCATCAGCGCACAAAGCTATCGGGAACTGCAGGGCATGCTGAACGAGAAACAGCTGAGGGAGGCGAGTAAAATCCAGCGCGAGTTTTTGCGCGCATTTGCCGCCCGGTTGAGCATACGAGCGGGGCAGGACGAATAACCCGGCCCGCCGATCCACTGGCGGGGCGATACGCCCTGCGCCCGCCACTCGACTTGACGCAGTCGGTGTCTGTATAGGCACCAGGGGAAAGATTACAGTTTCATCTCTCCGAAGAAGTTCTTAACCCCTTCAAACCAGCCGGTCTGGCGCGGCGCATTTTTCTTCTCGCTGAGGGTGCTGGCAAACGTTTGCAACAGTTCCTTCTGCTTGCCGGAGAGATTCACCGGTGTTTCCACCACAACCCGGCACAACAGGTCGCCGGTAGCCCCGCCGCGCACTGGCGCCACCCCCTTGCCACGCAAACGGAACAGCTTGCCGGTCTGGCTCTCCGCCGGGATTTTCAGCTTCACCTTGCCCTCGAGGGTGGGGACTTCCAACTCCCCGCCGAGCGCAGCAGCCGCAAAGCTGATCGGCACTTCACAGTAGAGATTCTTGCCATCGCGCTGGAACAGTTCGTGCTCCTTGACCACCACCTGTACATACAGATCGCCGGCAGGACCGCCGTCAGGCCCCGCCTCACCCTCTCCGGACAGGCGGATGCGGTCGCCGGTATCCACACCGGGGGGCACCTTGACCGACAGGGTCTTGGTTTCCTCCACCCGACCGCGCCCGTGGCAACGGACACAGGGGTCGGAGATAATGCTGCCGCGTCCGCGGCACTTGGGACAGGTCTGCTGCACAGAGAAGAATCCCTGCTGCATACGCACCTGACCGGCCCCACCACAGGTCGAACAAGTTTGCGGCGAAGAGCCGGGTTTGGCACCGGAACCATGACAGATATCGCAGGCAGCCAGGGTGGGTACACGGATCTTCACGGTCGTGCCGCGCACTGCGTCTTCCAGGTCCAGCTCGAGATCGTAACGCAGGTCGGAACCCCGTGCCGGCCCACCGCGGCGGCCACCGCCACCACCGCCAAAGATATCGCCGAACACATCGCCGAAAATATCGGAGAAACCGCCGAAACCACCACCGCTGCCACCGCCCATCTGGCCTTCGACCCCAGCGTGACCAAACTGGTCATAGGCAGCGCGCTTTTGGGAATCCGCCAGCACCTCGTAGGCTTCGTTGGCCTCTTTAAATCGATTTTCCGCTTCCTTGTCATCGGGGTTGCGGTCCGGGTGAAACTTCATCGCCACCCGCCGGTAGGCCTTCTTCAGCTCTGCATCCGAAGCGCCGCGCTCGACACCCAGGACTTCATAATAATCGCGTTTCGACATAAAGCTATTTTCTCTGGTCTGGCATCAAAAACAGCCAAACTCAACTTTCTAATTTTCAGTCCCTAACCAACCCCCGCACCGCTACGGGGCTCTGCCAAGCCGCAAGGGGCGGCACCACTCTGGCAGACTGCCAACATCCTCGGCTTTAAATCCATGTACCTGAAACAACACAGGGCGCGGGACCTTGAGAGGAAGGCACCGCACCCCTGAAGTTCTCCGGCAGCCACAGTGAGCAATAGCTGCCGTCAAAGTGAACAGTAGACGTCTACTGGCCCTCTTTCTTGTCGTCCTTTACCTCTTCGAACTCAGCGTCTACCGCATCATCACCCGCGGAAGACGGTTGCTCACCCTGGGCCTCTGCACCGGCGCTCCCTTCAGCACCAGCCGCTTGGGCCTGTTCGGCGTACATCTTCTGGGCAACCGGGCCGGAGGCTTCGGTCAGCTTGGTAGTGGCAGCTTCCATCGCGGCCTTGTCGTTGCCTTTCACTGCTTCCTCCGCCCCGGAGATAGCCGCTTCAATCGCAGACTTTTCCTCTGCAGTTGCCTTGTCACCAGCTTCTTCCAGGGTCTTCTTGGTGGCTGAAATCAGGCTGTCGAGGGTATTGCGGGTCTGCACCAATTCCTCGAACTGCTTGTCCGCTTCCGCATTGGCTTCCGCGTCGGCAACCATCTTGTCGATCTCCTCCTCGGACAGGCCGGAGGATGCCTTGATCACGATAGACTGCTCCTTGCCGGTGGCTTTGTCCTTGGCGTGAACATGCAGAATACCGTTGGCGTCGATATCAAAGGTGACCTCGATTTGCGGCATTCCACGCGGCGACGGTGGAATATCGGCCAGGTCGAAACGGCCCAGGGATTTGTTCTGGGACGCCTGCTTGCGCTCACCCTGTACCACGTGGATGGTCACGGCAGTTTGATTGTCCTCGGCAGTAGAGAAAATCTGCGACTTCTTGGTCGGGATGGTGGTGTTCTTGTCAATCAGCGGCGTCGCCACCCCCCCCATGGTTTCAATACCCAGGGTTAGCGGTGTCACGTCCAGCAGCAGTACGTCTTTCACATCCCCAGACAATACCGCACCCTGAATGGCCGCACCGACGGCAACAGCTTCATCCGGGTTGACATCTTTGCGCGGCTCTTTGCCAAAGAACTCGGTAACCTTCTGCTGTACCAGTGGCATGCGGGTCTGGCCGCCGACCAGGATAACCTCGTCTACGCCGGAAGCGGACAGATCCGCATCCTGCAGGGCAATTTTGACCGGTTCCAGGGAGCGGGTAACCAGATCCTCCACCAGGCTTTCCAGCTTGGCGCGGGTCAGTTTTACAACCAGGTGTTTGGGACCGGTGGCATCTGCGGTGATGTAGGGCAAATTCACTTCGGTCTGCTGGCTGGAAGACAGTTCGATCTTGGCCTTTTCCGCCGCCTCCTTCAGGCGCTGCATGGCCAGCGGATCCCCTTTCAGATCGATGCCCTGGTCTTTCTTGAATTCGGCCGCCAGGTAGTCGATCAGACGCAGGTCGAAGTCTTCACCACCGAGAAAGGTATCACCGTTGGTGGAGAGCACTTCAAACTGCTTCTCACCATCCACGTCCGCAATTTCGATAATGGAGATATCGAAGGTACCGCCACCCAGGTCGTAAACGGCTACGGTGCGGTCTCCACCCTGCTTGTCGAGGCCGTAGGCCAGCGCTGCAGCCGTCGGCTCATTGATAATCCGCTTCACATCGAGCCCGGCGATACGGCCGGCATCTTTGGTGGCCTGGCGCTGGGAATCGTTGAAATAAGCTGGCACCGTAATGACCGCGGCTTCCACCTTCTCGCCGAGGAAATCTTCCGCGGTCTTTTTCATTTTTTTGAGGACTTCGGCGGAGACCTGTGGCGGCGCCTTCTTATCGCCCTTGGCTTCTACCCAGGCGTCACCGTTTTCGGCTTCAACGATTGTGTATGGCACCATTTTGATGTCTTTTTGTACGACATCGTCCTTGAACTTGCGGCCGATCAGGCGTTTGACCGCAAACAGGGTATTCTTGGGATTGGTCACCGCCTGGCGTTTGGCAGACTGGCCTACCAGAATTTCATTGTCGTCAGTAAAGGCAACAATGGAGGGTGTTGTGCGATCGCCCTCCGCATTCTCAATCACGCGCGCTTTATCACCATCCAGTATCGCGACACAGCTGTTGGTGGTGCCAAGGTCGATGCCGATAATTTTTCCCATCTGTAAAATCCTCGTTTGATGCGCTCTGCCAGCACTGTTGTGTGTATCGCGCGAATAATTCCTGATGTCAGCTATATTGGTGCCGGCCGATAAAATTCAAGGCTATCTGGCTCAGGCGCCGCTACGGTGCTTTGCTGACCACTACCATGGCCGGACGCACCAGGCGGCCGTTGAGGCGATAGCCTTTTTGAAACACTTCCAGAACCGTATTCGGTTCCACCTCTCCGTTGGGCACCTGGGTCATGGCCTGGTGCAGTTCGGGGTCGAATGGCTCGCCGGCCGGATCGACAACCTCCACCGAATTTTTCGCCAGGGTATCGATAAACGATTTGTGGGTCAGCGCAATGCCTTCCGCCAGCGCCTTGTTGGCCTCGTCTTCGGTATCAATGGTGGCGAGGGCGCGCTCCAGATTGTCCACAACCGGCAACAAGTCCTGCAGCAATTTCTCCACCGCAAATTTGCGCGCGCGCTCGACATCCTGCTGGGCGCGGCGGCGGGCATTCTGCCCCTCTGCCTGGGCACGCAGGGCGAGATCCTTCTGTACCGCCAGTTGCTCCTGCAGCTTGATGATTTCATCGTGCAGGGCATCGGCGCTCTCGGCCTCTTCCAGCAGGGCTTCCTCGGCCTGCCGGCGCTCTGTTGCGGATGGTTCCTCAATCTCGGCGGGAGCCGCCTCTTCTGTCTCTGTCAGGTGCTCGTCCACCAGCGCTTCCGGCTGCGCACCCTCTGTCATCTGGTCATCTTCGCTGCGCTCTCTGGCCACTGCTCTCTCCGTCGCGTCGACTCTGTCAGTAATGGATTGGGTCCGCCCGGCGGACTCTGGGGCTATATGGGGTCAACACCGCACAGTTCAAGAGGTTTTTCCTGTAAGCACCCACTGGCAGGGTAATGTGGTACTGGCGCTATAGCTAACGCAAGGCAGATACTGTATAAATAACCAATAGGCGGGCCAAAGTGCCCTCAAAAAGAAAGACACAGAAGCGTTTTCCATGTTGCTGCATTTGTCTATCAGCCAATTCACCCTGGTGGAACAGCTGGAGTTGGAGTTCGGCCCCGGTACCAGCGCCCTCACCGGTGAAACCGGCGCGGGGAAGTCCATTACCCTGGATGCGCTGGGACTGGCCCTGGGCGGGCGCGGCAGTGCCGAATTGGTACGCCCCGGTGCCAGCCGCACCGATATCAGTGCCACCTTTGATATTGCCGATCACCCCAGCGCCGAACACTGGCTGGTATCCCGGGAAATGGATGCGGGACAAGAGGTGATTCTGCGCCGCACCATTGGCGCTGACGGTCGCTCGCGGGCCTATATCAACGGCCAACCCGTACCCCTCCTGCAATTGCGCGCTTTTGCGCAACAACTGATTGATATCCACAGCCAGCACGAACACCAGTCCCTGCTGAATAAAGAAACCCACTGCCGCCTGCTGGATGAATTTGCCCAGGCCCAAACACTGGCCACTGAAGTCCGCAGCCGTTTCAAGACCTGGCAGGAACAGTACCGCCACTACCGCGCCCTGGCAGACAGTGCCGAGGAGACCGAAGCGCGACGCCACCTGCTGCAATACCAGCTGCAGGAACTGACCCGACTGGATCTGAGCACGGGGGAGATTGAGGCGCTGGAGCGCGAGCAACGCCAATTGTCCAAAGCGGGTGACCTTCTCAACGGCGGCTACCAGCTGGCGGCGCTGCTGTCCGGCGGCGAAGGGGATATCGCTGAGCAACTGCACCGCGCCCTGCAGCTGCTCTCGACCCTACCGGATCAGGCCCCGGCCCTGCTGGAAGTGTCGCAGATGCTCGACAGCGCGCGCATTCAGGTGGATGAGGCGGCAGACACCCTGTCGCGCCATATAGACCGCTTCGAGGTGGACCCGGAACGTCTGGCCGAGGTGGAGGCCCGCCTCAGCGCAATCTACCAGACAGCCCGCAAGCACAGGATACAACCACAGGAGCTGCCCGCTCTGGAACAGCAACTACAGGCAGAACTGGACGATATCAACGCGGCAGATACCCTTGAGCGACGCGCCGCAGAGTGCGAGGAACTGGAGTGCCAATTCCGCAAGGCCGCCGGCAAACTGAGCCAGCTGCGCAGCAAAGCCGCACAACAATTGGCCGAGGCGGTCAACCGGCAATTGGCGGCGCTGGCCATGCCCCATGTGCGCATGGAACTGGCATTGCACCCGCTGGCAAAGCCCAACGGCCGCGGTCTGGAAGACGTGGAGATGCTGATCACCACCAACCCGGGACAGCCGCCGCGCGCCCTGGGCAAAATCGCTTCCGGCGGAGAGCTTTCCCGGGTGAGCCTGGCGATTCAGGTTGTAACGGCGCGAACCTCGCGCACCCCCACCCTGGTATTCGACGAAGTGGATGTGGGGATCGGCGGCGCCACTGGAGATGTGGTCGGGCGCCTGCTGCGCCAGTTGGGCGAGGTGCACAGCGGCCGCAATGGCCAGGTGATCTGTGTCACCCACCTGGCCCAGGTGGCAGCGCGGGCCCACCGCCATTACCTGGTAGAGAAGCACTCCGATGGTGACAGTGCCTTTATTGCCCTGCGCGAACTGAGTGGGGATAACCGCCGCGAAGAAATCGCTCGCATGCTTGGCGGAGAAGCCACGGCCCAATCCCTGGCCCACGCAGAAGAGATGCTTTCGCGGGCTGTCTGAGCACGCGAAGGGTGCAAATCAGCCCCCGCTTTTACTCCCCCCTGCCCACCAGCCTGCCTGGCCAGTGCACAGGTGCATGGCCGTACCCCCTTATACAAATGCGCCATGGATCACGCCCCAATTGGGCGAAATAGCCGGTTTGTCAGCAGCATAAGCCGGGGCAGACCAGAAATGACTGGGTTTGGCGGCAGATGTCACCATATACTTGGCGCTCCATCCAAATGGCATCGACCAAGTTTATGCAGAAAACCATTTTTAACACCCCGGTAGTCACCCCACTGATCCGCCAGATCGCCAAACTGCTGCTGAAGTTGCACGGCTGGCGCGTAAAAGGCAACCAACACTCATTGAAGTTGAAAAAGTACGTGCTGCTGGGGGCTCCCCACACCACCAACTGGGACGGTTACTTCTTTATCCTGGCCGCGCTCAAGCTGAAACTCACCCCGCAGTGGATGGGCAAGGACAGGCTGTTCAAATTCCCACTGGGCGGGCCCATGCGCTGGTTTGGCGGTATTGCTGTGAATCGCAGCAAGGCCAACAACCTGGTGGAGGCCACTATCAGACAATTCAAGCTGAATAAGGAACTGATTATCGCGATTCCGCCAGAGGGCACACGCGGTATGGCGGAGCGCTGGAAAACCGGTTTTTATCATATCGCGCGCAATGCCAAGGTACCGGTGGTACTGGGCTTTATTAATTTCCGCAAGAAAGAGGTGGGCATTGGCCCGATCGCACAGCTGGGTGAAAACCTGGAGGTGGAACTGAATAAGTTGCGGGCGTTCTACGCGGACAAAATCGGCAAATTCCCGGAACGCTACGCGCCCCCATGCCAGTAACAGCCCCAACCGCTGGCGCAGGTTGGGGACAGAGGGGGGGCGCAAACGTCACACCCCGCGATGCCTACTGTTCTTTTTCTTTAACGTAGAGCACCAGGCTGTGGCCGGTCAGCTCATAGCCGTGCTCATCGGCGATCTGGCGCTGTAATTCCTCAATCTCCTCATTGTGAAACTCAATCACTTTACCGGTATCGGTACATACCATGTGATCGTGGTGATCCCCACGATCCAGTTCAAACACGGAATGGCCGCCATCGAAGTTGTGGCGCATAACCAGACCCGCGCTCTCAAACTGGGTCAGAACCCGGTAAACGGTGGCCAGACCCACATCCTCTCCCGCTTCCAGCAGCAGCTTGTAGACATCTTCAGCACTCAAGTGCTGTTCAGTGGTACTTTCAAGCAACTGTAGAATCTTTACCCGCGGCAGCGTGACCTTGAGGCCGGCCTTGCGCAACTCCTGGTTTTGATTTGACATGAATAGACGTTTCCCGACAGGATTCTAATAATGGTCTTTACTTGAAACGGCCCGCTGCAGGGATCGACAATCGACTGAGAGAGCAAAGCACCCTTCTGTCAGCAAGCCTCTTCTTCGGTTATTATCCCACGTCCTGCGGAGTCAGCGAAACCCCGACCCTCCCCGGTGGGCAAATCGCCAGGCCCGGGGAACTTTCCCCTACAATCGGGGCCTATTCGGTTTGATCAGTTAAAAACGGCACAATATACGCCATTGTCAGCATATAACGGAGCAATGAATGCCGCCTAGCCTGAAACTTCTCGCCATCGCCAGCCTGTGCACTCTCCTGGGCGCCTGTACGCTGATCAAATTCCCCGGCGTGCACCGTATCGAGGTTCAGCAGGGCAACATCATCACCCAGGACATGGTGAACCAGTTGAAACCCGGCATGACCCGGCGACAGGTCCAGTTCGTACTGGGTACGCCCCTGGTGGAAGATACCTACAACCCCAATCGCTGGGATTATATCAACCGCCTCCGGGACCCCAAGGGCGAAGTGACCCAGAAGCGCTTTAGCGTCTATTTCAATGGCGATATCCTGATCGCCACCAGTGGCGACTGGCAGCCCACAGGCTGGCCCTGATCCCCCTAGGGCTCCCCGCTCTTACCGGCCAGGCGTCTGGCTTTTTCGGCGCGCTGCTTGCGCGCCTCTTTCGGATCGGCGATCAGGGGCCGGTACACTTCAACCCGGTCACCGGGCTGTAATTGGTACTGCTCTGCTGGTGGCAAGCCCCTGCTGCCCAGCGCCTGGGCAAAAATCCCCATTTTGGCCGTATCCGGGTCCACTTCCGGATACTCTTCCGGTATCCCCGAGCGTATCAGCGCCTCCCGCGCAGTAGTGCCGCGCTTGACCAGCAAACGCATCAAGCGCTGCTCGTGGGGCAAAGCGTAAACTACTTCCACTGAAATCGTATTGTCTTCTGTCATCGCGGTTTTCCGTATATCTCTTCAGCGCGCTCACACATCACCGCAACCATCTGGTTGGCCAGATCGCTGAACAGCTTGCCCGCAGCTGCGGCAACCAGGCGGCTTTTCAGGGAAAATACCAGGGAAAAGGTCACCTTGCAGGCGCTTTCAGCCAGCGGGTCAAACTGCCACTGCCCGGTGAACTGCTCAAAGGGGCCATTCACCAGATTCAGGGTCATGCTGTATGGTCTCTGCAACCGGTTGCGTGTGACAAAACTCTGGCGAATGCCCGCGCGGGACAGCTCCAGTCGCGCTTCCAGGGTCTCTTCGTCGCGGTACAAAATCTCCGCCCCGCGACACCCCGGTAAAAACTGCGGGTAACTGGCCACATCATTGACCAGGTCAAACATTTGCTCTGTGCTGTACATCACCAGCGCGCTGCGTTCTATTTCAGTCATTCCTGCTATCCAAGCCAGTCTGCCAGGCGAAATTGTCCGTGATTGCCATTCGCCGGCTAATTTTGCCAGCCGGCGCTACTCAAGCAAGGCAATTCCTGTAACAATCGCATTTTTGCCGGCTGGCCACACTCGGCACCAGCCGGGATAACAACGAGACAAGCCGTATCGGGTAAAGAATAATAGTGAGAGTACTATGACCGCAGTAAGAGAGCATTTTGGGTCAAGGCTGGGTTTTATCCTGGCCGCCGCGGGATCCGCAGTGGGTATTGGCAACCTGGTGGCCTTCCCGGTAGCCGCCACCAAAAGCGGGGGCGGTGCCTTCCTGCTGGTCTACGCACTCTTCGTCTTCCTGATCTGCCTGCCGGTCATGATGGCGGAGCTGGCGATGGGGCGACGCTCCGATAAAGACCCGGTTGGCGCCTATCGCCAACTTTCCAGCGGCTCCCACCTCTGGCGCATACCCGGATGGCTGGCTTTGGCCACACCCTTTATGATCGCGGTGTTTTACCTGGTGGTCACCGTGTGGGTACTGGGATACTTGATTGAAACCGTAACCGGTAACCTGGACAAACTCGCAGCCCCGGATTTCTTTATCCAGTTTATCAATACCCCGCAGATATTCATCTACCTGGTGGCCCTGATGCTGTTGATCAACGCCATTCTCGCCATGGGCGTCAAGGACGGGATAGAACGCGCTGCGAAAACACTGATGCCGATGTTGTTCGTCATGCTGCTGGGGTTGGTGATTTTCGTCCTGACTCTGGAGAACGCCTCTCTCGGCTTGAAGTACTACCTCATCCCGGACTTCAGCAAACTCGACGGCAATGTGGTCAGTAAAGCCATGGCCCAGGCTTTCTTCTCCCTTTCTCTGGGCATGGGCATTATGATCACCTACGGCTCCTACATGAAGCGGCAGGACTCCATCCCCGGCTCCTCCCGCGCGGTGGCCATCACCGACACCCTGGTGGCCTTTACCGCGGGTCTGCTGATACTACCGAGTATCTTTCACTTTAATCCACAGATTGACCCCACCGAGCTGAGTGAATCCTCCGCGGGTATGATCTTCCAGTTCCTGCCCAGGATCTTCCTCGCCCTGCAAGATGGCATCGGCTATGTTGGCGCAAGCGTGGTTGCAACAACCTTCTTCTTCCTGGTGCTGGTTGCGGCGATCACCTCGCTGGTTTCCATCATCGAAGTGCCCATCGCCACCCTGCGTGACGAGCGGCGCATGGAGCGCAAAAAAGCCATCTACCTGATTGCCGGGGTGCAGTTTCTACTGGCAATTGCTTGCGCGGTATCCTTTGGCATGGTCAACTGGATCACTGATTTTGTGCAGCTGGCCGGCGCCAGCAAGTCCTTCTTCGATTTGGTTGAGATCATCTTCTACGACACCATCCTGCCCCTCAATGGCCTGCTGGTCTGCCTGTTTGTGATCTATAAGTGGAAGAAGGCAAATTTTGATAAAGAGCTGCAGGAGGGTGATGAAAAGTTTGCCGGCTCCTTTTCACAGAAATACGTCAACTTCTCCCTGGGCACCTTTATTCCATTGATACTATTGCTGATTTTTATCAACACCGTGGCCCTGAAGTTTTTTGGACACAGTTTTATCTAGTCATTCGAAGTTTTCATGACCAAAAAAAAGAAAGCGCAAAAACCCAATACCATCGCCCTGAACAAGAAGGCCCGCCACGACTACTTTATTGAAGCGAAGTTTGAGGCGGGTGTGGAAATGCAGGGGTGGGAGGTGAAGAGCTGTCGCGAGGGCAAGGCCCAGCTGACCGACAGCTATGTCATTTTCAAAAATGGCGAGGCCTGGCTGCTGGGTGCGCGCATACAACCGCTGCCCAGTGCATCCACCCATTTTGTCACTGAGCCCGACCGCACCCGACGCCTGCTGCTCACCAAGCGCGAACTGTCTCGACTGATCACCGCAGTGGAGCAAAAAGGGCACACAGTGGTGGCCACTGCGCTGTATTGGAAAAGGCACTTGATCAAATGTGAAATTGCTCTGGCGAAAGGCAAAGCGATGCACGACAAGCGCGAAACCGAGAAAAAGCGCGACTGGAACCGCGAGAAACAGCGCCTGATGCGCGCAGAGCACAAGTAGTGTGCCGCACCAATAACCCGGTATCCAAATAGGCTGCCAGGGAACACCAGAAGAATAATGACAGGATTTACCATGAGTGCACCGCGAGGACAATTCAGTACCAATATTGGCTTTTTGATGGCCGCGGCGGGGTCCGCCGTGGGCCTCGGCAATATCTGGGGCTTCCCCACCAAAGCCGCCGGCAATGGCGGTGCCGCCTTTGTGGTGGTCTATCTGTTTCTGGCCTTTGCGCTCGCCTATCCGGCCCTGATGGCCGAACTCACCATAGGCCGCTACGCGCGCCGCAATATGGTGCAGGCTCTGCGCATCATCTCCAATGGGCCGGTCAGCCGTTTCTTCGGCGGCCTCACCGGCTTCGGCGGTATTCTGGTGGCCTCGCTGATCCTCAGCTTTTACGCCATCGTAGCGGGCTGGATGGTGGCCCACCTGGCCGAACCGTTCGCTGCACTGTTCGGCGCACAGGATGCCGCACAGTGGCTGACAGACAACAGCACCGAGCGCAATCTGCTCTTCACCGCCATTTTCAGCGGCCTCACCATGCTGATTATCGCCAGCGGTGTCGAAAAGGGGATCGAGCGCTGGTCCACCCTGCTGATGCCCTCACTGATCATTCTGTTGCTGCTGCTGATAGGGTATGTGCTCACCCAGCCCGGCGCCCTTTCCGGCCTCGAGGTATACCTGATGCCGGACTTCAGTCATTTCACCCCCAAACTGCTGATCTCCGCTTTGGGCCAGGCCTTCTTTTCCCTGTCTTTGGGGGTGGGCACCATGCTGATCTACGGCTCCTACCTGAGCCAGCAGGAGAGCCTGCCTCGCCTGGGGGCACTGGTGACGCTGATCGATGTGGGTATCGCCTTTACTGCCGGCCTGCTGATTTTGCCGGCCATGTATGTCGCCCAGGAAGCCGGCTCACAGATTTTCTCTGCCAGCGGAGAGCTGATCGCCGGGCCCGACCTCATTTTGCAAGTGCTGCCGGCCCTGTTCGACACCATGGGCAAAGCCGGTATCGTAGTGGCCATCACTTTTTTTGCCCTGATGGTCATCGCTTCCCTGACCTCCTCGATTTCCATGCTGGAGGTACCGGTGGCGTTTTCCATTGAGAATCTGGGAGTTCCGCGACGTATCGCCACGCCCGCGGTGGGTCTGATCATCTTCGGCATCAGCACGGTCATCATCACCCACTTCGATACCCTGTTTGGACTGGCGGTCAGCATCAGTACCGAGTACGGGCAACCGCTGCTCGGCATCGCCCTGTGTCTCTTTGCCGGCTGGGTCTGGCGCCGCGACCAGTTACTCGCCGAGTTGAAGAAGGGTCACCCCAACATTGAACAGACCCTGTTCTGGCGGATCTGGCCCTGGTATGTGCGCATCGTCTGCCCACTACTTATTATGACCGCGTTTGTGCATTCGGTCATTTAAAACCTATCAGCTCTCAGCTTCGGAGCCTCCTCCCACTGGCTTCGCCAGTTTAGACAGCGACCGGCCTGTCCAGCGGTCCGATCCGGTGTATTGTCGGGCTGCCAATTGCGGTATACTGACACGACACGAGAGTGTTTCTGATCGGGGATGACTTGGATTCGACGCCGGTGACGAAACCTTGGGTGCATGCCGTGATGGCAGCCAATCACGTTAATCCAAAGCTGTACTTTACTAGTTGCCAACGACGACAACTACGCTCTAGCGGCTTAAGCCCGCTAGCAGTCTGCTGCAAGGTTCCAGTATCGCGCTGCAGGCTGTAATACAGAACTGGATCGCCGTGAACCGCGCCTGTCGGGGATCGGTTAAACACTACACAGGCTCGCCTTCTACGTCCTGACCGCCGGGCTGTAGCGGGCTAAATCAATAGACGGAGCTAAGCATGTAGAGCCTCTGGCAGAGTGCTGACGGACGCGGGTTCGACTCCCGCCATCTCCACCAAATCGCTGTCTCAGACAGCCCACAAAAGCCCCGAAAGCGTTGAGTTTCCGGGGCTTTTGCTTATCAGACCAATCCCAGTTAATCTAAGCTAACCCGTCCGCATACAACCTCAGATGGACGGGTTGGTAGCAACTCCACCGTCCAACCCGTCCAAAATCCACGGAAGGTGAGCTATGCCGCTGTCTGATACCAAAATCCGCACCCTCAAGCCCCGCGAGAAGAAGTACATCGAGTCCGATGAGAAAGGGCTGACTATTGAAGTGATTCCGGCCGGGGCCAAGCGCTGAGTTTTACGTTTCCGCCTGCATGGCAAACGCACGGAAATGGCACTCGGGGTTTACCCCGGTGTGAGCCTTAAACGCGTCCGTAAACTCCGTGATAAAGCTAGGCAGCATGTAGCTGAAGGCGTTGACCCTCGCGATATAAAACACGCCCGCAAAGAATTCGCTTTGAAAGCCAACCGCAATAGCTTCGCTGCGGTTAGTGATGAGTGGTTTGTCGCCAACATGGCCCACCTTTCCAGCTCCTCAAAGAACCGCGCCAATCTTGCGTTAGAACGTGACCTAAAACCTTTTCTGGGCAAGCGTCCCATCTCCGAAATAAGCCCGCCTGAAGTACTGCGTTGCCTGCGTCGTATTGAGAGTCGGAAAACCCTGGAGACTGCCCACCGGGTAAAGCGAGTAGCCAGCCAGGTATTTCGTTTTGCGGTGGCCACCGGAAGGGCCGACCGCGACCCTACCACAGACCTGACCGGCGCGCTCACCCCCACCAAGAAAAAGCACTTGGCAGCTATTACTGACCCTACTGAGGTTGGGCGCCTGCTAACCGCCATAGACGAATACCAAGGCGCTCCAGTAGTAAGAGCGGCCCTAAAATTGTCCCCTCTACTGTTCTGCCGCCCTGGAGTACTGCGTAAACTGGAGTGGACGGAAATCAAGTGGGAGGCGCAACGAATTGAGCTACCGAGTGAAAAAATGAAAATGGGACAACCACACATTTTCCCTCTATGAGTGGTGCGACCACGAACTTAAAACAATGGGTTACACTTAACTGAGCCGAAATTGGGGGTGATCTCAATTCAGTATCTGGTGACTCTGTGACGCCAGCGACCAATTAAGATGTTGCCGCGAATTTCGCCAACAATATGCGCTGGAGCACCAGCGAGGGCTTAACTGAAGCTACAGCAAGGGACCCAAAGTATTGAGAAAAATTAAGGTGATCCCGTGGTGGACGGTTCTGTTGCAAAGATTGTACTCTCCCTGCTTCTCTAGTAAAAAGACACCCTATTTTCCTAACCTTGACTTTGAGGGGTTTGTGCGTGTATCTGCGCCCTAAGACGAGGATGGAATTTTATATATAGAGATGCTGCGCGCCTGCGAATAAGGTATAACTTCCGCTATCAATAACAATCACCAACTCTGATATCCGTACACTGAAAGCAGTAATGGAATTACAATACGACGACGAAACCGCCCGCCCCACGCATGAGCAGCTCGATAATTACTCCAATCTATGCAAGCGCGGCCTGTACCTGGATGCCCTCGACACCGCCGAGCGGGACTTCGGTCCCCTGCACAATTGGCAGCACAGCGAATTGCGCATTATCGCCGTCAAGGCACTGAGCAACCTGGGGTTGCGGCGCAGCGCAGATGCCATCATTTTCCGCAGCTGGCGAAGAAACCGCCGGGAGCCGAAGATTCTCCCCTATTACCTGCAGGCAACCCTCGCGCGCAGGGGGCCGCTCGCGGCCTGGGAAGCATACCGGCAACTGGAGCAAGCGGGTTTCCCGGAAGACGCTGACCGCGCCTTTCTCCAGTGTATAGAGGCGGAGCTCCTGTCCAGATACCGGGATTTTGCTAGCGCCGACCGGTGCCTGCGGGAAGCCGAGGCACTGGACAACAGCAACTGGGTCAGGCTGCGCCGCGCCCACCTACTGCTGGACTCCGACCAACACCAACAGGCGCTGGAATTCTCCGAACAACTCCACCACGAAGATCCCGATTACCTGGCGGCAGTCCACTGTTACGCCGGCATCTTGCAGTGCAACGACCAACCCCGGCGCGCGCTGGCGCTGCTGCAGCCCTACTGGGAAAAAAGCCAGTCCCTGCCGCTGGGCCGCCAGTTGTGCCAGCTGGCAATCGAGCTGCGGCAGTCTGATACAGCGCTCAACTGCCTGGAGAAAATGGAGCGGCTGATGGTGCGAGGATGCCCAAAGCACCTGCGCCGCGAACAGGACAACCTCTGGGCCGACTACCACTGTACACGTGGCGATTACGACGCCGCCCTGCCCTACCTGGAGCAGAAAAGCTTCTACCACCAGCGGATATCCGAATCCATCCGCAAGCGCGGCGACAAGAGCGAGCGCAGGATACTGGAACTGCCCTATATCCAGCAGCGCCATATGACCTGCGCGCCCGCCAGCATGGCCGCGGTGCAGCGCTTCTGGGGCCAGGCCGCGGACCAGGACGAAATCGCCGAAGCCATCTGCTACAACGGCACTTCCAATTACGACGAGCGCGCCTGGCTGGAAAAACAGGGCTGGCGGACCATCGAGTTCGATCTCAATTTCCCGCAGCTCAAGCAGTTGATCGACCGGGAGATCCCCGTGCTGCTCAGCACCGTCGAACCCGGCAGCGCACACCTGCAGGTAATCGCCGGCTACGACCGCGCCACCGGCACCTACCTGTTGCGGGACCCCTCACACCCGCGCCTGCAGGAGATCCTGATCGAAGAGAGCGAGCGCTACTACGCCGCCAGCGGACCCCGCTGTACGGCCGCAGTGCCCGCTAAAGAGGCTCAACGGCTCGAGGGGCTGCAGCTGCGCTCGGCACCCCTTTACGACGATAGCTTCCAGCTGCAACGGCAACTGAAAAAGCACGACCACGCTGCCGCTTGTGCCATCGCCGATAAAATGCAGACGCGGGATGCACGGCACCGCCTCACCCTGCGCGCACAATTAGACCTCGCCTACTATGTCCAGGACGACGGCAGAATCCTGCAGCTTACTGAACAGTTGCTGGAGCAGTTTCCCGACGACATCAACCTGCAACTGGCAAAGATTCAGACCCTGTCGCGCCTGGATGCGGCGACGGAATCCCTGAATTACATGGAAGCGCTGGAAAAAAACAGCGAGGCCCACTTCCTGATACGCAGCCACCTGGCCGACAGCCTGCGTTTCGATCACCGCAACGACGAACGGGTGGAAAAGCTCCTGTCAAACCTGCTGCGACGGAACCCACTGCACCCGCAGACACTCTATGCGCGCGCCGGCCATTTGTGGGACAGGGGAGAATACGAAAGCGCCTGTACCCTCTACCGCTTCGTCACCTGCCTGGAAGAAACCTGGGAGGGCTACGCCGACAGTTATTTCAAGGCGGAACGCTTCCTGCGGCGCACGGATACGGCGTTGGAATTCCTGCGCGACCGCTTCCGGCGATTTGGCAAAAAGTCCTCCGGCCCCGCCATTTCCCTGTTCCATGCCCTGGACGCACTGAACCGCGCCGAAGAGGGACTGGAGATTTTGCACACCGGCATAGAGCTGCGCTCGCAAGATGGTGATCTGATGTTGTTCACCGCGCGCCGCCTGCTTTATCTCAACCGTGCAGCCGAGGCGGAAGCGTTGGCAGGCAAAGCGAAACCTTTCGCCAACAAGAGCCACCACCTGGCCCTGGTGGCGGAGATCCACGCAGACCGGCAACGGCGGGATAAGGCCATCGCCCTGTGGCAACAGGTACTGCAGACGGAGCCGCTTAACTACGACGCCTGCAACACTATAGTGCGGCTCTATACGGAGCAGGACCAATACAACCAAGCCATCGATTTTCTCGACAGGAAAATCGAAACCTATCCCGGCAACTACCGCTTACAGCGCATGCGTCTCACCTGGCTGGCGGATGACGAAGTGGAGCGGATCGAAGACTGCTGCCGGCAGTTGATCGACAGTCACCCGGACGACAACTGGGCCTACGTGCGCCTGGCCCACCTTTGTACCCAGCGCGCCCGCCTGGACGAAGCCCTGGAATACGCCCGCGAAGCCACTCGCATATCCCGCACCGATACCGATGCCTGGGTCCAACTCGGCCAGGTATACCAGCTGCGACAACAGAGTGACGCTGCCACCGGTGCCTTCAAACAGGCCATCGGTCACTCCTGCGACTGCACCTCCGCCTTCGCGCCGCTGCTGCAAAGCGCCCACGGTCTGGAGGAAAAAAGAGAACTGCTGGCCTTTATTTACGGCGAGCTTATGCGGCAGGTCAGCTACGGTGACGGCGTCCTCGCGTACCAGGACATTGCCCGGGAATGGCTGCCCGTCGACGAGCTGCTGAAATTCCTGCACCTGGCCCTGCAACAACGGCCGGACCTGTGGCAGTGCTGGCTGGCACTGGCCAACGGCTATCGCCAGCAGGGCAACCTGGTGCAGGCCCAAGCGACGCTGCTAACCGCGATTAAACGCTTCCCCTTGCTGCCGCGCCTGCACCTGGAACTGGCCGAAGTCCAGCGCCTGCGCGGCGACCTGCCTGCCGCCGAAGCGCGTCTGTGCCAGGCGCTGGAACTCAACCCGGATTGGGCGGACCTGCACAACAACCTGGCGGAGCTGCTCGAATATCAAGGCAAATACTCACAGGCCATGGAAACCCTCGAAGCAGCCATTCAACGCCTCCCCCGCGACCCAGTGCCGCGCGGCTACCTGGCCGACCTGCTGTGGCGTCGCGGCGAGCGGCAGCGGGCCGTGGATGAAATCGGCAAATGCATAGAGCTATCTCCCTTCTACGGCTGGGCCTGGCGTAAGTTTTTCCAGTGGTCACGGGAACTGGGAGACGTGCAGGTGCCCGGCCGCCGTATGGCCGAGGCGCGGCGGAATTTCCCCAACAGCGCCATGTTGGTCGGGATAGATGCTGAGTTTCGGGAAGACCCGCGCGAGAGAGCGCAGCTACTGGCCGCCTTTGCCGATAACCAGCCCCATACGATCGAAATTGTCGAGCGGTATATCGAGGCCCTGGCGGAATGCGGCGAGTTTGAACGCGCCTGTACATTATGTGGCGCCGACTACTGGAGGGGCAAAATCCCCCTCGAAATCCGTACCAGCCGCGCCCTGCTGGCACGCCAGCAAGGCAAAAGGGGCCAGGCGCTAAAAGAGATCCGCGAGGTCACTGCCGCCGCACCCTACCATTACGAAGGCTGGCGCCTGCTGGCCAACTGGGCGCTGGAGTGGGGAGAAAAAGACAGCGCCCGAGAGGCCCTGCAACAGTGTCGCGCTCTCCACCCCAATGACGCCTCGGTTCTCACCTTCGTGGCAGAGGGCCTGCAGAAGCTGGAAGCAGGCGAAAAAGAAATCCTGCCACTGCTGGAACGGGCTTTCGAGGCGGAGCCCTCCAACCAGTACAACGGTCTCACCTATCTGGATCTGCTGATCGAAAGCCGGGACTGGCCCCGCGCGCGCGAGGTGGTGGACCTGATCAAACAGCATGGCGAGGATGCCTTTGTGCTTACCCGCGAGTTGCAGATCTGTGCAGCAGAGGAGAGAGAGTCCGATGCCCTGCTGGCGCTTTGGGAGCGACTGCTGCAACACCGAGACTCCAACGACTGGGTCATCCGCACCGGCTGGCAGGTGCTTGTCGGCGGCAAACTGAAACAGGCCGCAGCGGAGAGGATAGAAGCGCTGCGGGCCCAGGACAAAACCCTGCACCCCTATGCCGGCTACCGTTTTGCGAAGTACCAACTGCTGCAGTTCGGCAAGCGCAGGTTCGAGCGGCAGTTCCGCAAACTCACACAGGCGGACGCCTTTACCCAGCGCTCCCTGGAGTGCTACCTCGATCAACTGTTGCGCCGCGACGAAAAGCCCTCCGGCAGCTTCGTCGACAGACTGGAGTCACTGATCGCCGGCAATCCCGTGAACTGGGGCACCTACGGTATGCTCCTATTCCGCCAGGGGCAGTGGTATCGGGCAAAGAACTGGTTTTCCAACTGGCGCCAGCAGGCGGAGTTGCAAGCCTGGATCCTGTACTTCGCCAGCCTCAGCTTCCGCCAGAGCGGTGACTACGGCACCGGCAGGGAGATAATGGCGGAAGCCTACCAACTCCCCGACGACAACTTGCGCGGGGATATCATCTGCATCCACACCATCGACAGGATGCTGGAGGGAGACCTGGAGGCCGCCGAACTGCTTGAACACGCGCCACTGGGCGATCTGGATGGATTCAGCAGCTACGCCCTGGCCCTGAGCCAGGTGCTTTCCGAACTTGGAGACGGGAATTTTGTGGACTGCTATAGCGAAGTGAGCCCTAAGCTGCGCGGCGCCCAGCACTACTTCCAGCAGACCGGCAATGCGGAAATAGCCAAACAGTGGAAGCGCCGCCTGCGCGCACGCCTCAAGGACGGCTTGCAACAGACCGGATTGAAAAAACTATTCTGGCTATGGCGTCTGTCCAATCACCTGTGAACCGCACTCACGCTGGGTTCTGTTGCAAAGATTGTACTCTCCTTGCTTCTCTAGTAAAAAAACACCCTATTTCCTTTGCAGCACGTTAAGCTGCTTGAGGTAGCAACAATGGCGATTCCAACAGATGAACATGCGTTTCTTGTTCAGCTTGGCGCCCATATTGCTGAGCAGCGCAAAACACAGGAGATTACCCAGATACAAATGGCTGAGGCCCTGGGCGTGTCCCAGCAAACGGTTAATTCCTATGAAGTGGCAAGGCGACAGATACCTGTATCGGCATTGCCAGTATTGGCTAAGCTGAAAAAGGGCGGCCAAAGTGGCCGCCCTTTTCATTAAGCGACTTGGAAATGGCAAGCGATCACGGTTTCTGCGTCATCTTTCATATCCCGAGAAAATTGCGCTTCTCCCATAGACGTACCACCAAGCGTCGCCATGGCATTCACCAGGCCATCCACTATATTGGCATGTACCGCCTCATCAGCAGCACTTGACAAATCCAGCCGCTGTTCAGCTCCCAAGCCCTGATTAGCAACAATTTCTTGTTCGCTAACAGGTATCTGCTCACTGGCAGCCAGATCCATACTTGAGCTGGCTCCTTCGGATGGGAGAGGTACCAACAGGCCGGAAAAGCTTGAAGATGAAATGGCAAAGCCACCGTCATTGGGCTGTACAAAACTGATTGCGCTATCACCTCCAAGGAAGTGATCAATCACCCGGACCTGCTGGCCCATGTCTGAGTCAACCAAAATCAAAAGATCCTCCCCCTCCTGATGGAAGCTCAGCTGTTCTCTCGCTATGTCATCGAGAAAGAGAATTCCATCGAATCCACCGCCGGTATTGTCAATAGTATCGATACCACCGTTAGCACCATAGTAGTAGTGGTCATCCCCCAAACCACCCGTTAATCGGTCATTGCCATCCTCTCCGGAAAGAATATCGTTCCCCTCTCCACCAAACAGAGTATCGTTGCCAGAACCGCTACCGGAGCCATTTCCACCAATAAGATGGTCGTTTCCAGCTCCGCCAAGCAGCTCATCATCCCCACCCAAACCAAATACTGTATCTCCTCCCTCAAAACCTTTAATTTGGTCATTGTCAGAGGTACCCACTAGTTGTTCAGCGCTTGCTGTACCCTCAATAACCTTATCAAACGTCATACCACCACCATCCGTATCACCGCCACCCTCTGTTGGCAGAGCCTCAATGAGCGCCGGGATACTTGCGGCCATAATGGCAAAACCGCCATCATTGGGTTGTACAAAGCTGATGGCATTGTCGCCACCCAGGAAATGATCAACAACCCGAATCTGCTGATCGATATCCGAGTCAACCAGTATCAAAAGATCCTCTCCCTCCTGGTGAAAGCTTAACTGCTCTCTTGTTATCCCATCGCTAAAGAGAATCCAATCGGTGCCGCCGCCGGAATTATCGATCGTATCCACACCCCCATTGGCCCCGTAGTAATAGTGATCATCACCCAGGCCACCTGTAAGTGTGTCATCACCATCACCGCCAGATAGGATATCGTTGCCTTTACCTCCGATCAGAGTGTCGTCACCAGAGCCACTACCGGTGCCATTACCACCGTAAAGCCGGTCATTACCGTCTCCACCCAGTAACTCATCATGACCGCCCAAACCAAACAAGGTATCGTCTCCGGCAAGCCCGCTGATTTGGTCATTAGCAGCCGTACCGGCTAATTGCTCACCGTTCGCAGTCCCTTCAACGATCGAATCGAAGCTACTGCCACCGGCTGCAACCATCTGATTGATCGCCGCTGCATCAATGGAGAAGTCACCATCCGGCTGTACGTAATCAATCGCATAGTCACCGCCAAGGAAATGATTGGTTACACGGACAGACTGGTCGGAATCATCATCGACGAGAATTAACAGGTCGTCCCCAGCGCGCTGAAAGCTCAGTCGATCCTTGCCTATCCCATCGTTAAAGAACAGCCGATCAACACCGCCACCGCTGTTGTCGATCACATCTTTACCGGAACCCGGCAAATAGATATAACGATCATCGCCAGCACCACCAACCAGGGTATCCGAACCCACCCGGCCAACCAGGGTGTCGTTGCCCAAGCCACCGTCGAGCCGATCATCGCCAGCATCACCATCCAGGTAGTCGTTACCAGACTCACCATAAAGGATATCATCGCCGTTTCTGCCCCAGACCTGATCATCACCAGCACCTGCGCGAATTGAATCAGACAACGCCCGATAGCCAGTAAGGGTATCGTTGGCAGAAGTGCCATAGGTAGTCACCAGGCTTTCAATTCCTGCCAGATCAAGGCTGGAGCCATCATCGAAGCGTATTGCATTAACTTTATGATGATCCGTCAGTCCGCTATACCAGTCAGTAATACGAATCGCATCAGTGCCATTGCCATGAGTAATGTGCAGGTCATTGTTATGGCGCTCGAACTCCAAATCCGCCTGGGAAATGCCGACACCAAAGTGAATCGTATCCGATGAGGCATCCACATTGCTCCAGTCCTCTCCCGCGCGACGCTCGGTGAGAATGTCTTGCCCATCACCCAGGTTAAAACGATATTCATCATCACCAAACCCACCGAACAGAGTATCGTTGCCAGTACCGCCCTCAAGAATATTGTTATTTTGGGTAAAAGCGTCGCTGAAAGCAGAAATCACATCATTACCTGCACCGCCAATCAGGGTATCGCTCCCTTCGCCACTAATATGGTCGTCGCCATCACCACCATTTAACAAGCCGGTGCCCGTCAACATATCCGCACCAGCATCTCCAAACAGGTCACCTCTGCCACTAAGCTGGTCATCTCCAATTCCGCCATACAGCGTATTTACCCCTGAGTAATCTTCGATAACATCGTTACCTTGATCGCCATGGAGAAGATCATTACCGTTGCCTCCGTAAATAGTATCGGCATTCTCGCCACCATGGATTTCATCATTACCGCTGTTACCGAACAGTTGATCCTGACCAGCTCCGCCAAAAACGGTATCATCGCCGGCATCCCCATAAAGGGTGTCCGCTCCAAGCTCACCGTAAATACGGTCATTGCCCAGACCACCATGGACAGTATCATCGCCTTCACCAGTATGGATGTTATCCCCATCTGCATGACCAAAAATATCGTCCGCACTATCTGTACCGGCCAGTGCCCCCTGTTTGATTTGCTCGTAATCCCAGACTGAACCGTCGGCAAAGGCAATACTGTTGATTCCTGATGCACTCACCACCGCTGCCATGGTCGCAAACTGGTCACGCACGCGAATAGTGTCTGAATTCGTGGTATTGGTAATGACTAGATCATTGCCATCCCGGCGCAGCAGAACCTCCTCAGGATTCACATCGGTAAATGCGATGCGATCCTGCTCACCTGCCGTATCTTCTATCAGATCAGCGCCATCACCGGCAGAGAAACGGTAAGTATCGTTACCATTACCACCCCGCAGGGTGTCATTGCCGGTATCACCAATCAGGAGATCCCCTGAGCTATATCCCTCAATGGTATTGGACCCAGCATCACCGATCAGAACTTTGGCCTTCAGATCCTCCAGTGTCCATACCGTTCCGGAGCTGAATTCCACGCGATCGACCGCCGAAACAGAGGCACCCTCGGCAACAAAGAAGTTTTTCACGGTTACCGAGTCTTCCGCACCGTAATGCAGAACGATATCATTTCCGCTACGACCAACAGAGACGGAGGACTCCATGACCGTATCATCAAAACGAATCGTTTCTGTCGTTGCCGTGTCCTGCTCTCCAGTCACAATCTGATCCTGACCATCCCCAGTGGAGAACAGATAGGTGTCGCTGCCACCATTACCTGTGAGCAGGTCATTGCCTGTCTCTCCATTAAGAGTGTCATCCGATTCATAACCGGCAATGGTATCTGCGGCTTCTGTGCCTGTTAGCACCAATTGTCTCACCTGGGCTGAGTCCCAGCTGGTTCCATCGGCAAAGCCAATTAAAGAAACCGTTTCGCCTGCAGCCGTAAAATAATTGGCCACGGTCACCGAACCGCTTCCAGCATCAACAGAAAGCACCAGGTCGTTTCCAGTGCGTATGGCCTTCACAGCTTCTGGAAGTACTTCTGCGCCAAACTGCAGCTGGTTGCTTTCCCCGCTTGCCTCAATAATCTGATCGTGGCCTTCGCCCAGATTGACCTGGTAGACGTCATCCCCGGAACCACCTTGCAAGGTATCATCCCCTCTGCCACCTTCCAGGCGGTCCTGGCCAGCGCCGCCGGTGAGCACATCGTTACCGGCACCACCAATAAGGGTGTCATCACTGTTGTTGTACCCTCGCAGGATGTTATCCTTATCATCCCCGATCAGTGCCAGGGCTTTGATATGGTCCACACTCCAAACCGTATCGCCACCATAAAATTCAATTTGATCAATCGCATTAACCGTAGATGCATCGTTGACAAAGAAATCGGTAACCGTCACTGAATCGCCGGCTTCGCCGACCTCAAGAATAAGGTCGTCACCACTGCGAAGCACCTCAACACCATAGGGGCTGATTTCATCGGCAAAGGCAATAGTGCTAAAGCCGCTATCCCCACTGTTATCAATGGTGTCCTGCCCATGCCCGGATGCAAAATAGTATTTGTCCGAACCCGCACCACCGGACAGGATGTCATTGCCCGCCCCCCCCACCAGCAGGTCATTGCCATTGCCGCCCTGGAGATGATCCTCACCCGCACCACCACCCAGGTAATCATCACCTTCACCGCCCTGTAGAGTATCTGCACCTTCATCGCCATACAGGAAGTCATCACCGCCGGCACCGAGCAGGGTGTCACCCCCCGCTCCGCCAAAGGCAATATCGTTCCCTTCACCCCCATCAATGCTGTCCACGCCCGCTGCGCCGCGAATCAAATCCATACCGGTGCCACCAGAAAGCGTGTCATCCAGAACGGTTCCATCAATGATCTCGTCATCGGCATTCATACCGGAAGTATCCCCCACCGCACCTTCGGGCAGATTGAACACTTCACCCGGCGTTGCTACCAGATCGGCTTCCGTAGCAAAGTTGGGCTCACGGGAAAGGACAGTGCCGTCCGGCAACAGCACATGCTCCATGGCCGCGCCCGCAGGGGCCAGATAGGTACCATCTCCAGCGGGAATCCCGGCCATAACCTCGCCGGCTTCAGTGGTGTAATAGCTGAGAACTCCCGTTAAAGAGGTGGCGCCTCTTTGTAGCCAGGTGGCGGGGTCGAGGGGATCAACTCCTTCGGTTGTAGAATCCACCGCGATCAACTGGCCGGCATACCAGGCAGTGATCGTGGAACCGCTTTCGGCTTCAGCATCCTCATTCGCAGTGCCTTCGGGACCCTCGGTTAGCTCGTTGGCCGTGAAGAACGCGCGGGAAGCTATTCCTGAATTCCTGCTACCCGAGCCAGCTACTTGCATACCCACAACATATTCAAGGCGCTGATATTGCAAGCGCGCGGTAATATCATTATTGCTTAACTTTTCTCCATCCAGGTAAATCTCTGTAGAACCGCCAGCGAGGAAAACCCCGCTTCCTGCACCGTAGTGCACTATCAGGGAGGTTCCAAGCTGGTAGATACGACTGCTCGCCGCGGAAGTGCCACTGATATGCACTGTATTTCTGCCCGAGCTATCATTAATATTATCGAAGCCCTCACCGACGCTTAAACTATACGTATCATCGCCAGCACCGCCGAACATATAATCGTTGCCCTGCCCACCAGTGATCCAGTCATTCCCTCCCTGGCCAACAAGAATATCTGCTCCAGAGTCCCCTGACAGGGTGTCATCACCACCCCCTCCAAACAATAAGTCTGCTCCAGTGCCGCCATACAGCCAATCGGTACCATTGCCGGAGTGAAGTACATCATTTCCAGCACCACCTAGTAACGTATTATGATCGCCACTCTGTGAATTCCAGTAATCCTGAACATGGTCATCCCCAGCCCCACCATCCAGATAGTCATTACCTGCCGCCCCCTGGAGCTGATCATCCCCCTCACCACCAAGCAGGACATCATCATCCTCGCCGCCATACAGAGCATCAGAATCCGCCCCTCCCTCCAGACGATCCGAGCCTTCCTGCCCGTGGAGTTCATCCTCACCTTCACTACCGAGCAGGGTGTCCTCGCCCTTACCACCAACCAACAGATCGTCACCTTCCCCACCGTCGATATAGTCGTTATTTTCAAGATCCTCGAACCGGGGGTCATCACCCCAGACCTTATCATTACCAGCGCCAGCATAGATCATATCGGCACCACCGCCACCAAAAATCAGATCATCACCGGCGCCCGCATAGATCACATCGACCCCATGCATATCCAAAGGAATAGTCTGTATTGGCTCTCCCTCCCAATTCGGCAATGTATCCGCATGAGGTATATCCCCAAAAATTTCATCATTTCCGTCACCGGTAATAATCGTGTCACTACCAGCCCCACCGACCACAAAATTATCACCTTGGCCAGCATCAATAATATCGTCGTACTTTTTACTCCGATCATGAATATTTTGAAGATCCATAAATGCTTTAAACGAAAAATCTTTTCCCTCATAGCCTGTATAATCGTCTATCATCAAAGCTCCATCCCCAAGGAGATGGTCATCTCCGCCCCCACTCTGGAGATAGTCTGAACCACTACCACCGGCAAGGTGAGCATCATCTCCGCCAGTTGAAATAAGAATATCGTCATGGCCTCCACCATCCATAGAGACCTCACCACTGGCATGACTAATAAGCACATCAGCGCCGGCATCCCCTTCACTTTCTGTATCTGGTGACCAAATGAGATCTCCCCACATAAATGTATCACCACCAGCGTGCTCCAGATAATCCTCACCAACCCCACCCGCAGCCCAGCTCCAGGCCAAGCTACCAATAATTATCGTGTCATTACCTGCTTTACCGGAAAAGTGAGGATTATAAGTATTTACGCCAGAGATTAGCGTATCGTCATTATCACCACCTATGAAATACCAACTGCCCGCTCTACCATTTTTTTCTTTTGGATCAAATCTATAGTGTTTATTGGATATTAGATCCGCATCAAAATAGATTGGGTCATAATTATTTTCCTGTGAGTCACCAGAAATTCTAGGCCCATAATCAAATGAAAAGTGATATGTTATATCACCTTTTTTATAAAGTCCGGAACCTACTCGAAGCATATTTGAAGGACTGCCAGGTCGGTCAGTATCCTCCTCTTCATAGTCATTTAGCGAAATACCAAAGTCTTCGACTTCACCATCCACAGTAATAGTACCAGTTTCTCCCGCATCGTTTTTATAGGTAATCACAAACCCATTGTCCAATTCAACAAGCTTGATATCCCCATTGTCGTTTTCATAGACTTCATTGGCAAAGGAGGCGCCGGTCAAATCGCCAAGCGCTTCCCCTTCAATGATGATGGTGTTACCATCGGAAATATCGAGAATAACATCATTCCCATCACCATAAGAAAAGACATAGGTATCGCCGCCGAGCCCGCCTTCCAGGTAATCATTCCCTCTTTTCCCGTTTAGCGTATCGCGCCCATCCATCCCATAGAGATGATCATCATTATCCAACCCTTCTATGGATTCACCGGACTTACTCCCAAACACATACTGCTTTGCCGATTCACTGGATGTGGAATCTACAGATACAATGGTCTTACTGGCAATATCACGGTATTCTGACCTTTCACCGGACTTCGGCGTTAACTCCGTAATCGTTTTCTCTATCAGCAAAGACAGCATCTTCGCTTTATCCTGTAGATACATTTCCGTTATCTGGCCCTGCTCGATATTTGGATCGTAAAGATCCAGCTGGCCATTTTGATTATGATCAGAATAAGCGCTCGCATCATCACCAAGAACAAAAGGCGCTAAATTATGCAGGGCGTAGCGGTAGGCAATGCTTTCCTCAGCTTTAGAAGCCAATTCATCAGCGGACATGCCAGAGAGGAGATTGAAATCCGAACTTAAATCACCCTGCTGTTTTATTTTATGAAATAGCGCACTCGCATTAGCTTGAAAATCGGCCTGACTTCTTGTGTTGGTTTCAAACCCATACAACTCACCCAGCTTGTCAACAAGCTCGTAGATATTAAATTCCGCAACCTGGCTAAACGCTTCAGAAGCTGCAGTTCCAGACATCATACCTCTTAGCAGAGAACTCCATGTCCACTCCGCCAATGCAGGACCAGCGAGATCTGCACCACGACTAAATATATCTGCAATTTCATCGAATATTCCTAAAGGAGATTCACGATCCAAAGATAGTAGGTCAGCCAAGATCTCAGCATCAGCATAACGAATAGGTTCACTAAAGGGACCAACAGAATCCCAAGCCTCTTTTGCCGCCACTGAAAAAGCTTCAATAGCAAATAATATATTCCGAAAATCGTCCAGCGTATCGAAGCTTTTTTTATCCCCAACGGACAAAAGCCTGCCACTCTCATCAGTTGGCGAACCCGGCTGATTAAACATGGAAAATAAAATAGCCCCGGACCAGGCTGCCCCTCCTTCTGCTAAGTGATTTCTGGCAGAATCTGAAGGATCAATAGAGTCAAATACTATATCCAGGGCTTGAGCAGCATCTCGCTTTGCAATCACATTCATTCTTGGAAGTATGTGACCCTCTTCACTGTCAAGGATACCTTTTTCAATCACACTTTTCGCAATAGCATTTGAAGCATTCTGCATTCTACCTTTCACCTGCTCATCACTGTAGGTATTTCCGGTATGAAGCTCCAACTGCCTTTTTGTGTAAGTTCTTATCAGCGTGGAAAAAATCCCTACTCCGGTATTAACCAGGACAGCACCCTTAAACCACACATGTACGGCATCAACATAAGACCTATCTTCAGGAGCCACCGCTCCCCTGGTTCCAAGGGCTTCATCAAGCACATCCACCACAGCCTTATAGGCCAGCTCCCAGTTATCTAGACCTTGATCTTCTATTTCATTGATTGCCGCTTGAATCCGCTGCCGCTGATCTTCATTAAAAACAAAAGCCATTAGTTACTCTCCATTATTGACTTCAAAAAAGTGGTTAGATCTTTATGGACTTGAAAAAAATCTTTCATAAGGAACTCACTAAATCTGACTTGCGCCACCAGATCACTATCAAATAGAAAATTGTAACGACAATTCCCATTTAAGTGAATTATAGGGCGACCCTTAAGCTCAGTTATAAAACATGAGATCGCAACAGGCATTCCCTGAGGCATCACTAATTTTGGATCAGTTGCAATATACAGCCATTTATTGTCTTTTACTTTATAACCAACAAATCCTGGATATCTGTGAGAACGTGTCACATTCGGGGTTAAAAATTTAAAGTTTGCACCATAAACATCTCGAAAATTATGCTCACTATCTCTATTTATTTCAAAAATAATACGCAATCGACTATCTTTAGTAGAAGCAAAATAATGCTTCGCATCTTTTAATCCTGGCCAAGCCACATTTATTTCAGCAAAAAGCCCATCTTCGCTTAGACTACCATATGCAGCAAAACTTCTATCTATGGTTAGGGTACCGTAACGATAGTGGTATTTCTCCAGCCGCCCATGAGGAAATTCTTCGGTAGGGTTCAAATACTCAACAGTAGCCACTGGCGGCAGGTCTTCAACAATATCTGGCTTACTGTTCTTCTTATCTGCTTTATACAAAGCAACAACAAAGATAATAACCAACAGCAAAAGAGCAAATAGCTTTAACGAAAGAGAAAAAAATTTTCTGGACATAACGTCCTCAGTACAGTCATAAAGATTAATTTCAAGTTTTGCATGCAGACCTAAGTAGCCTTATCGCTCAGTAAAACTACTGGCCAGGGATTCTCGTACCGGCTTGGTAAAATATTCATAAATATTCCTTTTACCGGTTTTTACTTCAGCCACTACATACATACCTGCCCGCAACGGCAGCGCCCCTTGACTCGACTGTTTCAGCATCTGGGTATCGAGTTCGATATCGCACAGATATCGGTAGCCCTGCCCCTCATTCATTACCGCGTCCTTCGATAGATTGGTGACCACACCGGAAAAGGTGTCATATTTGGTAAAATTGTTGATTGATACCTTGATGGTGACTGGATGCCCCTCTTTCACAAAACCGATATCCTTATTTAAAACCCAGGCCTGAACCTGCAAGCGACTACCTGCGGGTACTATCTGCATTAATCCTGGGCGGGCTCCAGCACGCCAGATCATTTTCTACTACTTTATCAACTGTCGCTTTAATTCTTTGCCGCTGATCTTTATTAAAAACAAAAGCCATTAGTTACTCTCCCTTATTGACTCCAAAAAAGTGGTTAGATCTTTATGGACCTGAAAAAAATTTTCCATCAGAGGCTTACTAAAACGCACCCCAGCCTTTAAATCTTTATCAAACACAAAAGCATAAAAGCAACGCTCAACCCTCCGATCAGAAGGCAAAGATATAGTTGTATGATCTGAACAATATATCGCCACTGGTGTATGCTGCGGCATTTTCAACTCAGAGTCGGAAGCAATATAGACCCAGCCGTTCTTTCGCCTATAACCAATAAAATCTATATAACTATAATCCCGACCACCAAAGGCATCCAAGTCCTTGTAAACAGTATCATATACATCTCGAAATTCAGCTGTAGGCTTGCGATTTATCTCGAACATAATCCTCAACCGATTATCTGAAGCAAAATAATGCTTCGCATCTTTTAATCCTGGCCAAGCCACATTTATTTCAGCAAATAGCCCATCTTCGCTTAGGCTACCATATGCAGCAAAACTCCTATCTATGGTTAGGGTACCGTAACGATAGTGGTATTTCTCCAGCCGCCCATGAGGAAATTCTTCGGTAGGGTTCAAATACTCAACAGTGGCCACTGGCGGCAGGTCTTCAACAATATCTGGTTTACTGCCCTTCTTATCTGCTTTATACAAAGCAACAACGAAGATAATAACCAACAGCAAAAGAGCAAATATTTTTAACGAAAGAGAAAAATATTTTCTGGACATAACGTCCTCAGTACAGTCATAAAGATTAATTTCAGGTTTTGCATGCAGACCTAAGTAGCCTTATCGCTCAGTAAAACTACTGGCCAGGGATTCCCGTACCGGCTTGGTAAAATATTCATAAATATTCCTTTTACCGGTTTTTAATTCAGCCACTACATGCATACCTGCCCGCAACGGCAGCGCCCCTTGACCCGACTGTTTCAGCATCTGGGTATCGAGTTCGATATCACACAGATATCGGTAGCCCTGCTCCTCATTCATTACCGCGTCCTTCGATAGATTGGTGACCACACCGGAAACGGTGCCATATTTGGTAAAATTATAAGTGGATATCTTGACGGTGACTGGATGCCCTTCCTTGACAAAGCCAATATCCTTATTTAAGACCCAGGCCTGAACCTGCAAGCGGCTACCTGCGGGTACTATCTGCATTAATGCCTGGGCGGGCTCCAAAACAGCATCTTCCGTATGGATTGCCAGTTCCTGCACAGTGCCAGCAATGGGGGCACGAATAACCTGTTGCTCGCTGCGCAGCCTGGCTTTGGCAAGCGCTTTCTCTTGTGCCGCGAGGGTGCGCTCCAGCTCCTCCTGCTGAGAATAGCTTTTATACAAGGCGTTATTCAGCAGGGCCGAAGCTTGCAGATTGAGCTCTTGTAACTGAGACTCGTACTGACCGATTCTCTCCCGCTCCAGCACCAGTTCCTCTTCTGCGTCAATGCGCTGCTGCTCCAACTCCAGGTATCTGTCTCGGGCGACCATCTCCTGATCGAGTAACTTGCGCAGGGAATTGGTACGCTCAGTTAAAATCGGCAGTGTCTTTTCCGCTTTCCGTACCAGCGCGCGGGACATACCGAGTTCCTTCTGTTTGGAGCTCCTCTGCTGCTCCAGTAGATCCACCTCTGACAGGTAGTCGGAGAAATATCCGCTCAACAAAGTGCGCTGAAAAGGCAATTGCTGCAACACACCGGCCTGGGCCAGGCCTATTTCAAGTTCCCCCAGGGCCATATCCATAGCGCTAACCCGCTCTTTTCGCAATCGGGATAAATAGGCATTAAACACCTGCTCCCGCACCAAACGGGCACGGGATACTTCCAACTCGCTTATCAGCTGCTCCCTGTCGGCTGTGGCATTGGTGGCATCGAGCGTAATCAGGGGATCACCGGCTCGTACCTGACTGCCTTCCTCAACATGGATCTTCCTGACCACAGACAGTTCTTTTGCCTGGATGGTTTTGACTTTACCGTCTGGAATCACGGTCCCCTCTGCAACGGCGACAATATCAATCCTGCCAAAGATGGCCCAGAGAACTGCCATGGCAAAAAACAGACAAACAGTATTGATCAGCCACAAACCCAGAGGATTTGGCGGCGACTGCTCCACCTCCAGCGCCGCGGGGACAAAATCCAGGGTCGGATCGCGCCTGTGTATCCATCGGCGCAAGTCCAACAAGGAGCGCCAACGGCTCATACCACCTTCCTCAGGCCAGACTGCAGGGCATTGAGTCGGGCAAAATGGCCTTTTTTCTGCAGTAACTGCTTGGGCCCACCCTGTTCAACAATATGTCCCTGCTCCATCACAACAATGCGATTTGCATCCCGAACCGCCGACAGACGGTGAGCAATGATCAGTACAGTGCGCCCCTGGCAAATCTGGCGCATATTGGCCTGTACTATTGCTTCCGATTCATAATCCAATGCACTTGTGGCCTCATCAAAGATCAATATTCTGGGATCGGCCATCAGCGCACGGGCGATGGCCACACGCTGCTTCTGCCCACCGGAAAGAGAGCTGCCCTGCTCTCCGACCACAGTGTCAAACCCCTCTGGCAACTCCAGAATAAAGTCATAGGCTCCGGCCTGTTTTGCCGCGGCAACCACCTTGTCCATTGACGCACCCGGATCTGCCAGGGCAATATTGTCTCTTACTGTACGGTTGAGCAGAAAACTCTCCTGCAATACCACCCCGACTCTCTGGCGCAACCAGGCCGGGTCTACCAGAGCCAAATCAACACCATCAACCAACACCCGCCCGGCTTCCGGCACATGCAGGCGCTGCACAAGCTTGGTCAGGGTGCTCTTGCCCGAGCCCGACTTCCCAACAATACCAACCACTTCACCCGGGCTTATGGTAAGGTGGATATCATTAATCACGAGTGGACGATCAGGGGCATAGCGGAACTTCACATGCTCGAAGCGGATCTCACCACGAATGTCTGGCAGCGTTGTGCGGTTGGGATCATGCCCGGCCTCTTTGGGCGTATTGAGAATATCCCCCAAGCGCTTGATGGAAATGCCCGCTTGTTGAAAGTCCTGCCATAGCTGCACCAACTTGAGGATTGGCTGGCTCACTCGCCCGGCAATCATGTTAAAAGCAATCAGCATACCAACACTGAGTTCACCTGAAATCACCAAACGGGCACCCACCCATAGAATGCCTATTGTCACCAGCTTGTTGATCAGGCTTGCTATCTGGCTGGCGATATTGCCCAAATTCAGCGCTCTGAATGAAGCATTCACATAGCCCGCCAGTTGCTCTTCCCAACGACGCTGCATCTGCGGCTCCACCGCCATACTCTTCAGGGTCTCCACTCCATTACAGGCTTCCACCAAAAACGACTGATTCTCAGCACCCAACTTGAATTTTTCGTGCAGCCTGTTTCGCAATATCGGGGTAATAATAATTGAAAGGAGCACATAAAATGGCAAAGAACCCAGAACTATCCAGGTCAATGTTGGGCTATAAAGAAACATTACTGCAAAGAACACCAACGTAAAGAAGAGGTCTACGCACAATGTGAGGGCAGAACCAGTAATAAATTGGCGAATAGAATCCAACTCCCTTACCCTGGCAACTGTGTCACCGACACGACGGCTTTGAAAATAAGCGATTGGCAGCCGCAACAGGTGCTCAAACAGGCGGGAACCCAGTACAACATCAATACGGTTGGATGTATGACTAAAGAGATAGGTCCTCAATCCATTGAGCAGCACATCAAAAATACAGACAACCAGAAAGCCCAATGCCATCACATCCAGCGTTGTCAATCCCTGGTGCACGAGAACCTTATCTACGACCACCTGAAAAAAAAGCGGGGTAACCAGTGCGAACATCTGTATAAAAAAAGAGGCGAGCAATACCTGCCCGAGCAATTTCTTATACTTTAAAATTGAAGGAATAAACCAGGAAATATCGAATTTTTTCTGAACTGAAGAGAGAAACCCCTTTTTGCGGAATAAAAATAAGGCGATGTGATTGGATCCTGCAACGAAGAGATCCTCAACGGGAACCGTGCTCGGACTCGAATCTCCAGCCCGCTGCAACAGAGCCTTTCCATCACGAATCCCGCCAAGAACCACACAATTACCCTTCGGATTCAACAACAATACCGGAAAAGGTAAATCCGAAAGCTTCTCGCGCTTACACTGATATAACTTAGCTTTCAGGCCGAGAAAATCTGCAACTTTAACGACCTCATGAACCTTCATATCCTGATCAGGAAATTCACGCTTTAGCTGCTCAAGATCCACTGCTAGCTGATTAAATCTCGCAATAAGGGACAGACAGGAAAGACCTTCCTTTCTTTTTACTACCAACTCCAATATTTACTCCCTACTACAGCCTTGTTCTATCTGAATCATCTTGGATTTTTGTAGGCTAAGGATGATAATTTGCGCACACTATAAATCAAATAGACAACAAATATCTATCTAAACTATTTTTTAGTTGTACTCACAAGCCGAGGGGAGCGAGAACTGATTCACATAAATGACTCTTCGAATCAACCTCTAGACAATTTCCAGTCATGGAGCATCAGCTCTCTACGCGAATCGGAGAACAAATCGGCACTTCGGTACCAGCCAATACTTCACAGCTTTCAAGAACCAATCGATAAGAACCACTGGTAGCTGCTGAGAGAACATGGCCCTTGCCAAGAGGAGGGAATAAATAATAATACACTCCGCTCAAGAGATACTTTGAAGATATACCTTTACGCCTGTTATCATTTGCCAAGAATTATGCGGCCACGATTCAAGAGTATCCTTCTCTTTTGGCTTGAACCCGCAATCACCCAAAGGAGCTGGTCTCAGACCTCACCGGTTGAGATATAGGGAACTGAACCCATGTCCCTCCCCACCACCAAATCGCTGTCTCAGACAGCCCACAAAAGCCCCGCAAACGTGGAGTTTCCGGGGTTTTTACTTGTCTGGTCAATCCCGGTTAATCTAAGCAAACCCCACCAGATCCAGCTTCTAGTGTACGGATTGATAGCGACTCTAACGCTCGGGGTGACCAACTACAGCAATCTGATCGAGGCGGCAAAACAGATTCAGAAAACCGTTACTCTCACCCATGTAAAGAATGTGCTTGTGCAGACCCACTGGCGCTCACACGAGGAATCGATTAAACAGCAAGCCTTATCCAGAAAAGGGGCATGATGTATGAACATAGTTAAAAGCTTACTGAGCACAGTAAAAAACACACATACTCCTGCTTTTTTTGACAAAGACAGCCTCCCCCTTTTGAATGCTCGCTGCGCGCATATTCCAGTATAAAAAATCAGGGTGAACAGCTATTTTTGAGTTTTAGCCGTCTAATAAAAATACAAAATTCTTGTAATCTTTTCCTTTTTATATACAGCACCAAGTCGGTAATGCTGTTTTTTCAGCAAATTCTACGATGAATGATTTGGCAGAAACACCAATGGAAAAATGGCCAGCAATCTTAAGTGTCGGGTAATACGATAGAATGACCCTGCTGCCAGGAAAAATTACTCAAATAGAAGCACTAAAACTTAACGGCTAGCGAATTCACATTTGCCCCAACTGCGACAGGGAATCCACGGCAACCCCATTGGACTCGGGTATGACGTTTCGCTCGCACACCGGGGGGGCGTGGAACTCCTGTGCGCTTCAAGCCATCGCCTTCACTTCAGCCACGGCCGTGTCAATCTCTGCCGGGGCGTTGAGCAGGCTCGGTGCGAAGCGGGCGTAGGATTTGCGGTAGGGCGTAGCGCTGGCAATGATCCCTTTGTCGCGCAGGCGTTTGACGACCTCCACCTGGGGTATGCCATCGACATCGAAACATACCAGGCCGGATGACAGTTCCGGCGACATCGGCGTATAGAGCTTGACGTGATCCAGCTCGGCGAGTCCCTGCTTGGTCTGTGTATTCAGGGCGTGGATGCGCTCCTGCACCCGCGCCTTGCCCACGGCGAGGTGCAGGTCGAAGGCCGCGGGCAGGGCCCAGCGGCTCTCGAAAGAATGGAACCCCCCCGGGGTCATGTGCTGGCCTACCGGCACCTGATCCGGCGTGGTCAGGCCCAGCCAGACGCTGTAGCTCTCGCTAAAGCTGGGAATCACGGGGCGCGTCAAAGACCAGGCGCGTTCGTTGCCCCAGATGACGCCGGTGCCGCGCGGGCCGAAGATCCACTTATGGGTGCCGGCCATAAAGAAGTCGCAGCCCAGTTGGCTGACGTCCTGATTTTCAACACCGAACCCGTGCACGCCGTCCACGCAGAACAGAATCTGGTCGCCCTTGTCGCGCTTGGAGTTGATCTCGTCGATGACGGTGGACATGGCCTTGATCGGCAGCTTGACACCGGTAGAGGAGTGCACCCAGGTGCAGGCGAAGACCCGGGTCTCGGATTGGAGGGCATCGCGCAAGCGGCTGCAGACGCCGTCCACCGATACCCGGGCCGGGTCGTCGTACAATGAGATGCGGCGAACGCTGGCCCCGGTGCGCTTGGCGCGCAACTGCAGCGATAAATCGGTGGAATAATGGTCGTGGGTGGTTTGCAGAATCTCCGTACCGGGGGCGAGTTGCAGGCCGCTGTAAACCATGGCCAAGCTCATGGTGGTGCTGTCGGTGAGGGCGATGTGACTGCCGGTGCCGCCCATGTAGCGCGCCGCGCTGTCGGTGATCTTGCCATCGATGGTCTTGTAGTGGCGGTGCCAGTACTCGGCGGGGTTCTCATCGAAGGCCCTGCGATGGGTTTCGATGGCCTCGGCAACCGGGCGCGGGTGGGAAGCCAGTAGAAACGTTGCCAACTGGATGTAGTCACGGGTCAATGGAAACAGGTCGCGGAATGCGTCCCAATTTGTCGCGGCGGTGCCGATGCTTGTCGGGACAGCTTGCGCTGCGCCGGTGCCGCTCAATGTGACGGCACCGATTGCCAGCCCCGCCCGCTGCAGAAATTCCCTTCTCTTCACGGTTGTGTCCCCCCCAGAACGCATTCCATAAACCCTCACCATAGACCACAGGGACCGGAATGCCAAACGCGCAACCGCTATTCTCGATTTGACCGCTGTCGTTGCCGATTCGGCTTTAGGCGGAATCGGATGACCAGTAATTTGGGCAATTCCAGGGTCGCAAAATGAAACGCTACACACTACCCAAAAGAATGTTTACTGCGCTGCCACAAGCAGAAATTGTGCAACAGCGTGGGGAGTGACGATCCCGACATAGCCAGAGCGGGGTTGGTGAGGCGCAGACATTGAGCAAGCGAATAAAACTCTAGGCTACGGTTGGTTCGGCAAGCACCTGTTTACAGCTTTACAAGCGGTTCAGGAGTGGCAACCCGGTGGCTACGGCATATCGACTGGCCTGGCAAGCCCTGGGCTGGAAAGCACTTACCAGGATGATCCCACCGAATTTCGCACATCCACTCACTCAGTTTCAGCGGCGCCGGAGATCCACTCCAGGGTTGGCGCAATACGGTGATGCGTTGCCTGTTCATAGCTGTAGGCTGCTTCGATCAACAGCGACTCGGTATTGGCAGCGGAAAAAAAGGAGAGCCCGACCGGCAATCCCTCCACAAAACCCATTGGCACGGTAATATGCGGATAGCCGGCTACCGCAGCCGGGCTGCTGGCCGAGCCTTCGAATTGATCGCCACGCTCATAGTTGGTCTGCCAGGCTGGCCCTACAGTCGGGGCAATCAACAGGTCCACATCGCAACGTTCCAATGCAGCATCAATCCCCTCTTTACCGGCCAGGCGCCTGGCACTTTCCTGCGCCTGTATATAGGCGGAATCTGTCAGTGAAGGGGCTTGCAGTGCATACTCGAACAACTCCTGCCCGAAGTGCACAAGCTCCCTGTCCGCAAGCTGCTTATTGCCCTCCACCAGCGCTTTCAGGTTATGCACCCCAGGCAGGTCTGCCTGCTCCAGGTACGCATTGATACCCGCCTTAAACTCCGCTAACAGGACGGTGAATTCCTGTTCCGAAAACTGCCCGACAGTGGCGATATCACAGCTGTCGACCAGCTCCGCGCCCTGTGCCTGCAGCGCTTTCAATTCCGCATCAAAGGTGTTGTCCAGGTTCTGGTCGTAGCCCATCAGATTGCGTACCACACCAATACGCTTTCCACGCAAGCCGTCTTTCTGCAGTGCTGAGCTGTAGTCCACCTTGGTGTCGGTCATGGATTCCAGCAGCAGGGCAGCGTCGGCAATGGTGCGCGCCATGGGCCCGGCGGTGTCCTGGCTATGGGCGATAGGGATAATGCCATCCTGGCTGATCAGGTTCAGGGTTGGCTTGATAGTGACAATGCCGTTAATGGCTGCCGGGCAGGTCAGCGAGCCATCGGTCTCGGTGCCCACTGATACCGCTACCAGATCCGCGGCCACGGCCACGGCGGAACCGCCGCTGGAACCACAGGGGTTGGCACCCTCCTGATAGGGGTTAAGAACCTGTCCGCCCACCGCACTCCAGCCACTGCTGGATGGGTGCGCACGGAAGTTGGCCCACTCACTCAGGTTCGCCTTGCCCAAAATAACCGCGCCCGCCGCACGCAGTTTTGCCACCAGGGGAGCGTCCTGCCTGGGCAAATTATCCTTCAACAGCAGCGACCCTGCGGTGTTTGGCATTTTATCGGCGGTATCAATATTGTCTTTCAGCAGTACCGGGATTCCGTGCAGAGGGCCCCTGCTCCCTTTTTGTGCGCGCTCCCGGTCCAATTGCCTGGCGATATCCAGGGCATCGGGATTGACCACAATCACGGCGTTTAAGCCCTTTTCACCATCATCGTACCTGGCAATGCGCCCCTGGTAGTACTCCACCAGCTGCACCGAGTTCAGTTGCCCACGGGACATCATCGCCTGCAATTCCGCGATGCTCTTCTCACTTAAGTCTGGCGTCCCGGCCCCACTGCAGCCTGCCAGTGACAGCACTGCCCCGAGTGCCAGGAGTTTTATCCACTGTGACACGGCCTTACCACCCTCTTCTGATACTTGCTTCAGGATCCGGACCCCATTGCTTTTGTGGGGCCTTGTTCACTGCAACCTACCGGATTGGGCCTGTTTTGTCGATCAATGACCTGATTCAGCATTTCAGTACCCACAGTTAAGGTACTTTTATCACTTTTACCATTTCTGATTCATGGTGATGTTTGCCCTGGTATCCCGGATACCAGTTCAGGTGTTGGCGGTTATCCTCTATAGAGAGGTAATGCCACACTTCCTGCCGGGCTTCGAAACAGGCTGGATCCTGTTGCCACCGGTGCTAACCCTGCTGGCATAGTGTGAACCGCAACCCGAATGCACGATCAGGTCTGCCGCTGCTGAATGGCCATTCTCAAGGCCTCACACACCAGTGATACCTTCATCCTTGGCCCCATATGCCGGCCTTCCTGCATCCATAAGCATTGGTATCACTCGTGTAGGCCTGATCTGGCTGTGCCACGGCAAACCGCCGGTTCAGTTTGTTGTCAAACACGGGTTGTTTGCGATTGCAGTTTATCGCCACTGTGTACTTCGTTGTTTGCCCAGTTAATGGCTGGGGGAATAATCCACGGTAAAATCCACTGAAATGCCGGCTTCATATTCAATTTCATCAAAGGAACTTTCCCTGGCATAGCCACCCCCACCCGCCTGTTTGGCACTGCCAATCCTGCTGGCCGTGACAATCACCTCTTCCAATTGCATTGCTGCAGGTGTGGCCGCTTCTTCAACCTCAAACAGCCTGATATCAACCGGCGTCAGCTGCATGCCAAGATTGGTTTCAAAAAACGTTTTTTTATCTAACAGTTTTTGAAGTGCCAACTCGGTTACCTGCTGTTCGAACGCCTCTTTTTTTGTATGCTCAAAGAGTGTATTGGAAAATTCGACTTCTTTTTTGGCGTCGGCAACCGCCGCAACTTCCTTTAGCTGGGATTCATCCGTAATGGTAACCGCCATACGATTCACTACGCTATAGCTACTGGGCTTTTTCCCGAGCCAGCCGTACTGTGGAGAGGTGGAAAATTTGGCACTTTTGATACTATCACCGGATATACCGGCTGCCATCAGGGATTCGGTGATAGAGGTCCTTAAGCGGGCATTTTCAGTAATGGCCACAGAAAGCTGCTTGTCTTCTGTTGTAATAATCAAACTGATTGTGGCCTTATCGGTATAGGCTTTCTTTTTGGCTTTTGCATACAAAGTTATCACTTTTTCCTTGGGATAAAGCAGTCTTCTCAGCTCATCGGGATTACCTGTGAGTTCTGCCGATGAAAATCCTGCTGCTGGAATAAAAACAAGTAGTACCGCAATGATATAAGCTTTCATAACTGCTCCTGGTTTTGTTTGTCTTTCCGCGTGTAGCACCTCAGGATTGAAGACCTGCCGGTATATGCAAAGATACCACGATAAAGAAAACAACTGCATTCCAACCCGGGTTGTATACTGCAATCGATACAGAAACCGGGGAAAGTCTGCCCATAACTGGCGCAAAAACAATCCACCAGACAGTTTCATCGGAATAAAAATTTACTCGCCCAAATGCCATTACTCACCCCACGGTATCGGTACCGCAGGTTGCACTGGCGGTGGTTTGGCTGCCAATACCAATTGGATATCCCCGCAAGCCCGTGACTGCCATCTGGCCCTGCATCGCGCCGTGGTTGATAGCTTCCATGATTCTGGAATCTTGCCCGTATGCACCACACCAAACCACTGGTGCAACACTGGCTGCTGGTGTTCGCCAGTTGTTTTAAGGGTCTGACTGGGTTGGCTTCAACCCGCAATACCCTGCAGGAACCGGGGTTTAAACTCCCAGGATCAATACTTAGGGAACTCAATCCGCATCCTGTCCTTCCACCAGATCACTATGTGCACAGAACTACCCACCGCTGTTCTGACTTCCTGAGTGTGCCTTCCTGGATGATCATAAATGTCGTGCCATATTTTCCAATCTATTTGGAATTCTATTGGTGTGCTTGAAAAACTATCCACTTTTACCGGGGCATACAACACATACCCCCTTTGTTCTGCTTTGACGCTACTGATTGCAGAAACCGAATTTGTTATCATACAGTTTGCCTGCGTGAAACAGCACATGGCAATCAGCCCACAGTACCGGTGTCTTCCGATTTTGTATAGGAAAAACCAATGAATACAGATTTAATGACAACTGACCCCGATTTCTTTATGAAACTGGATGCCGCAATCAGAAAAGACTTGGATAACGAAGCGAAAATAGAGAATTTTATTTGCAAAAGCTGGAAGCAATATTATGACCTGGGCAATCCTGAAAATTTTGAAGATACTGAAAGTCCAGAATATACTGAGTATAGCTTAGATAATTCCGAACATCTTCACCGCTTTGAAAAGCCGCTTCCCCACACATCAACTATTTCAGTCTACCATGACTACCGGGCTGAAAAAGAGGATCTGCTCGACGCCTCAAGTTTGATGGAGTTAATCCAGAATGCGGACTCCTATGAAGAGAAACTTCTTGACTTTTTTATAAATTACACTTTCGGGAATGGCGGCTCCCATGCAGAGGGCAAGCATTACAACTATGCACTCCAGACGGCAGAATGGCTTGAGAAAAAGAGCTTTACCCAGAGAACATTTATGACCCGCTTACTGTGCCTTGAAAGCATCGTGATACCAACCCGGCAGCACGGCCCCATATTGGAATTTCGGTGCGCCTGGGATGAAGAGCACGGTGAATACGTTGAGATAGAAAATGGCAAAATCATTAAAAGTGATTACCCGTAACACGCGCAGTGTTACTGGCTTAGGCTCCAATCTGAAGCGCATCACCTGGCTAGTCCGAAGATTTCACCGAAATCAGAATGGCGGTTCCATTCCTTAAAATCCAAGCGCGACACAAAAACACAAAAAAGAACCGCCGTGACGAAAGTGTAACGAAACCTGCCAACATTTCGGCTATAAAATGCCGTAGAATCCGCGTTGAGTTTGGCGGGGGCTGAACCCGCTTTCCGCAACAACGCACACGGGACCCGTTAGCCGCCACCCATTCCGTTTTCTGGACACTTCACCCCGGCAATACGGCTGTCACACAGGGACACCCCTTCCAGATAGTGGGTCCAGGTAGCCATTTCCGCCTCGCCTGCTGCGAAGCGCCAGGTCTTCGCGACAACGAAGGTCCTGTCATTCCCGAGTATCGCCTTGATCAGCACCGTCTCGCGCCTGGCAGCGGGGGCAGTGCTGCAGGAGGTATTAAACAGCGCAAAATCATAGCCATTTTCCCGCCCCTTTTGCACAAGCGTGGTACTGGTTTCATCGCACATGGGAAGCTTACGCTGCCTGTAAAATGCCTCGTATTCAAGCATCTCGACTCCGCCAAAAGGGAAAATCTGCACAACCAGCATTTCCTGCCAGTTGCCAAGGGTCTCCCCTTCCGGAATCATCTGATGAACGATCAGCCCCTTCTCCCGCCTGGTGGATGCCACCTTATAACCCTCGGGTATGACGACAGAGATAGTCTCACCTTCACCCTCACCTTCACCCTCACCTTCACCTGCAAAAGCCAAAGCACCTCCGGCAGCAGTCAGCACGGCCAACACAGCCGCTAACAGCACTCTCATCAATTCCCCCTACCCTTTCAAAACATCTCGACACAAGCTCTGGCCAGCATACTAGTAAAGCAGGAGGGAAGAATACCCCTCTGCCAGGATCGTATGAGGCATGGATGCCGATTACGAGCCTACAAGGATGTATTCACAGCGTGTCCTGGGAGAGGGGTATTCTTTTCTTCCGGCCCGGTAGTAACAGGCAAACCTTCACGAACCTATCAATATCACTCCATCTCCGCTTCCACCAGGGGCATCACGCCAAAATTTCCAGTGCTCAAATTGCACACAGCTACTTTACAGCAACATCCTGCAAAAAGTCACTGCACCAATCCGCCAAATAAAGACCTCATCGGCATCCGGGCATAAAGCGCACAAAAAATGCAAACCCGCACCTGGCAATACAAGCAGCAAAACCTCTGCCCTTAAATAACAAAGCGGCTTTGCCAGCAGTCTCTGTCACACCCGTTGTTCAGTGCTGTGTCAGCCCGGGCAGGAGCCCGCAGCTCATGGACAACATCCGCGACAGAGCGAGCCAGGCCCGGGTACCGGTCGCACTCTCTCACAAGTAGCAGGCCGGCATTGGAGGTCAAATTGCCACCCGTGGAATCTGCGGTGATTTAGCGGCGGGCAAGGGATGAAAAACCGAGTTCAGGCTGACAGCCTTTTGGCACGGCGGAATTTCTTATTCAACGGTGTTAAACACCCGCAATGATAAGACTTTCCGCCGTTTTGACTCTGAAGTCGTGCAAAATCCGGGTTCGATAAATGGGGCCACTATGGACAGGTAACGCCCACCCTATTGAAGCTGGCAATCACGTCTGCCGTATTGTACCCCAAGTCCCCTGCCGCGGAGATTACACCACAGGCACCCTGGTTATATCCGGTGACTGGGTTCCAATACATCTGGTTGGCGAGCACAAAAGCATCAAACGCTGTGCGAGTATTCCAGCCAGGCGTGTTGGCCAGCAGGTAGAAGGCCCGGTTGAAGACACCGGAGCTGTGGTGCACACTCATGCCACTTTGGTAGTCACTGGCATGATCGATAGAGTAGCCATCGGCAGTGGGGTTTTGAAAGTAACGCAGGGCGCCACTGCCTTTTTTAATCTGCTCGCCAGCCAGCCAGTCATTGCTGCCTGTCAGGAAATACTCTGCAGCCTCGCCGGCAATATCAGAGAAAGATTCGTTGATCCCCCCCGGCTGGTCATGATAGATGAGGTTTGAATTTTTCTCGGTAAAGCCATGGCTGGCTTCATGTGCAATAACATCCAGGCTGACCAGTGGGTAGTAGACGGTACGACCGTCGCCAAAGGTCATCTGCCTGCCATCCCAGAAGGCGCCCTCGTAGTTGTTACTGTAGTGTACCCGCAGGCGCAACTTCTGGCTCAGCGGTGAAGTGTCATACCAGTCATCGAACATATCGAAGACAACATTGCCAAAGAAATGGGCATCATTCAGCGGAGAATAGGCGCCGTTGATTTGCTTGAAGGTATTGCGGGCTGGATGTGTGGTGAAGCACTTGGGAAAGTCGAAAACGTTGCCGTCACTAGTGGAGTGATTCATGTTTACAGTTTCAACGTTCACCGTATCCATGCGGCAGTTTCTGGTTACTTCCATCGCAGGGAAATCGATACCATATTCATAGCGCCCGGTCTTTTCATTGCCGCCGGGGCCGAAGCCATCCCGAAAAGCCAGACCGTCCCAGTGCCTGATCACTTCACCGGTCATGGCGTCAATAAAGTAGAACGGACGGGTTGGCGCTTCTCCGTACTCCACCCAGTTCACCAGATAAGCCAAGCGCGCCTCATCCTGCTCATTGATGTAGACATACAGCTCTTTTTCCTGGTTCTGTGCGCCGAGCTTGATGGCAGGAAGTGAGCGTGCGCCCTGGATCATCCCTTGCTGGGCCCGCATGGCTACCTGATGGCTCATAGCACGCCTAACAGCATTGCTGGCATTGATGCCTGCGCGCACATTGGGGACCTCGAGCTCAAGCCCGGTGAGAACCTTGTTATGGACTTCAGTCATCAGGCCCTGGCTAGAGCTGGTTATCGTCTGCCCCCAAACAGCAATACCCTTGTGGGTCTGTTGATAGCGGGCGACGGTTGTGCCATTTCCGAGAGTGCGCTCATGCACTTTCACAAGCGCCATATCAGACCCTGCAACCGCTGTCAGAGCCTGTGGTATAAGCATATCCGCGGTGGCGGGGATAGGATCGGCAGCCTGGGCACTCATTGTCATGGCTAAAGTACAGGTAATGCCTATTAGATGCTTCATTGCTAATTTTCCCTTTATGACTTTTTATATAAATCCCTGGATTCAACTTGTGAGTGCATAGCTTAATACTGCTCGAAAAGGCGGCAGTTGCCCGCAGGCTGCGCGCTTTTTCTTCGACAAGAGATATGCCATGAGACACTACAAGCAGCTGAACTATAAACAAAGATGCCAGATTGAGTCACTCAAGAAAAGCGGTTTTATCCAAACAGGGATTACGGAGATTGAAGGCGTGAGCCAGTCAACGATATCGAGAAAATTATGAATACGGCAATCCGCAATCACCCGTGAAGCGGATGGTAGGATGAAATGCTGTGGCTCAAACTGGATCTGAAAGACACTGTACGATTAGCTCGAATGTAGCCATTGAATCTTTTTGCTATAGATTTCATCTACAACCCTCCCAGTCAAGAGTAAACCCTTTGGGCGCGTGATACGCACTTGACTGGGAGGATTGTCGCT